>JARXAQ010000324.1 GCA_029865825.1 Rhizobium sp.
CAGCATGGCAGACGAAACCACCGCCCCCGCCGCCGCCAAGGGCTATGAAGCCATTCCCTTTGCCAAGAAGCACCGCATTTCGGTCGAGGACGCCAAGGCGATCCTGGCCAAGCATGGCAGCGACCGCAAGTCCGCCGACAAGGAAGGCCGCCGCGTCAGCCTCTGATGAGGCTGCGCCGCCGAGGCCCCTATACGCAAAAGCCCTTTCCCTGCACACAGGGAAAGGGCTTTTTCTTTGCTGACTGACAGTCCGGCACCAGACTATCAAACCGGATCAGGCGCGCAGGCTACCGCCCGTCGACGGTGTTCGAAGGCTATCACTTATCACTGGACATGGCTGCCCTGTCGGCCTGTTGCTGACCCTGGCAGGCAATGTGGTCACTTTCGCCCGGCTGACCGGAATCGTTCAAGCCGACGGCGAGGCCAGAGCAGCCTGACCACTTCAGCCGGAAGACGCGGCGTGATAAGCTCCAAGCAAAACCAGGGGGCTTGTGCGATGACAGACGAGCAGGCGGTTCGTGATCTTGCATTTCTCTACGTCCATGCAATGGCCTTCGGCAAAGAGGGGGAGCTCCGCGCAGCCTTCCACCCGGATGCCGCAATCATAGGAAACTATCAGAACGATCTGGAATGGCTCAGCCTCGATGCCTTTATCGGGGCTATTATCGCCGAAACACCCGCCACGCCCAGGTCTACACCTGTCTGCGACGTCCAATCCGCCACCGTGATCGGAGACACCGCATGCGTGACGGTCATTGACGAATTCGCGGGGCTGCGCTTCACCGACATCCTGTCTATGGTGAAGGTCGCCGGCAACTGGAAGATCGTCAACAAGGTGTACTACATCAATCCCTGACGGGGGAAGGATGAGAAGAGCGAGCGCCAACACAGCGCTCGTTCTTTGTTTTTTAGTCAGGCGCGCAGCGCACCGCCCGTCGACTTCTCGACATTGCCGACGATCTTCTTCGTCAGTGCGTCGAAATCCTCATCGGTCAGCGTCTTGTCGGCCGGCTGGATCAGCACTTCGATCGCCACCGATTTCTTGCCTTCGCCGACGGACGCGCCTTCGAAGATGTCGAAGACGTTGACGCCCGTGATCAGCTTGCGGTCGGCGCTGGTCGCCGCCTTGATGATCGCGCCGGCCTCGACCGCCTTTTCGACGACGAAGGCGAAGTCGCGCTTCACCATCTGGAACGGCGAAAGCTCGAGCGCCGGCTTTGTGCGGGTCGCTTTCTTCTTCGGTTCCGGCAGGGCATCGACAAAGATCTCGAAGCCGCAGAGCGTGCCGGAGACGTCGAGCGCTTCCAGCGTCTTCGGATGGAATTCACCGAAGGTGCCGA
This sequence comes from Rhizobium sp., assembly GCA_029865825.1. GTDB lineage: Bacteria > Pseudomonadota > Alphaproteobacteria > Rhizobiales > Rhizobiaceae > Allorhizobium. The sequence goes on from JARXAQ010000324.1 coordinate 1,341, forward strand.
GCACGACCTTGGGGCCCGCCTTGATCGTGCCGGAACGGCCGGGGTGATACCATTCGGGGCCACCCTGCTCGATCTGGACATTGCCGGTGGGAATACCGCAGGCTTCGAGCACGGCGAGCGCATCGGCCTTGGCGTCGAAGACGTCGACCGGCTTGCCGCCGCCCTTGGCCGTGTTCGACCAGGAGCGTCCGGCACCGGCGAGCGAAGCGGTACCGCGACGGACACCGCCAGCAACACGGCGCTGGGTTTCAGGCGTATCGCCCTCGTAGGTGCCCGAGACTTCGAAGATCGCCACATCGCCGAAGCCACGGTCGGCATTGCGCTGGGCAGCCGTCAGCAGGCCCGGCAACAGCGAAGGACGCATGTCCGACATATCGGCTGCAATCGGATTGACGAGCTTCAGCTTCTCGCTGCCGCCGCCGAAGAGCTTGGCGTGCTCGGCCGGGATGAAGGACCAGGTGACGGCTTCCAACATGCCGCGCGAGGCGAGCGCCCGCCGGGCCGTACGGGTGCGGATCTGCAGTGTCGTCAGGATCTTGCCGTTGACCGAGCCGGTCGGCGGCAGCGGTTCCGGCTTGATGTTGTCGACGCCGTGCATACGCATGACCTCTTCGACGAGATCCGCCTTGCCATCGACGTCAGGACGCCAGGAGGGAACGGAGACCTTGGCAGTCGTCTCGTCGCCCGAGAGGATCTCGAAGCCGAGCGCCGTCAGGATCTGGCGCGACTCATCGTTGGAAACGGTGAGACCGGTCAGGCGCTTCACTTCCGCATAGGGGAAATCGACGACCTTCTTGTCATGGCCCTTGTAGCCTGCGACCTTCTTCTCGGCCGCGACACCGCCGCACATCTCGAGCACCAGCTCGGTGGTGCGCTCGAGGCCCGGGACCATGTATTCCGGATCCACGCCGCGCTCGAAGCGGTAGCGTGCGTCCGTGATGATGCCATGGGCGCGGCCGGTCTTGGCGATGTTGATCGGATCCCAGAGGGCAGACTCGATCAGCACGTTGACGGTGTTCTCGTCGCAGCCGGAATGCTCACCGCCCATGATGCCGCCGATCGATTCCGGACCGTTGTCGTCAGCGATGACGACATTGCTCGGGTTCAGCTTGTAGGTGCGGCTGTCGAGCGCGAGGATCTCCTCGCCCTCCTTGGCGCGGCGCACGGTGAGCGCGCCCTTGACCTTGTCGGCGTCGAAGACATGCATCGGCCGACCCTGGTCGAAGGTCATGTAGTTGGTCACGTCAACGAGCGCCGAGATGGGGCGCAGCCCGATCGACAGCAGCCGCTGCTGCATCCACTTGGGGCTCGGGCCGTTCTTCACGCCGCGCACGAGGCGATAGGCGAAACCGGGGCAGAGGTGATCGTCCAGCTCGAGCTTCACCTCGACCGGGGTCTCACCCTCAACCTTGAAGCTCGGGGGCTTCGGCACCTTGAGCGTGCCTAGACCGGAAGCAGCCAGATCCCGCGCAATGCCGAAGACGCTCGTGCAGTCGGGACGGTTCGGCGTCAGATTGATCTCGATGACCGGATCATCGAGGCCGGCATAGGATGCGAAGGAGGTCCCGACCGGCGCATCCTCGGGCAGGTCGATGATGCCGTTGTGGTCGTCGGAGATGTTGAGCTCCTTTTCGGAGCACATCATGCCATGGCTTTCGACACCGCGGATCTTGCCGACGGAGAGCGTGACATCGATACCCGGCACATAGGTGCCCGGACGCGCCAAGGCGCCGATCATGCCGGCGCGGGCATTCGGCGCCCCGCAGACGATCTGCACCGGCGGAGAACCGTCACCGGCATCGACCGTGAGCACCTTCAGACGATCGGCCTCGGGATGTTTTTCCGCCGTCAGGATCCTGGCGATGACGAAGGGCTTGTAGGCCGCCTTGTCGTCGACATGCTCGACCTCGAGGCCGATCGCGGTCAGCCGCTCGCAGATTTGCTCAAGCGAGGCCTCGGTTTCCAGGTGATCCTTCAGCCAGGAGAGTGTGAATTTCATTGTCTTGTTTCCACCTGAATCTTGCCCGAGACATCCGGCGATCGCGCGCCTGGCGCCTTTTCTCCGAGAAGCAGACTGACGACCGAGATATCCAGTTCGATGTCAGGCCAGTGCATGCTTTTCGGCATGAAGTCTATGTTGTTTCGTTCCACCGGCATCGCGTCTCGAAGCTGGGGATACCACCAGATTGGAACACTGACGATACGGCCGTCCGTCAGTTCCACATGCAACAGGTCGTCGGCGCAGAGCGCATCGACCGGACGCATGTTCTCAAGATGTTCAATCACGTCTCATTCGCCTTCATTCACTCGGAAGGCGGTCTTCATCCACCCGTCCGTCTGGCCGCCCCTCTCTCGGGGCAGCCGCTCATTGTGCAGATCAGTTGCTCAGGCCACCAAACAGCGTCGGCACATCCAGCGGGCGGAAACCGTAATGGCTCATCCAGCGGACGTCGGCGTTGAAGAAGTCGCGCAGATCCGGCATGCCGTATTTCAGCATGGCGATGCGGTCGAGGCCCATGCCCCAGGCAAAGCCCTGGTATTCGTCCGGATCGAGGCCACCGGCGCGCAGCACGTTCGGATGAACCATGCCGCAGCCGAGGATTTCCATCCAGTCCGTGCCCTCGCCGAACTTGACGATCGGACCGGAGGAGCGGTCACACTGGATGTCGACCTCGAAGCTCGGCTCGGTGAACGGGAAGAAGGACGGGCGGAAGCGCATGGTGACGCTGTCGACCTCGAAGAAGGCCTTGCAGAATTCTTCCAGGATCCAGCGCATGTTGGCGACATTGGCCGTCTTGTCGATGACGAGCCCTTCGACCTGATGGAACATCGGCGAATGGGTCGCGTCACTGTCCTGGCGATAGGTCTTGCCGGGAATGACGATGCGGATCGGCGGTTTCTGGGCTTCCATGGTGCGGATCTGCACCGGTGAGGTGTGCGTGCGCAGCACCTTGCGATCACCGTTCTCGTCCGGGGCTAAGAAAAAGGTGTCGTGCATCTCGCGGGCCGGATGTCCCTCGGGGAAGTTCAGCGCCGTGAAGTTATAATAATCGGTCTCGATATCCGGGCCTTCGGCAATCGAAAAACCCATGTCGGCGAAGATCGCGGTGATCTCGTCGACGATCTGGCTGATCGGATGAATACGGCCGCGCTCGGCCGGCGAGGAGCGGACGGGCAGCGAGACATCGACCGTCTCGGCCTTCAGGCGCGCATCGATTGCGGCATCCTTCAAGGCGCTCTTGCGGGTCGTGATCTCGTCGGTGATCTCGATCTTCAGCGCGTTGATCGCGGCGCCGCGCGTCTGGCGCTCTTCCGGGCTCATCGTGCCGAGCGTCTTCAGGAGTTCGGAGACCGAACCCTTCTTGCCCATGGCCGCCACGCGTACCGCCTCGATCGCCTGTTCGTCCGCGGCGGCGGCGATATCGGCGAGAAGCTGCGTCTTCAAACTGTCGAGATCGGACATATTTCCGTTTCCTGCCCTTCATGTCGCGCCGTGATACCGTCACAGCCTAACGGTCAAAGAAAAACCCGCGCCAGCCGTACCAGCGCGGGTTTCCCAATACTTGAATTTCAGTTGGGAAGCGCTGGTTTACTTGACCGCGCTTTCAAACTCGTTGGCCGTGCCGGCATCCTTGAGGTATGCCAGAGCCTTCTTCGAGGCTTCGACGAGCTTGCCGAAGGCAGCTGTCTCATGGATGGCCATGTCGGACAGAACCTTGCGGTCGACTTCGATGCCAGCCTTGTTCAGGCCGTCGATGAAGCGGCCATACGTCAAGCCGTGTTCGCGAACAGCCGCGTTGATACGCTGGATCCACAGAGCGCGGAAGTTGCGCTTGTTGACCTTGCGGTCGCGGTAGGCGAATGCCTTCGAACGGTCGACGGCGGCCTTTGCGGCGCGGATCGTGTTCTTGCGGCGGCCGTAGAAGCCCTTGGCTGCCTTGAATACCTTGTTGTGCTTGGCGCGGGAAGTTACGCCACGTTTTACGCGTGCCATGTCATGATCTCCTTATATGATCCAAAAAGCGTGGGGTCTTAGAGACCGTTCGGCAGGTAGTTCTTGATGACCTTCTTGCCGTCAGCTTCGGCGAGAACCATCGTTCCGCGTGCATCGCGGATGAACTTGTTGGACCGCTTGATCATGCCGTGACGCTTGCCGGCGGCAGCCGCGAGGACCTTGCCGGTTGCAGTGATCTTGAACCGCTTTTTGGCGGAGGATTTCGTCTTCATCTTGGGCATTTTGCTACTCCATTGTTCTTGTATCGAAACAGGCAGACGAATGCCCATTTTCAAGCATAAAGAACGGCCACGGCATGCCCTGCCGGACCGTTCGGACGGGCGCTTATAACCGCGACGGTGAAAAAGCGCAACGGGGCGCCCGTTTTATTCTTGGAACGCCCGAAATACGGGGTCATTTGCGGGTCGGCAATGTCAGCGTCACCTTCAAGCCGCCGAGGGGCGAGCGGGCAAATGCGAGACCGCCGCGATAGGCCGCCAAGACATCGGCGGTAATCGCGAGGCCGAGACCAGACCCCTCGCCGTCGCCCAGATGCACGCCGCGGCCGGCTATGTTCGCCAGCGCCTCGTCCTCGACCCCTGGGCCGTCATCCTCGACGTCGAGGCGAATGACATCGCCGTCACGGATCGCGGAGACGGCGATGACCCCGTGGGCGAAACGCGTGGCGTTGTCGAGCACATTGCCGAGAGCCTCCGCGAGGTCGGCCGGGTCCATATCCGCCGTCAGCTGCTCGTCGAGACTGACCTTCCAGTCGATGCCCTGGGCGGCTGTTACCGGCAGGAGCACCGACACCAGCTTGCCGGTCAGGGACGCGAGCCCGGTCTGGGCCATCTGCTCGACGCCCAGGCGGGCAGACTGCAATTGTCGGTCGGCCCGCTGGCGGATCAGGTCGACCTGCTGGCGGATCAGCGTCTTTTCCGCTCCGGGCAATGCATCCGCCACATGCAGCAACACGGTCAGCGGGGTCTTGAGGCCATGGGCGAGATCGCTCGCCCGCGCGCGTGCGCGCTCGACCGCGGTTTCCCGCTCCTTCAACAACTGGTTGAGTTCCAACACCAGGGGCTTCAGTTCCGTTGGCCCCTCGCCCTCAAACTGATCCAGCAAACCCGCCCGAACCCTCGTCAGGCCCGCCTGAAGGCGCGACAACGGCGCAAGACCGATGCCGATCTGCAGGAAGGCCGCGGCAAACAGCACGGCGGCCGTTGCCGCGAGCATGACCGCCATCGAGCCGTGATAGCTGGAAATCGCATCATCGATCACCTTGCGGTCGAAGGCCGACAGCAGGGTGAAAGGCTGGCTTCCGTCGGCCGTCTCCACCGAGATCCTGCGGATGTCGGCGAGAATGGCGGCCCCATCAGGGCCTTCCGTCTCGCGAAAACCGTAAGGCCCGGCCCGCAGGGCGCTGAGGGCGAGCTCCACGTCCCAGAGCGACCGGGAGCGGATGACCTGACCGTCCTCGGCGATCACCTGCCAATAGAGCCCACTGCCCGGCAGGCCGAAGCGGGGGTCGCTTGGCTCGTCGGTGACGACCGGTTTCCCCTTGCGGATCTCGATGCTGGCCGCCAGCTGGTCCATGATCGCCGACATGTCAGAGCGATAGCGATCGGCGGCATAGGTGGAGAAGACGCTGCTCAAGCCGACGCCGACCAGAAGCAGCACAAAGGCGATCGCAAGAACCGCGCCAATCAGCAGCCGCAGGCGCAGCGACTGCATCATGCGCCCTCGCCCAGAAGCGTGTAGCCGAAGCCGCGCCGGGTGGCGATGGCAAGCGGATGGGTCTTGCGTCGGATGCGTGCGATCATCGCCTCGACGGCGTTCTTGGCCGCATCGTCGTCGCGGCCCTGCACTTGTCTGGCGATCTCCAAGGGATCGAAGACCCGCTGCGGCTCGGCGACGAGCAGGGACAGCAAGCGGTATTCGAGTGGTGTCAGGTCGATCGGCCGGTCCTCGAAGGTAACGCGGCGCGCAGCGTCATCAATGACGAAGCCGCCGGCAGAGGCCTTGACCTTGGGCTTGCCCCCCGTCCGGCGCAACAACGCCTTCAACCGTGCAATCAGTTCCTCGCTGCGGAACGGTTTGGGCAGATAGTCGTCGGCACCGGCTTCGAAGCCGTCGACGCGCTCCATCCACGATCCCCGCGCGGTCAGAACGAGTATAGGCGTCTCCAGGCCCGCCGACCGCCAGCGCTTGAGAATCGACAGGCCGTCCATGCCCGGCAGACCGAGGTCGAGCACGATGGCGCTGTAATCGCCTGTCTCTCCCTCCGCCCAGACGTCGGGGCCGGATGTCAGGTGGTGAACGACAAAACCTTCGGTCTCGAGTTTCGAGCGGGTATAGTCGGCGATGGTCGCGTCATCTTCAGCGAGCAGGATGCGCATGCGTCACCATCCGAACAATGTGAGCCTGCGACCGCTCGCAGCGTCCAGCTTCAGCGTCTTGACGTTGACGCCCCTCTGGACCTTGAGCGTGTAAACGGGCTTGCGGGCCTCGAGGTCGAGATCCACCGCGATGACGCGGCCGCCGCCCAGCTTTTCCACCCGCTTCAGAATTTCCCGGAGCGGCAGAATGCGCCCCTGATCGACGGCTTCGCGCGCGCGCTGGTGATCGCGCTCGTATTTCGAGCTGCCGGACCCGCTGTTGCCGCTCCTGTCATCATCATCATCGTCATCGTTCTTGCCGCCGCGATCATCCCCACCGTCATCGCCATCGTCGCCATCATCACCATCATCGTTGCCGCTGCCCGACCCGCTGTTGTCGCTGCCGCCGGCATCGTCGCTGTCATTGTCTCCGCCGCCGTCACTGTCACGGCCGTCCTTTGCGGCAGCAGGGGGCGCAGCCGTCAGAACACTGGCGACTGTGGTGGTGGCGAGAAGCAGAAATACAAAATTCCGACGGTCCATCATGGGCTCGATGACATTTCCAT
>JARXAQ010000091.1 GCA_029865825.1 Rhizobium sp.
AGGGCCACAACAAGATGCGTGTGTTCCAGGAAGAGATTTTTGGACCGGTCGTGTCTGTCACGACCTTCAAGGATGACGCCGAGGCACTCGAGATCGCCAATGACACGCTTTACGGCCTCGGATCGGGCGTGTGGAGCCGCGATGCCAATCGTTGCTATAATTTTGGCCGCAACATCCAGGCCGGTCGTGTTTGGACCAATTGCTACCACGCTTATCCGGCGCATGCGGCCTTCGGTGGCTACAAGCAGTCGGGCATCGGTCGCGAGACCCACAAGATGATGCTCGACCACTATCAGCAGACCAAGAACATGCTGGTCAGCTACAGCCCGAAGGCGCTCGGCTTCTTCTGATCTTCGGCTCCTCCCCCGAGGCGTCGTCTCCGCCGATGCCGCCTCGTCCCTCTCCCTGGTGTTGCCAGGGGGAGGGTTAGTCTCTTGATCAGGAGGATTGAATGTCCATGGAAACCGAACCGCGTGTCGTCGCAACCGATGCCGCCCTGAGCTTTCTGGCCGAAATTCGCGTCGACCACCCGGATGTGCTCTTCCACCAATCTGGCGGTTGCTGTGACGGGTCTTCGCCCATGTGCTATCCGGCCAGTGACTACCGTGTCGGGGAAACCGATGTGAAGCTCGGCGAGATCGGCGGCGTGCCCTTTTATATCAGCGGTAGTCAGTATGACGTGTGGAAACACACGCAGCTGATCATCGACGTCGTGCCGGGCAGGGGTGGGATGTTCTCGCTCGACAATGGCCGGGAACGGCGCTTTCTGACTCGTTCGCGGCTGTTCGGCGGCGGGGAGGCCTGTCCGCTGCCGACGGTCTGAGCCTGCTACGCCAGGCTGACGGCAAGAGAATCAGCGCAGGCTGATATCGGCGCAGGCTTCATCGATGATGGCGAGCTTGGCGGCCTGGGAGGCGGCGTATTCCTCGCGGAACTGGCGCGAGACCCACATCACCGAGCGGCCGCGCGCACCTTCCCAGCCTATGCTGCCCAAAGCCTCGGCCTCGCGCAGCTTGCGGTTCAGATGGGTGCGCGAGAGGCGAAAGATTTCGGCCATCTGGGGCACAGAGCGGACTTGCGTGCGGACACGCTCGACGGACGGGTCGGCCGGTTCGATGCCGGCCAGCAGCCAATCCATGACGATGCCGCCATTGTTCAGCCAGGTGAAGAGCGACCATGTCTCGGGCGGTGTCCGGATCGCCGGGGTCACCATGAAGCGGCTCGTGATCGTGGGGTGCAGGCGGGCCAGCAGTCTCTCATCCGCCTCGAAGGCTTTCAGGCGGTGGCCGCCATCGATGGCGTCGAGGCTGCGCAGGTGAATCCAGGTCCACCGGTACACGCCCGCGATCGTGTGGGCTGCGGGGGCCACGGGACGGTTGCGCTTGTCGCCGGCATTCGCCTGAATGGCGACACCATAAACCAGCATTTCCTTGATGAAGGCGTCGGCGGTGTTGACGCTGGAGATCTCGTACTGGCGGACCTGCTCGAAATACCTAGCCAGGAAGATGGCCGGTTCGGTCGCCCCGGATGCTACCTCGGTGAAATAATGTGCCATGGCCAGGTGGCCGAGCAGCCAGCGTTGCTGGGTGCCGAACACGGCGGCAAGACGGGGGCTTTCGTCATGGACTGCAAGCAGGGCTGCGGATTGGTCCCGGATCGCTTCGTGCAGTTTCGGGCTCGCCAGCAATATATCGACGGTCAAAGTCATGAAGGGATGCTGCGTCATACTGGAGGGCGGGAGGGCCTCATTGGCCCTCCACGGCGGTGGAAGATACTAGAAGTATCAACCAACAGCAAACGGCAAAATCTCAATCTTTCCAGTGCGTCGGTCGAACAGACAAGACTACGGTGCCAATGTATTTTCGGTTCAGTCGAACAGGCTGGAAACGGACTCTTCGGCACTCGTGCGGTTGATCGCCTCGCCGAGAAGGGTCGAGGTGGACAGCACGCGGATGTTGGGGGCAGAAAGAACTGCCGTCGTCGGCTGGATCGAATCCGTGATGACAAGTTCGCGAAGCTTCGAGGAAGCGACACGCGTCACCGCACCGCCCGACAGGACGCCGTGGGTGATGTAGGCCGTCACGCTGGTCGCGCCGTTCTTCAAAAGGGCATCGGCTGCATTGCAGAGCGTACCGCCGGAATCGACGATGTCGTCGATCAGAATGCAGTCCTTGCCGGAGACATCGCCGATGACGTTCATGACCTCGGATTCACCCGGACGGTCACGGCGTTTGTCGACAATGGCGAGCAGACAGTCCAGCCGCTTGGCGAGCGAACGGGCGCGCACGACGCCGCCGACGTCAGGCGAGACGACCATGACATTGTTGGTGTCGTAGCGTTCCTTGACGTCGTTTGCGAGGAGCGGCACGGCATAGAGATTGTCGGTCGGGATATCGAAGAAGCCCTGGATCTGGCCTGCATGCAGGTCGAGCGTCAACACGCGGTCGGCGCCGGCCTCGGTGATCAGGTTCGCGACCAGCTTTGCCGAGATCGGCGTGCGGGGGCCGGCCTTGCGGTCCTGACGGGCATAGCCGAAATAGGGAAGCACCGCCGTGATGCGGCGTGCTGAAGATCGACGGAATGCGTCGATCATGATCAACAGTTCCATCAGGTGGTCGTTCGTCGGGAACGACGTCGCCTGCACGACGAAGACATCTTCGCCGCGCACGTTTTCCTGGATTTCGACGAAGATTTCCTGGTCTGCGAAGCGGCGGACGCTGGCCTTGCCGAGTGGTACGTTGAGATAGGAGCAGATCGCTTCGGCCAGTTGCCGGTTCGAATTACCTGCGAAAACCTTCATCTTGGCCCGCCTGTTACCATGCTGAGATGGGCGCTTTTTAGCGTCCTCACCCTTGAATGCAAGAGGCTTGGACGGGAACACCCCTATTTTCGGTTAATCATCGGAAATTGAATCGTTTAGCAGGCCATTCAGATGTCGATCGGTCCCGGTTCAGCCAGGCTGCGCATTCCGCCAAGCGACATACTCCGCCATGCTCTTGGTTGCGATCTGCTGCATCACCGAAGCGGGGACGGCGGCCCAGGGATCCTGGGCAGCTGAGGGGACGACCTCCTGGCCCTGGATGCGGTGCAGGCGCCCGCCATTGGCGTCGAGCACGTCCCAGACATAGGTGACCGTGACATTGCCGCTATCGGAAAAGGCGGAGAAATAGCCTTTCAGGATATGTTCGCTGGAAGCGTCATTGGCGCTTTTGATCGTCAGGCCACGGGCGCGGGCCTCGGCCCCGAGTTGCCGCGACAGGGGCGTGACTGCTTGGACGGGGGCACCGATGATCGGCAGGAAACGCACGGTTCCCGTGGCACCCTGGCCAGTGGAGGCCGATTGGGCGGCTGCGGACGCCTGTGGCTGGGTCGTTGTGTTGGCTGCACGCGTGGTGGAGGCGGCCTGGGGCGCTGCCGGAAACTCCTGGGACTGGGCGCCGTCGAGCGGTGGCGAGGCGACGGGGTTCACGCCACCCTGGGCCAGCGCTTCGGCCTGGGCTTCGAGCGTGTTCTGCGGGCCGCGCGGTGTGGTTACATAGGCACCGGCTTGGCCGAGGGGCGCACTCTGGACCGGCTGGGTGCCGGCGGCAGTGGCCGAGGCTACTTCGCCATAGCCGGCAGGCTGTGTGCCGTTGCCGACGTCTGCGCGTGGAGTGAGGACTTCCGTGCTGTTGCAGGCGGCCAGCAGCAACAGGGAGAGGAGCATCGCGGCACGGCTCATGGTCAATGTCGCTGAACGTCTCAAGGGCAGATCCTTCCCTTTCGCCTCCTGTCACAATTTATGTCTGTAGCATGTTTCGTCTGTCAATTCCCTGAACAGATTGGAAAACATGCGATCACAGGGCAATGAGGTCGAGCGCATGGGCGGACAAGGCGCGGGGGGCCGTCTCGGTGGTGAGATAGGTCTGACCCAGCGTCATCGCGGTCTCGCGATCGCTGTCCATAATGATCATGTGCACGAAGAGCGTCATGTCGGGTAGGATCTCCTGGGTATTGCCGGCATGGAACATCTGATGCTCCATCCAGGACGGCGCGAAGCGGGCGCCGACGGAGTAGCCGCAGGCGTTGAAGCGGTGCCGAGTGAGGCCGCGCTCGTCCATGGTGCGGGCATGCGCGTCGAACAGGTCGCCGAAGCTGTGACCTGGGCGCAGCACCTCTTCGATTGCCTTCATGCCTTCGAGGGCGGCTGCATAAAGCTCCCGATGCCTCGAGGAGACTTCGCCGACCAGGATCGTGCGCAGCATGGGCGCGTGGTAATGGGCCGAGACGCCGGCCCATTCGAGAGTGAGCTGATCCGTCTCGGCCAATGGACGCCGGCCGGACTTGTAGCGGCAGAGCAGGGCATCCTGACCGGAGCCGATGACAAACGCGTTGGCGGCGTAGTCGCCGCCGCCGGCGAGCACGGCATGCTGCATGGCGGCCAGAATGGCGGCCTCATCTGCGCCCGGCGCGATCAGTGGCAGGGCGGCGTCGAAGGCGGCATCGGCGAGGCGGGCAGCCTCCACGACTTGGGCGATCTCGGCCGGGCTCTTCACCAGGCGAAGTTCGCTGACGAGGTAGGAGGCGTCGCTGATCTCGCAGAAACTGGTCAACTGATTGTCGATGAGGCGGGCGACACGACCGGTCATTCCATGGGTGTCGTATTCGATGCCGATGCGTGCGCCGAGAAGGTCGATGTCGCTCAACAGGTTGCGCAGGTCGACCGACGGATCGGCGTTCGGGCGGTCGACCCAGACGACGATGTTTTCGATGGTCGAGGTCTGCTTGGCCTGGCGCAGGTCGGGTGAACGGGTCAGCAGTGTCACGCTGCCATCGGCCTTCACCACCAGCGTCTGGAAGAAACAAAAGCCGAATGTGTCGTAGCCGGTCAGCCAGTACATGCTCTCTTGGGCAAAGAGCAGCATGGCGTCGAGCTTGTCTGCCGCCATGCGTGCGACGAGGCGCTCGCGGCGTGCGGTGAATTCGCTCTCGTTGAAATGCAGTGCCATGTCAGTTCTCCGTGATCACGATCGCCGAAATCTGTCGCCCATAATCCGGTTCTCCGGCATGGGTGGTTCGGCGATAGGAATAAAACGTCTCGGGCGCCGCATAGGTGCAGAGCCCGAGACAGTCTGCGGTGATACCGGCGCGCGTCAGGCGCATCAGCGTCAGGCCGGGCAGGTCGAACATCGCATGACCCGGCTTGGTGGAGGGGGCGAAGAAGGCGGCGAAGTCTGGGTCCTGCGCCAGGAAACGCTCGACGAATTCCGGGCCGACCTCGTAATTCGCCGCGCTGATCGAGGGACCGAGCGTGGCACGGATGGTGTCACGTCTTGCGCCGAGCGCAATCATCGCGTCGATAGTGTTTTCCAGGACGCCGCCGAGCGCGCCCTTCCACCCAGCATGGGCTGCCCCGACTACCCGGTTTTGCGGATCAGCAAAGAGGATCGGACCGCAATCGGCGGTCAACACGCCCAAAATGATACCGGGGGTGGATGTCACCTGCGCATCGGCCTGCGGGCGGCTGCCATCATAGTCGCCGTCGACCACAACGACGTCAGGGGAATGGATCTGGTGGGCGGTTGCCAGGCTCTGCGGCTCCAGGTCGAACCAGGCGCTGACGCGGCGGCGGTTTTCGTGGATGTGGTCCGGAACGTCGTGTGAGCCGAGGCCGACATTGAGGCCGCGATAGATGCCTTCCGAGACACCGCCATCACGGGTGAAAAAGCCGTGGCGGATGCCTGCGGCCTTTGCATCATCGAGGTTGGTTGCGGTAATCGGGCGCGGCTGGTCGGCGATGGTCATGATCCGGTCTCCGGCGCTCGGCAAATCACAGGGATCATGAAGCTCCCTCGTGAAATACCTGAATTTATTCGACTTTCAATCTCAAGCCGTCTGGTCGCGGGCGATGTTGGCGATCGCGCGGGCCTGTGTCAATGCTTGGATTTGAAGGGGGCTAGGTGTAGAGCCGGCATGGAGATCGCCATGACCTTGAACAATTCACCCATGTAGCCGTTGCCGGCGCCGGCCAATCTGTGGACGGCATCGACGATGCCCTTCTGGGTCAATTCGTCCTTGCCGCGGCCGAGAACGGCGGCCCGTTCCTCGATGCCGAGTCCGACCAGGAAGTCGCCCTGGTGCATGCAGCCGTTCAGGTGAACGCCGGCTGCCAGCGAGGTGCGGGCGAGGTTTTCGAAGTCGACATGGCTCGTCAGATCGGCGAGGCCCGGATGGGCGAGAGGCGGATCGTATTCGTGGGCGCGGACTGCCTGCAGCGTATCGCCGAAATTGCTGACCATGTGGCCGTAGTCGATGACCAGCGCCGTGCCATGGCTTTGGCGCAGCCGCTCGCAGATCGTCAGCATGACCGACTGACGGGCCGGGGCGACTTCGAAGATCTCGCCATCCGGGGGCGGGGTTGTTGTCTCCGGCAGGAGGGTTGGATCGAGGGTGGCAACGCCGAGGGTGAAGCAAAGCTCGCCGGCATCGTCGAGCCCGACCAGACGTTCGCGGAAACCCGACGGCGTCTTGACGAACTGGCGGATGGGGATGGCGTCGAAGAGTTCATTGGCGGCGAGCAACGTGAAGCCATCCGGCACGCTGTCGAAGCTCTCATGCCAGGAGACCTTGTCGCCATGGCTGGACAGCGTCTCCATCTGGGTGAGCTTCAGGAGTGCACTGGTCTCGACCAGGTGGACAGTCGCCGTCTCATAGAGGCCGGGCGCGGCCCGGGAGATGACGCGCAGCATGTCAGCCATCATCGTGCCGCGACCCGGGCCGATCTCAACCAGGCGCACGTCGAGCGGTTCGCCGTGACGCTGCCAGGCGTTGATCATGAAGATGCCGAGCATTTCGCCGAAGAGCTGGCTGACTTCCGGGGCGGTGACGAAATCGCCGGCGCGGCCGAAGGGGTGGCGCGTGCGATAGTAGCCATGCTCGGGGTCGGCCAGGCAAAGGGCAAAGTAGTCGGTGACACTGATCGGGCCGGTGGCTGAGATCAGCGACTTGATCTTCTGAGCGAGTGGTGTCGGCATCCGTCCGGCCTCCCTCAACCGCCGGTCCGGGCCGTTCGCCCGGAGCGTGCGAAGATCCACAGGCCAACAAGGGCCATGGGCACTGACAGCACCATGCCCATGGTGAGCCAGCCACCGAAGAGATAGCCGATCTGGGCATCGGGCTCGCGGAAGAATTCCACGAAGATGCGGGCGGCGGCGTAACACGTCACGAAAACGCCGGTGATGCGGCCAGGATGGCGCAGCGCCCCGAAGGCTCGGGTAAGGAACTGGAGCAGCAGGAAAAGAAGCAGGCCTTCGAGAGCTGCTTCATACAACTGGCTCGGGTGGCGCGGGAAGGGACCACCGGTCGGGAAGGCCATGGCCCAAGGCAGATTGGCGGGGCGGCCCCACAGTTCACCGTTGATGAAATTGGCAACGCGGCCGAAGAAGATGCCGAGCGGGGCGACGCTTGCGACGATGTCGAACAGGCTCCAGAGCGGCACCATGTGCTTGCGGGCGAAGAAGACCATTGCAAGTGTCGCGCCGAGAAAGCCGCCATGGAAGGACATGCCGCCGTTCCAGACTTCGATCGCGCGCATCGGATTGGCGGCGACGGCGGCGAAATCATAGAAGAAAATGTAGCCGAGGCGGCCGCCCGCGACGATGCCGATCGCGACCCACAGGATGAAGTCGTCGATCTGCTCGACGGTGGCCGGTGGCGTCGCATTCGGCCAGAGGTTTGGGCGACGCAACAGATCGCGCGCGACGAGCCAGCCGAGAAGGATGCCGGCGACATAAGCCAGCCCATACCAATGGACCGCCAAGGGACCGATCGAAAAAGCGATCGGATCGATCGCGGGGAAAGATACGACGGCGAAAAGGTCCAGAACTGACAACAATGGATTGCTTTCGTTGATGCTGGGCGAAAATGGCGTTGCTACATAAGGTGGTCAAGATGGAATCTGGACGCAGTGCAACACCGTCAACCACCTTTATGTTCACACTGCGTCTTGCACGGCTTCGCTTCTGGTCCTACCTGATCTTCAAGGGGACAAACGAGGTCCCGCATCCTGCTCGAGAGGAGAGTTTCATGTCGACCGGACCCAATCGCCTTTTTGATGATTTTGCCAAGTTGATGACGGATGCTGCCGGCGCCGCCCAGGGCGTGCGCAAGGAAGTGGAGACGGCCTTCCATGCCCAGGCCGAGCGCTGGCTGAACAGCATGGATCTCGTCAAGCGCGAGGAATTCGACGTGGTGCGCGAGATGGCGCTGAAGGCGCGCGAGGAAAACGAGATTCTGCAGAAGCGTCTGGAAATCCTCGAAGCCCAGCTTTCGGCTCAGGCCAAGTAATATCAGGTTCGGTCGGCGACGTTTTTTCTGTTGACCGGCCTTGAATGACGTCACGACGACCAAACGGAAGACCCATTGCCTGTGGCTTTGGGTCTTTTTGTTTTTTCAGTGCCTTGACGGGAGCAAAAGGGGCAATGCGACGGAAAAAAGTTGCAGCTTGTGGACAGGTGCGAAAAAGCCAATCGCCAGAGTCGCTTATGACCTGATGCAAAGGCGATTCCCGAACCGCCATCCACAGGGTCGTTGGCCAAATGGTCGCTTGGGGGCTGGTGCTGGCTTCTGGCGATTATACACTGATTTTAAATGATGATTCGAAACGGGCCTCCACAAGTTTCGGACAGGGTGCGTGTTTTACCCTGGGGTCCTTCGGAATCGTTTTCAGTTAGTTCCGGTTTTAGTGTTCGAGTGCTCCGGCGTTTTGTCGGCAGCCCGTTTTCACTCCGGTCAAGAAGGTGAAGCATGAGCCTGATGGAAATCGAAGTCGAACGACAGTCAAACCCGGTCGATATGATCGAGTTTGTCGCTGCGACCAACGACTGGTCGTTCGAACGTTCCGGCGAAGACGAGATCGCAATGACCGT
>JARXAQ010000133.1 GCA_029865825.1 Rhizobium sp.
ATCGAGAAGGCAAAGCGTCTGGTTGAGCATGGTCGTGACGTTGTCATCCTGCTCGATTCCATCACGCGCCTTGGCCGTGCCTACAACACAGTTGTCCCCTCCTCCGGTAAAGTTCTGACGGGTGGTGTGGATGCCAACGCATTGCAACGACCCAAGCGCTTCTTCGGCGCCGCGCGTAACATCGAAGAAGGCGGTTCTTTGACGATCATCGCGACCGCCTTGATCGATACCGGCAGCCGTATGGACGAAGTTATCTTCGAAGAATTCAAGGGCACCGGTAACTCGGAAATTGTCCTCGACCGCAAGGTGGCTGACAAGCGCATCTTCCCGTCTATGGATATCCTCAAGTCCGGTACCCGTAAGGAAGACCTGCTCGTGCCGCGCCAGGACCTGCAGAAGATCTTCGTTCTGCGTCGTATCCTCGCACCGATGGGCACGACGGATGCGATCGAGTTCCTGATAGACAAGCTCAAGCAGACGAAGAACAATGGCGACTTCTTCGACTCCATGAACACATAACGGCAGAGCAGGTCGCATCGGCGGCCAGGTTCTGACCGACGAGGAGCAGTCTGGTGGCGGCTTTGTCGGACACGATATTTGCCATGTCCTCCGGCGGCTTGCCATCGGGAATTGGCGTCATCCGCGTAAGTGGGCAGCGTGCCTTTGAAGTTGCGTCCGCTGTTTGCGACGGTTCCCTGCCGGCTCCTCGCTTGGCAGGTCTTCGGACGCTACGACTGGAGGATGGCAGTTTCCTTGATAGAGCGCTGGTTCTCGTGTTTCCTGGACCCAACTCGTTCACCGGTGAAGACTGTGTCGAGTTTCATGTTCACGGGAGCCGCGCAGTCGTTTCTGCGTTTTTGAAACTATTAGCCGGATTCTCCGAACTGAGACTGGCGGACGCTGGCGAATTCTCAAGGCGAGCGTTCCAGAATGGAAAGCTTGACCTCATTGAGGTCGAGGGTCTGGCCGATCTTCTTTCGGCCGAGACGGAGATGCAGCGGCGCCTGGCAGTCGAGCAGGCCAATGGGCATTTCTCGGCAATTTATGATACGTGGCGTGAGAAGCTCATTTTTGCCCGTTCGATGATTGAGGCGGAACTAGACTTCAGTGACGAGGGGGATATTCCCGGATCGATATCAGAGCGCATATGGTCGGACGTTAGAGAGCTTATTGCTGACATGGATCACGTGATCAGCAGCTACAATGCCGGCGAGATCATCCGCGATGGCTTTCGAATTGCGCTTGCTGGTCGCCCCAATGCAGGCAAATCAAGTTTGCTGAATGCCTTGGTGCAAAGAGATGTGGCGATCGTCACAGAGATTGCCGGCACCACCAGAGACATCGTTCACTGCGAACTCGACCTGGGTGGCTACAAAGTGCATCTATTCGATACCGCCGGTCTCCGCGAGACCGAGGAGGTCGTCGAGAAGGAAGGTATCAGACGGGCAAAGCTGACGATCGCTGAAGCGGATCTAGTCTTGCACCTGGTCGATCTTACCGCAGTGGATGATGAGCCGACGGTGGACGGTATTGTCATTTGGCGCATTGGGACAAAGCTCGATCGAGCTGTCGCCAGGTCGGAAGGTTCGATCGCTGGGTTTGAGGCACTCGTATCCGCAATCGATGGTACAGGTCTAGACAGTTTGCGGCAGGCCTTGGTGGCTGAAATACAGCGACGTACGATTGTTCCGAGTGTTGCCGTACCGAGCCGTTTACGGCAGACCCATAGCATTGTATCAGCGGCTTCTCATCTGAGAAATGCCTTGCTGCAGCGAAACAAGGCACTTGAGTTGCGGGCAGAGGATTTGAGGTTGGCATCTGATGACCTCTCGCGATTGACCGGTCGAATCGATACCGAAATGCTTTTGGGAAAAATCTTCTCCGAATTCTGTGTCGGAAAATGATTCACGTGAAACAATCTTGTAGAGGCTTGTGATGTCACAGTTGGTTTATGATGTGGTCGTTGTTGGTGGTGGTCATGCGGGTACCGAAGCTGCGGCAGCATCGGCTCGCATGGGCGCTTCAACCCTCCTCGTCACGCACAAGCGCGACACTATTGGCATGATGTCTTGCAATCCCGCGATCGGTGGGCTTGGCAAAGGACATCTGGTCAGGGAAATTGATGCCTTGGACGGCATCATGGGTCGCGCGGCGGACCGCGCCGGTATCCAGTTTCGAATGCTGAATCGGAAAAAAGGCCCCGCGGTTTGGGGACCGCGTACACAGGCCGATCGGAAGCTTTACAAGATCGCGGTTCAAGAATTTCTCGCCCAGACCCCTAATCTCTCCATTCAAGAAGAGGGTGTTGTCAGCTTCATTCGAGTCGGTAACGAAATTAAAGGCGTGAAACTGAGTTCCGGGCGGGAGATACGTTCTCGAGCAGTGGTATTGACGACCGGAACGTTTCTCCGGGGCCTCATTCATATTGGAGATCGAAAGATCCCCGCCGGTCGTTCAGGCGAGCCACCGAGCTTGGGGCTAAGCGAGGATCTTGCAGCGCTCGGTCTCGGACTGGGTCGCCTAAAGACCGGAACGCCGGCGCGTTTGGACGGACGCACTATCAGATGGGAAGACCTCGAAATGCAGGAGGCCGACGAGAGTCCGACCCCCTTCTCGTTCATGACCGACTCCATCGTGACGCAACAAATCGGCTGCGGAATCACCCGGACGACCACGGAGACCCACCGCATCATTCGCGAAAATCTTCACAGGTCGGCAATGTACTCGGGCCAAATTGAAGGGGTCGGCCCCAGGTACTGTCCATCTATTGAAGATAAAATCAATCGCTTCGGGGATCGAGACGGCCACCAGATATTTCTCGAACCTGAGGGTTTGGATGATGACACTGTTTACCCAAACGGTATTTCGACGTCTCTGCCTGAAGATGTCCAGGATGCGCTGATCCATTCGATCCCTGGTTTGCAAGATGCGCAGATCCTCCAATATGGTTATGCGATCGAATATGATTTTGTCGATCCTACGCAACTGGATCTTTCCTTGACGGTAAAGAAAGCCTCCGGCCTTTATCTGGCGGGACAGATCAACGGGACGACGGGATATGAAGAAGCTGGTGCGCAGGGTCTGGTCGCCGGGATAAATGCGGCTCGCTTTGCATCCGGTGCGGAGGCGGTCACTTTTGGACGGACGGATTCCTACATTGGTGTGATGATCGACGATCTGATCATGCGAGGTGTAACAGAGCCATATCGGATGTTCACGTCCAGGGCGGAGTATCGCTTATCTCTGCGCGCGGATAATGCCGATGTTCGCCTCACCCCGAAGGGGATCGAGATGGGTTGCGTTGGCCTGGCGAGGACGCAACGGTTCGAGGATTATGCAAGCGGGCTCTCGGCTTTGGCGGCACGGTTGAATTCGCTTTCTGCCTCGCCCAACGAAATGGCTTCCCATGGCGTCTCCGTCAACCATGACGGCCGTCGCCGGACCGCGACTGAAATACTGTCTTATCCAGAGAGAACATGGGCTGACCTGTGCCGGATCTGGCCCGAACTGCAGAATGTCGATACAAAGTTGGCCGAGGCTGCGGGAATCGACGCCCTGTACTCGGTCTATCTGGATAGACAGACCGCCGATATCGCCAGTGTGAAATCGGAAGAGGCGCGTCAAATTCCTGCTGATTTTGACTATTCAAGTTTGTCTGGTCTGTCTAACGAATTGAAAATCAAGCTTAATCGTCACAGACCGTCGAACGTAGCGCAGGCTGCCAGGATCGAAGGAATGACCCCTGCCGCTGTTGCGTTGCTGATTACCCTATTGCGTAAATCAACTGAACGGCTCGCGTCTTGAAAAATAAAGCTGATCAACTCAATGTTTCACGTGAAACGCGTGAACGTTTGGAAAAATTCGCGGCCTTGTTCATAAAATGGGCGGCGAAGATCAATCTTGTTGCTCCGTCAACGACTGAGGCCCTCTGGTCTCGCCATATAGCAGACTCATTGCAACTCCGAAACATAGTTCCAGACCCGGCACGGTGGATCGATTTGGGCAGCGGCGGCGGATTTCCCGGAATCGTAACCGCTATTCTTCTTGCAGAGGCGGGAGAGGGCTGGGTTGATCTGGTTGAGAGTAACAATAAGAAATGCGGCTTCCTGCGGATGGCGTTGATTGAGACAAGTGCCAGAGGTGCGGTGCACCCCGTTCGAATCGAGGATGCGCAAACTCGCCTGAAGGCACCGGATGTGATTTCAGCACGTGCACTCGCGGACTTAGATCAGCTCTTGGTGTTTACCGAGCCTTGGGCCGCGCAAAACTCAGACATGAAGCTGATCTTCCACAAAGGGCGGGATTATCAAGCTGAGATCGAGAAAGCGCGTGGTCGTTGGGCTTTTGATCTGGTAATACACCAGAGCGTCGTCGAGGCAGATTCCGTCATTCTGGAGATCACCTCATTGGAGCGCAGGGCCTAACAATTCGGGTGCCAGATGAGTTTCGCAAAGAACCGTATCATCACCATTGCCAACCAAAAGGGCGGCGTTGGCAAGACGACGACCGCCATCAATCTGGCAACTGCTCTTGCGGCGATCGGAGAGCGCGTTCTCATCATCGATCTTGATCCGCAGGGCAATGCGAGCACCGGATTAGGAATCGATCGTAGAGACCGTGTCCATTCGTCTTATGACGTCCTTGTCGGAACGCATTCGGTATCCCAAGCCGTCCTCGAAACCGCAGTTCCCAATCTTTCCATTGTGCCATCGACTATGGATCTGCTTGGCTTTGAGATGGAAATCTCCCAGAAGGCGGACCGCGTCTTTCGGCTGCGCCAAGCGCTCAACATGGATGACGCAAAGGCTTACAGCTATGTCCTGCTCGACTGCCCGCCCTCATTCAACCTCTTGACGATGAATGCGATGGCCGCAGCGCATTCAGTGCTGGTTCCGTTGCAGTGCGAATTTTTTGCGCTGGAAGGTTTGAGCCAGTTGCTGGAAACGATCAACCAGGTTCGTCAGACGGTCAATCCAGCGCTCGATATCCAGGGTATTGTGCTCACGATGTTCGACTCGCGTAACAATCTGGCGCAGCAGGTGGTCAACGATGTTCGGGAGCATCTGGGAGAGAAGGTTTATACAACGCTCATTCCACGGAATGTGCGGGTGTCCGAGGCTCCGTCCTATGGCAAGCCCGCCATTCTCTACGATTTGAAATGTGCAGGAAGCCAGGCCTATCTGCAACTCGCTTCCGAAGTCATACAGCGCGAGCGGCTGCGGAAAGCAGCCTAATCTACAAGGGTACGAGTATGAGTGAAGACGTATCAAAGCGGCGCCTCGGGCGTGGCCTGGCGGCCTTAATCGGCGAAATGGATCAGCCACTTCCGGTCGGCGATTCTCGAACCAGTGTCAGTCCGGACCGCACGCTGCCGATCGAATTCGTCTCGCGCAGCCCGAAAAATCCGCGCCGGCATTTCGATGAAGCCGAATTGCAGGATCTCGCAGGTTCGATCCGACAGCATGGTATCGTGCAGCCGGTTGTGGTCAGGACCATTGCCGGCGGCAACCGTTTTGAGATCATTGCAGGCGAGCGTCGCTGGCGGGCCGCACAACTCGCTGGCTTGGTCGAAATTCCGGTGATCATTCGCGATGTCGATGACAGGACGGCGCTGGAGCTGGCAATTGTCGAGAACGTCCAACGGTCGGACCTCAATCCGCTTGAAGAAGCGCTAGGTTATGACCAACTGATAGCCGAACACGGGTACACCCAAAATGATCTGGGTGAAATCATCGGCAAGAGCCGTAGCCATGTCGCGAACAGCTTGCGTTTGCTCAAGCTGCCAGAGCCGGTGCGAGACATGCTGGCGGAGGGTAGCCTGTCTGCGGGTCATGCTCGTGCTCTGGTCTCAACACCGGATCCCGTGAGCCTAGCAAGAGTTATTGCTGCCAAGGGAATGTCGGTGCGCGACGCCGAGAAACTGGCACAGAACCACATCAAGGCTCAGAGTGCTCCGGCTCACGTCGATGTTCGTGAGCAGAAGGATTCTGACACGATCGCGCTCGAGCGAAGCCTTTCTGATCGCCTGGGCTTGCAGGTGTTCATCAATCACAAGGGCAGCGGTGGTCAATTGAAGATCAACTACGCATCCCTCGACCAGCTCGAGGATATTTGTAGGTTGCTCGAAGCGCGCTAAGCGCGCCGATTTCGCCGTGCTGCCTGCAGCGTGGTCGCCAGTAGTGTTTGAACGGCAACGTCGTCCTCAAGCGTCGAACGCTGGCGACCGACAAGTATAGCTGACTGGAGCTTGGAAGCTTCGCGCCCCAGATCGTTACTGTTCCAGTTCCGTAACGTTTTTTCGATGATGGACTTCCTGCGGAAGTGAATGCCGCGCCCCAGGGTCTGCATCACTTGGGGGGCCTGTTGCTGCTTCTCTTCCATCTCTAGACGCATAACTTCCAAGAGCTGGAACTGCTTCATTGCTGACTGCAGGACCAGAAAGATCGCCGTCTTTGAGGATATAACCTTCTGAACGGCATGCAGAAACGAATCCGGATCGCCGTTAAGGACGGCGTCCACAACCTCATCTGTCGAAATGGCACTGGCGTCTCCGACAATATCGATGATGTGTTGTTCGTCGATCAGGTCGACATGCAGGCAATAGAGCACAAGCTTGCGGATTTCGTTGCGAGACGCAATTCGGTCACCACCTATTGAGGTCAGAAGCAATTCTCGAGCGGCCGGCGTAATGCGGAGATTGGCAGACGCCAATTCCTGATCGACAAGGGCACTCAGCGCCTTCGCGTCGTCCTGGTAACACGCTATCGATGCGATGCTTCTGTGGCTCTCCCCGACCTTTCTGAGGGCCGAGCCCTTTTTCAAGTCACCGGCCTCGACAATGACAAAGCTTCCCTCAGGGGGATCAGAACCGAGTTGTTGGAGGGCATCTACAAGAGGTTTTTCGTTTGAGGCGCCTCGAACCCAGATGAGTTTTTCGCTGCCGAAGAGACCAAACGAATTGACCTCGTCGAAGAGGCGCCCCGGATTGCTCTGAATGTCGGCAATATCCAGCTTAACCGTCGCGAAGCCATCGGATTGATCGACACCGGTCACCGCCGCTAGCGCGGCCGCCCGTTCGGACACGAGCCCCTTGTCAGGTCCATACACGATGAAGACACGGTAGAGCCTCGCCTGCTTTTGCAGGAAGGTATCGACCTCGTGCGATTTGACCTCTGCCATTACAGCCGTTAGCGGCCTAAGGCCATTGTGAGGTCTGCGTAGATCAGTTCTGCCAGTTCACGCGCTGCCCGTGTTTCTGCATCGCGAACCGAACGCAACTTGGCGAACTCCTGACGGGGATAGTCAAACAGGGCAACGGATTGCCTACGCCCTAATTTCAGAACGGTGTCGTCTGATATCCGCTTCAGCGTGTAGGTCCCGGTCGCGACCGCCCTGCCCGCGTTTGCCGTGTCGGCAGCACGATCGAGGAGCACACCCTCCACTGCGCTGACCACGGTCAATTCGACACGATACTGTGGTGTCGTGCTTTCGGCACCCCCAGTCGTCAGGAAAAGGAGACGGTTGCGTGTCTCAAGACCGACACGTGTACTGGCTGGGGAATAGGCAATAGCCGCGAGCGACGCTCGCGTCCCGCCGCTGACATCCTGGTAAAGGGGGCGTGCCTGACATCCTGCCAGAAGTAGGGCAGTTGCTACAACGACGGTTCGAAGAAGCATTTTTGATTTCCGAGGTTCAGAGGACAATGTTCACGATCCTTCCCGGAACGACAATGATCTTCTTCGGCACCTGATCGCCCAATACAGCGCGAACCGCTTCGAGCGCCAAAACGGCGTCGCTGACGGCAGTTTGATCCGCGTCCCGATTGATTGTCAATTCCGCACGTTTCTTCCCGTTGATCTGAACGGGAAGTGTAACTTCGTTTTCAGCGACCAAGGCGTCGTTGTAGCTCGGCCACCCCGTGCGCGCCAACAGTCCGTCGTTTCCGAGAACCGTCCAGCACTCCTCCGCTAAGTGGGGGGTCATCGGTGCAATCAGATGGACCAGAATTTCCGCTGCGTTGCGCCCTGCGGCTTTGAGTGCGGTATCCGCGTTGCCTGAGGCAATCTGTGTCAGGGGAGACGCAAGCGTATTGACGAGTTCGTAGATACGGGCGATGGCCTTGTTGAAGGCGAGTTTGTCGAGATCCCCCTGCACGGCCTTCAAGGTCTTGTGCGCCGCCTGAGAAATCTCCAGCGCGGGACCAACAGTAGCCGGATTCGCAGTCACACCTCGCAATTCGGGAGCCGCCTCGGAGATCAGTCGCCAAACTCGTTGTACGAAGCGATGCGCTCCTTCCACACCCGCCTCAGACCAGATCACATCCCGATCTGGGGGTGAATCGGACAACACAAAGAATCGCGCCGTGTCAGCCCCGTAGGACGAGATAATGTCATCCGGGTCGACGACATTCTTCTTCGACTTGGACATCTTTTCGATCGCGCCGATACGGGCCTCT
Organism: Rhizobium sp.; assembly: GCA_029865825.1. Lineage (GTDB taxonomy): Bacteria > Pseudomonadota > Alphaproteobacteria > Rhizobiales > Rhizobiaceae > Allorhizobium. The sequence goes on from JARXAQ010000133.1 coordinate 8,456, forward strand.
TGACCATCTGTCAGAAGATAAGCCTTTCGGTTGCCGTCGTTTTCTTCGATCCGCAGATCAACTGGGGCGACCCATTCGCGTGTCAGCCCCTCACCGATGCTGTAGGTTTCGTGAACCACCATGCCTTGCGTGAAGAGCCCTTTGAAGGGTTCCTTGACATCGACGTGACCCGTCTCGCGCATCGCGCGGGTGAAAAAGCGCGAGTACAGCAGGTGCAGGATCGCGTGTTCGATACCGCCGATGTACTGGTCCACCGGCAGCCATTTGCTGGCGGCAGAGACATCCGTCGGGTTGTTCTCCCATGGGGCCGTGAAGCGGGCATAGTACCAGCTGGAATCGACGAATGTGTCCATGGTGTCGGTTTCGCGGCGCGCATCCTTACCGCAGCAAGGGCACGCAACATGGCGCCATGTGGGATGGCGATCGAGCGGGTTACCTGGCTTGTCGAAGGTGACGTCATCTGGAAGCCGAACAGGCAGATCCGATTTCGGCACTGGCACGACGCCGCACGCCTCACAATGGATGACGGGGATGGGGCAGCCCCAGTATCTCTGGCGCGAGATCCCCCAGTCGCGGAGGCGGAAGTTCACCTTCCGCTCGCCCTGAGGCGCATTTCCGAGTGACTGAGCAGCCAGGCGATTGGCAACTTCCTCGAAGGCTTCCGCTGTCGACAGCCCATCCAGGAAGCGCGAATTGATCATTACGCCATCGTCCGTATAGGCAGTGTCACCGATCGCGAACGCGGTTGGATCACCATCTTTCGGCATGACGACGGGGACGACCGGAAGGTCGTATTTGCGGGCAAAATCGAGGTCGCGCTGATCGCCCGACGGGCAGCCGAAGATTGCGCCCGTGCCGTAGTCCATCAGGACGAAGTTAGCGACAAAGACCGGCAATTCCCAATTCGGATCGAGTGGATGCTTGACGCGGATGCCGGTATCGATCCCCTTTTTCTCCGCGGTCTCCAATGCAGCCAATGAAGTGCCAGCATGGCGGCATTCCTGGCAGAAAGCGTCGACGGCAGGATTGGTGGCAGAGACTTCGCGGGCCATTGGATGGTCTGCGGCGATTGCGAGGAAGGACGCACCGAACAGTGTATCAGGGCGCGTGGTATAGACGGTTACATCCTTTTCGGCGCTGCCGGACGCAACTTCCCAGCGCACCAGCATGCCTTCGGAACGCCCGATCCAGTTTTTCTGCATTAGCCGGACCTTTTCAGGCCACTGGTCGAGTGTGTCCAGCGCATCGAGGAGATCCTGACTGAAGTCGGTGATCTTGAAGAACCACTGAGTCAGTTCGCGCTGCTCAACCAAGGCTCCTGAGCGCCAGCCGCGACCGTCTATCACCTGCTCATTGGCGAGCACGGTCATGTCCTCCGGATCCCAATTGACCTTGGAGTTCTTGCGATAGGCCAGTCCCTTTTCCATGAAGTCGAGGAACAGGTGCTGCTGGCGATGATAGTAGTCGACATCGCAGGTTGCGAATTCGCGTGACCAGTCCAGCGACAGGCCCATGGATTTCAGCTGGCCGCGCATTGTGGCGATGTTTTCGTAGGTCCAAGCTTTCGGATGGACCTTGTTCTTCATTGCGGCATTTTCCGCTGGCATGCCGAACGCGTCCCAGCCCATGGGATGCAGCACGTTGTAACCTCGGGCGCGCTTGTAGCGGGCGACGACGTCACCCATGGCGTAATTGCGGACATGGCCCATGTGGATGCGTCCCGACGGATAGGGGAACATCTCAAGCACGTAATACTTCTCGCGCGGATCGGCGTTGTCAGTCTCGAAGACCTTCTGCTCGGCCCATTTAGCCTGCCAGCGAGGCTCTGCGTCGCGCGGATTGTAACGTTCAGTGGCCATGAATTGCAGTTCCGGAATTGCTTCGAAAGGGAGGGCTGACCTTCATCACGAAACCGGTCAAGCGTCAAGTTTTTGAGGTGATTCCCATATCCTCGCACCTGTCGTCTTGCCACGGATGACTCAGACGCTTAACCCATTCTGCATATGCACGAACGTGTCTGATGCAGGGGCAGTCTAACGAGGAATTGCAATGTCTGTTGAAGAAAGACTGAGCGAGGTTCGCTCCAAAATCGAAACTGCAGGCCGCGAAGCCGGTCGTAAGCCGGATTCCGTGACACTGATCGCAGTTTCCAAAACCTTCGATGCCGAAGAAATCCGATCTGCCATCCAGGCGCGCCAGAGGGTTTTTGCAGAGAACCGGGTCCAGGAGGCTCAGGCGAAGTGGCCTGCGCTCAAGACAGAGACGCCCGATATCGAGCTGCATCTCATCGGGCCCCTTCAATCGAACAAAGCTGAAGATGCCGTGGCCCTGTTCGATGTAATCGAGAGTGTAGACCGCGAGAAAATCGCGCGTGTGCTCGCAACGGAAATGAAGGCTCAGGGCCGCAAGCTGCGCGTTTACATTCAGGTCAATACTGGCAGGGAGCCGCAAAAGGCGGGGGTCGTGCCGGACGATGTGGCCGCTTTCGTTGGGTTGTGTCGCGACGAGCTGGGTTTGTCGGTCGAAGGCCTGATGTGCATTCCGCCGGTCGACGAAAATCCGGGACCTCATTTTGCCCTTCTTGCGAAACTTGCCAATGAGAACGGTTTGACGAAGCTGTCCATGGGCATGTCCGGTGACTTCGAGGCGGCCATCGGGTTCGGCGCCACCAGCGTCCGGGTCGGTTCAGCCATTTTCGGCAGCCGCTGACCGCGCATCAGACCTTTGGCATAGCGCTTTGGTCTGGCTTCCCACAGGCTATGGACAATCCTAATATTCGGATAAGGCCGAACGGCCGGCCATGCCTCGGGAGGGTTGCCATGCAAGAAAGTTATCAGGAGATCTACACTTCCTGGGAAGCAGATCCGCAAGGGTTCTGGGCTCGTGCCGCCGAAGACATTCACTGGTTCACCCCTCCGGAGATGACCTTCGACGGGCGTTTGGGCGCCTATGGACGCTGGTTCGTCGGGGGAAAGACCAATACATGTTACAACTGCATCGACCGCCATGTTTTGGCTGGAAGGGGTGCTGAGGCGGCCGTCATCTATGACAGTCCGATGACGGGGCAGACGGCGCGCTTCAGCTATGACGAGGTGCTGACGGAAGTCTCCGCGCTTGCGGGCGTTCTTCGCAATCACGGGGTCGTCAAAGGCGACCGGGTGATCATCTATATGCCAATGATTCCGGAAGCCGTGTTTGCGATGCTGGCCTGTGCTCGGATCGGCGCCATTCATTCTGTGGTTTTTGGCGGTTTTGCCGCGCATGAACTCGCCACCCGTATCGACGATTCCGGTGCGAAAGTCGTGATTGGGGCGAGTTGCGGATTGGAGCCTGGACGGATCGTCCCTTACAAGCCGCTTCTCGACCAGGCGATCGACATGGCGAAGCTCAAGCCGGATTATTGCCTCGTCCTGCAACGCGACCAGTATCATGCGCCGCTTCGCTACGAGCACGGCGATGTGGACCTGGCCCAGGCGATCGAGCAGGAAAAACTGACTGGGAACGTGGTCGATTGCGTCCCCGTGGACGCATTGGATCCGCTTTACATCCTCTACACGTCGGGAACGACAGGGCAGCCAAAAGGTGTGATCCGAGATACGGGCGGGCACATGGTGGCGCTCAACTGGACGATGCGGAACATCTACGGTGTAAAGCCAGGGGAAGTCTTCTGGGCGGCGTCAGATATCGGCTGGGTGGTCGGACATTCCTATATCGTCTATGGACCTCTCTTGGCCGGGAATGCGACCGTTATCTTCGAAGGAAAGCCTGTCGGAACCCCAGACGCAGGTACCTTCTGGCGGGTTGTGAGTGATCATGACGTCAAGGTTCTGTTCACTGCACCGACTGCCTTTCGGGCAATCCGTCGCGACGATGCCGATGGCGAACATATGTTACGCTACGACATCTCGGGCTTGAGAGCTCTGTTTCTGGCCGGTGAGCGCGCCGACCCTGAAACGCTCAAATGGGCGGAGGCAAAGCTCAAGATTCCAGTGGTCGACCATTGGTGGCAGACCGAAACGGGATGGGCGATCGCCGCCAATCCGGCTGGGATCGGCCTGCTTCCCGTGAAACACGGCTCACCGACCAAACCCATGCCAGGCTATGCGCTCGATGTGCTGGATGATGCGGGCCATGCCGTGACGCGCGGCACACTTGGCAATATTGTCGCGAAGCTGCCCCTACCACCCGGCTGCCTCGTCTCCTTCTGGAATGCGGAAGAGCGTTTTCGCTCGTCGTGCCTTGAGGAGTTTCCCGGATATTACAAGACCGCAGATGCCGGAATGATCGACGAAGACGGCTATGTCTTTGTCATGGCGAGAACGGACGACATTATCAATTGCGCTGGTCATCGTCTTTCGACGGGCGGGATGGAGGAAGTCTGCGCCATGCATCCGGATGTCGCGGAATGCGCCGTGATCGGAATAGCCGATGAATTGAAGGGCCAAATTCCGTGCGGGTTTCTCGTGCTGAAGAAGAATGTGCATTGCGATCACGCGCAGATCAGCCGCGAGATCGTACAGCTTGTGAGAGACGAAATTGGCCCCGTCGCCGCGTTCAAGATGGTCATGATCGTCGACAGGCTGCCGAAGACGCGTTCAGGCAAGATCCTGAGA
>JARXAQ010000193.1 GCA_029865825.1 Rhizobium sp.
GACCTGCGCCGAGGTCAGGCCTGCCGTCTGGGCAGTGGTCAGGGCAGCGATCGCGGCCGTTCCGAGACCGGCGATGGACTTGCTGCTGATCAGGGCGATTTCAGCGGACGAGAACGTGGCAATGTCGTCGGTGCCGAGTGCCGCAATGGCGCCGGAGCTGAGACCGGCGATCTGGGTGGTCGTCAAGGCGGCGACCTGGTCGGTGGTCAGGGCCGTGACCTGAGCGCTCGTCAGGCTGGTGATCGCCTTTGAGCTCAGTGCACCGGCAGCAGCCGTGGAGAGAACAGCGATGTTGGCCGTCGAGAGTGCGGCGACCTGGGCGGAGCCGAGGCCCGCGGCCTGTGTCGAGGTCAGGGCTCCGACTTGAGCCGTGGTCAGCGAGGCAAACTGGGTCGAGGTCATCGCCGAGAGCTGCGCGGTTGTGAGGGCCGCAATCTGCGCTGTGTCGAACGAGGCGAGTGCAATCGTCTTCAGGCCTGCAATGCCCTTAGCGTTGATCGCCGCAATTTCGGCAGTCGAGAAGGTGTCCACGTCGTCAGCCAGGAATGCCGAGACCTGCGTCGAGTTCATGACAGCCAGCTGATCTGTGGTCAGGCCGGCGACGTTGGTGTTGAGCGTGTCGATCTGGGAGGAGCTCAGGCCGGCGATCGCCTTCGTGCTGAGCGCGCTGACCTGGGCAGTCGTCAGGCTCTGGATCTGTGTTCCGCCGAGCGCTGCGGCCTGGGTCGAGCCAAGGGCTGCTACCTGCCCAGTGGAAAGAGCCGCGATGCTGGCCGTGGAGAGGGCCCCGATCTGGGCCGTGGTGAAGGCTGCGACCTGCGAGGTGGAGAGGCCGGCAAGCTGGGCCGTGGTGAGGGCCGCGACATTCGTGGTGGAGAGGCCGGCGATGGACTTGCTGCTGATCGCCGCGATATCGGCGGAATCAAGCGTCGCGAAGTCTTCGGTCGCAAGCGAGGCGATGGCGGTGGAACTCAGCGCGCCGATCTGGGTGCTGGTCATGGCCGCGATCTGGGCGGACGAGAGGTTACCGACCTGAGCGGACGAGAGAGCCGCGATCTGGCCGGTCCCGAGGGCGCTGATCTTTGCGGAGTCGATGACCGCGAGTTGAGCGGCGCTCAATCCGGCGATCGAGGTGGAGGAGACTGCGCTCAGCTGAGAGGAGTTCAGAGCCGCGAGGTCGACTGTTTCCAGCGCCGCGATCTGGGCGGAGGACAGGACCTTCATCTGGGCGGTTGAAATTGCCGCCATATCTTCGGTTGTCAGGGAGACGATGGAGGCTGTTGAGAGTGCCTTGACCTGGGTGGTGGTCAGAGAAGTCATGATCGAGGTCATTTACGCGCGCCTTTGACGTTGCGATTTGCAGATGTCATTCCCCTGCCGCCGCCATGTGAAAAGGCCTGATCGCCCTTTTACCGCGGTCCCAAGCGCATCCTGCACCTGATGGCGAAGTTGCCCATCGATTTTGACCAGAGCCGGTCGGTGCGTGACGGGTGTCCTAGCGGACTGAAAAACGTGAGGTAAAACATGGCTCGCGAGAAGCCTAAAGCGCGGGAGGCATCATGCACTCGAGACCCGAATTGGATCTCGATTCCTGCGCTTGCGAAAGGGTCGAGGCTTGCCACAGCAAGAAACCCTCACCGAACTCTACTGGCCGATGCGTTTCCGACTCGTCCTATAGCAGAAGCCTTGCCCAAGCTTTGCCTTCTACATGCTAATTTTGCGTTAATGGGCGATACGTGAAGTAGTGAGTTAGATTTAGACAACCACAAACCCCGAAGTTCTCAGGGGTGGTTTTTGCAATTTCTTTGCCGCCCCGGTTCGGCTGAACATATCCGCCGACGATGAGGCAAAGCCAATCAAGGCAAAATACAATCTGCGCGATGCGTGGCAAGCCCAAAGCAAGCTAGCCGGATTAAACGAGTGCAACGCGCGATCGCGCCAGTTTCAATCGGAGCCTCCGGGCTCCCTTCAGTTCGTGGAATGTCCAGGCCATGGATAATGCACCCGCTCAAGACAATGCCTCGCTGTTTGCAGCACTTCTGTTGCGCGCGAAGAACCAGCAACTGCCGCTGGGAGAACTCTTCCAAGTCGCGGAGACCCTGAGCGCCAGCGGTCAGCGGGTTCTGGCGGCCGAACTCTACAAGGCCTGGATCGCCTATAACGACACAAACCCGTTGTCGCATTTCGTCTACTTCAACTATTCCGTGACGCTGCGCCAGATGGACGACCTCGCCGGCTCGATCCAGGCGCTGCAGGCCTGCCTCAGGATCAATCCGCAATTCGGCCAGGCCCACATCAATCTCGGCCGGGCCATGGAAGACAGCGGCCTGACCCTCCAGGCCATTCAGCAATGGCGTGCTTATGTCGACCAGACATCGGAAATCACCGCCGAGCGGGCCAGCCACCGGTTGATGACACTACAGCATATCGGCCGCGTGATGGAAGGTGCCGGACTGCTCGAAGAGGCGGAGACGGCCCTGTGGCAGGCAATCGAGCTGCGTCCGGACAAGCCCGAAGCCGGCCAGCACTGGCTGTCGCTGCGCCAGCACCAGTGCAAGTGGCCAATCATCGTCACCTCCGAACACGTAACGGCCAGGCATCTGGTCGATGCCATGTCGCCGCTGCCGCTCGGCTGCTTCTCGGATGATCCGCTGTTCCAACTCGCCAAGGCCTACCGCTACAATAACTTCCTTGTCGGACGCCCGGACACGTCAGGCTTTGTTCGCCAGACCCCGCGGCTGAAGAGCGGCACCGGCCAGCGCCTGCGCATCGGCTACGTCTCGTCCGACCTGCGTGACCACGCCGTCGGCTTTGCGCTGCGCGAAGTGCTCGAAATGCACGACAAGAGCCAGGTCGAGATTTTCGCCTATTACTGCGGTGAGGCACGCACCAACGACGCCACGCAGGACCGGATCAAGGCCGCCGTCGACGGCTGGCGGGACATCGCTGCGGTTACCGACCTGCAGGCGGCAAACCAGATCGTTGCCGACGAGATCGACATCCTGGTCGATGTCAACGGCTTCACCAAACATGCCCGGACGAAGATCTTCGCCTATCGTCCGGCGCCCGTCATCGTCGCCTTCTGCGGCTATCCCGGCTCGATGGGCAGCCCCTATCACCAGTATCTGATCGCCGACCCGCAGATCGTTCCGCCGGAAGCCGAGCTCTATTACACCGAAAAGGTGCTACGGATCCCCTGCAACCAGCCGATCGACCGCAAGCGCGTGATCGCCAAGACGCCGACGCGGGCCGAGGCCGGGTTGCCGGACGACGCCTTCGTTTTCGCCTGCTTCAACGGTATGCAGAAGACCACGGCCCCGGTCTTCTCACGCTGGATGGACATCCTGCTCGCCACGCCGAACAGCGTGCTCTGGCTGCTGGGCGGTCCCGATGTCGTCAACCAGCGCCTGCGAACGATGGCAACCGAACGGGGCGTGGCACCGGAGCGGCTGATCTTCGCGCCGAAGGCCGCCAACCCGCACCACCTCGCCCGCATCGCGCTGGCCGATCTTTTCCTCGACACCTTCCCCTACGGCGCCCATTCGACAGCGGCCGACGCCATCACCATGGGGTTGCCCGTCCTGACCGTGCCGGGCAAGACCTTTGCCTCGCGCTTCTGCAGCAGCATCGTGGCGGCCGCCGGCATTCCCGAGCTGATCTGCAGCTCGCCCGACGCCTATGTCGCTAAGGCCATCACCTTCGCCCGCAATCCCGCAGCGCTCGCTGCGGTGAGACAATCCCTGCAGGAGCAGAGGGAGGGCAGCGTGCTGCGTGACATCCCGGCTCTGGTGCGCCGCCTGGAAGAGCTGTTCTGGGAGATGCAGGGCGACTGCGAACGCGGCGAGACCCCGGTCCCCGACCTTACCAACCTCGACGTCTATTACGAGATCGGCGCCGAACTGATGCTGGAGAACACGGACTTCCAGGAGGAGTCAACGTATCGCCAGCGTTACCTCGAAAAGCTCCGCCGGTGGAACGAGTTCTCGCCCCTGCCCCACGATCAGCGCCTCTGGACGGGGCCTTCCGCCTGACACGCACCCGTCGCAAGAAGGGTAACAAGGTCGGACGACCAAACAAGGGAGGGTGCTGAATGGGTACCACGGGACGGATTGCGATTGTTGGAGCCGGACTTTCGGGCGCCGTGATCGGGCGGGCGCTGGCAGCGGCGGGCTATAGCGTCGAGATCTTCGACAGCCGCAGCCATATCGCTGGCAATTGCCACACGGAGCGCGATGCCGACACCGGGGTCATGGTCCATATCTATGGTCCGCACATCTTCCATACCGACGACGACGAAGTCTGGGAGTATGTGAACCGCTTTGCCAACTTCATGCCCTACAAGAACCGGGTGAAGACGACGAGCCACGGCCAGGTGTTCTCGCTGCCGGTCAACCTGCACACCATCAACCAGTTCTTCGGCAAGACGTTGCGGCCCGACGAGGCACGCGCCTTTCTCGAGACGCAAGCCGATACGACCATCACCGATCCGCAGACATTCGAGGAACAGGCCTTACGCTTCGTCGGCCGCGACCTCTACGAAGCCTTCTTCAAAGGCTATACCCAGAAGCAGTGGGGCTGCTCGCCGACGGCGCTTCCCGCCTCGATCCTGAAGCGGCTCCCGGTGCGCTTCAACTATGACGACAACTATTTCTTCCACAAACATCAGGGCATGCCGGAGAATGGCTATACCGACCTGGTGCAAGGCATTCTCGACCAGGAGGGAATAACCCTGCATCTCGGCACGGTGTTCCACCGCTCCCAGAATGATGCCTTCGACCATGTGTTCTATTCCGGCCCGCTCGACGGCTATTTCGATTATGAAAACGGCCAGCTCGGCTATCGTACGCTCGACTTCGAGCGTTTCACCTATGACGGCGATTACCAGGGCTGTGCGGTGATGAATTACGGCGACGTCTCGGTGCCGTTTACCCGCATCACGGAACACAAGCACTTCTCACCCTGGGAAACGCATCAGGGTTCGGTCTGCTACCGCGAATTCTCGCGCGAATGTGGCCTCTCCGATATTCCCTATTATCCGATCCGCCTCGTGGAGGAAAAGCAGCAGCTCGCCTCTTACGTGCGCCGCGCGGAGGAGGAAAAGGCCGTGACGTTCGTCGGTCGGCTCGGAACCTATCGTTATCTCGACATGGACGTGACGATCCGCGAGGCGCTGGACACGGCCAAGCTTTTCCTCGACCGCCGTGACGCCGATACGGCAATGCCGGCTTTCCTGCATGCACCGGTCTGACGGTCCGATATAATACATACCAGCAAATTGATCCGGGCCTCGCCCGGTTCACCGATATTGAAGGCATTGCCGCATGACCGAAACAAAGATCCTCGTCACCGGTGGCGCCGGCTATATCGGCTCGCATACTTGCCTTGCGCTCGCCACCAAGGGCTATGTCCCCGTCGTCTACGACAATTTCTCGAGCGGTCATCGCGAGTTCGTCAAATGGGGACCGGTGGAGGAAGGCGACATTCGCGACCGGGCGCGGCTGCACGAGGTGCTGGCACTGCACAAACCCGTCGCCGTCTTGCATTTCGCCGGGCTGATCGAGGTCGGGCAATCCTTCCAGGAGCCGGAAGCCTTCTACGACATCAATGTCTGTGGATCGCTTGCCCTGTTGCAGGCGATGATGGAGGCGGACATCCGCGCCTTCGTCTTCTCCTCGACCTGCGCCACCTATGGCACGCCGACCTACATGCCACTCGACGAGGCGCATCCGCAGGCGCCGATCAATCCCTATGGACGGACCAAACATATCGTCGAGCAGGCGCTCAGGGATTTCGATCTGTGCAAGCGCATGCGCTCGGTAATGCTGCGTTACTTCAATGCCGCCGGCGCCGATGCCGAGGGCAGGATCGGGGAATGGCACACGCCGGAAACCCATGCCGTGCCCTTGCTGATCGAAGCCGCGCTCGGGCGGCGAGCCGGCTTCTCGATCTTCGGCGACGACTACGACACCCGCGACGGCACCTGCATTCGCGACTACGTGCATGTGACCGATCTCGCCGATGCGCATGTGCGGGCGGTCGAATATCTGCTCGATGGCGGGGAGACGGTGGCGATCAATCTCGGCACCGGCACCGGCACCAGTGTCAAGGAACTGATTGATGCCGTGGAGACGGTCTCAGGACGGCCACTGCCCGTGACACAGGCGGCGCGGCGCGCAGGCGACCCGCCACTGCTCGTGGCCAGCAACGAGACGGCGCGCAGCCTGCTCGGCTGGGAACCGGAACACGCGATCGGTGACATCATCCGCTCGGCCTGGACCTGGCATTCCCGCTTCAACGGACATTCCTGAGCGAGGTTGGCCGTTGCCGTCGACGGCGACGGACTACCCTTGCAGATCATCCTGGGGACTGACGTCCTGCGAACCCGGCATCGGCCGGGTGAGCACGAACATGGCGCAGCCAGCAAGGATCGCGCCGATCAGCAGCTTCAACCACAGTTGCGGCGGACCGGCGAACCAGACGATGCCGTAACTCGCCATCATCAGCGACACGGACGCAATCTTGGCGCGCTTGGAAATGGCGCCCTCACGGCGCCAGTCGGTGAGCGGCTGGCCATAGCGGGGATGATCGAGCAGCCATTGCTCGAAGCGTGGCGACGAGCGGGCAAAGAGCGCCGCCGCCAGGATGAGGAAGGGGGTCGTCGGCAGGAGCGGCAGAAAGACACCCACGGCACCGATCGCAACCAGCAGCCAGGCGGCGGCGAGAGTGAGAAGACGCATGGGGGTTCCTTCATGACAAACCTTGCGGTTGCATCACAGATACCGCTTGTTCGCGACTTGGCAAGGATGTTGAGGATCGCATCCCCTCCCGCAATTTTTCGTTTGCACCGCAACAGGGGACATGCATCCTTGATACGGTAATCTCGTCCTCAGGAATCCGCATCCCCATGTCCAAGACCACCCTCGTCCTCGGCGCCGGCATCATCGGCGTCTCCACGGCCATTCATCTCGCCCGCCGAGGCCGTTCCGTGGTGCTGGTGGACCGTCGCGGCGCGGGCGAGGAAACGTCCTTCGGCAATGCCGGACTGATCCAGCGCGAGGGCGTGGTGCCCTACGGCTTCCCGCAGCAACTGGGTATGCTGATCCGCTATGGTTTCAACAACCGGATCGATGCGCATTACCATGCGAGCGCGATGCTGAAGCTCGTGCCATTTCTGTCGCGCTACTGGTGGCATTCGAACAAGAGCCGCCATCAGGCGATCGCGCGCGCCTATGCGCCTCTGATCGAAAGCTCGGTCTCCGAACACAAGGACCTGATCGAGGCGTCTAATGCCGGGCATCTGATCCGCAAGGACGGCTGGATGGAGATCTTTCGCACGACCGGCAAACGCGATGCCGAACTGGATGAAGCCGAGCGGCTGTCGCGCGAATACGGCGTCAGCTACCGGGCGCTGTCGAAAGAGGATCTCGCCGCCGAAGAGCCGCATATCCGTGGCGACTTCGTCGGTGGCCTGAAGTGGAACGACCCCTGGTCCGTCACCGATCCGCATGGGTTGACCCAGGCCTATCTCGCCTATTTCCAGTCGCTCGGCGGTCGTTTCGTCAAAGGCGATGCCTTGAGCCTTGAACAGGGCGCAAGTGGTCACGGCTGGCGGGTGAAGACCGACGACGGGACGGTCGAGGGCGACGAGGTCGTGCTGGCGCTCGGTCCCTGGTCGGAAGAGGTAACGCGCAAGTTCGGCTATCGTTATCTGCTCGGGGTCAAACGCGGCTATCACATGCATTATGCACCGGCGGGAAATGCTGTGCTCAACAACTGGACGATGGACGCGGAGCGCGGCTATTTCCTTGCCCCCATGGACAAGGGCATCCGGCTCACCACCGGCGCGGAGTTCGCCAATCGCGATGCGCCGAAGTCGCCCGTGCAGCTCGCCCGCGCCGAGGCCGTTGCCCGCGAGATCTTCCCGCTGGCCGAACGACTGGACGCCGAACCCTGGATGGGTGCCCGGCCCTGCACGCCGGACATGATGCCCGTCATCGGCAAGGCACCGCGTCATGACGGGCTGTGGTTCGCCTTCGGCCACGCCCATCACGGGCTGACGCTGGGTCCGACGACAGGGCGGCTGATCGCTGAAATGATCACCGGGGAGGCGCCGTTTCTCGATGCAAAGGCCTGGAGTCCGGAGCGTTTCCGCGCCTGAAACGGGCGTCAACGGTCGATGGGTCCGGCGAGTTTTTGTTCCAGGGCTAGCCTTGCAGAGCGGAAAGTGTTAGTCAGGCCCAATAATTTGATCAAATTGTTTCCCGGTGGAAACGAGCCGGTCCGGCGGGCGCATCTTGCGCTTGTCCCGGCCGGGTGATCTCAAGAAACGGGCAGTGGCATGCGCCGGTGTTTGATCCATAACGCGAAAAGCGTCTATCGTTAGCGGCAAGTCCGCTTGCGCCACGTTGCGCGTTTTTGACCCCGATCGACATCAGCCATTACGGTGACCCATGGACATGGCCGAACAGGCACGCGAATTCTTCGCGGCAAATCCCGATATTGAAGTACTTGAAGCCTTCGTGATCGACGTGAACGGCGTGCCGCGCGGCAAGTGGATCCCGCGCGAACGCGCCATCGACGTCTTGACCAAGGGCATGGCGATGCCACGCTCGGTCTATGCGCTCGACGTCTGGGGCCGTGACGTGAATGCGGCAGGTCTCGCTGAAGGCACAGGCGACCCCGATGGGATTTGCTTTCCCGTGCCGGGCACCCTGTCCCGCGTGACCTGGCTGTCTCGTCCGACGGCGCAGGTTCTGTTGCAGATGCAGACGACCGAAGGCGAAAGTTTTTATGCCGACCCGCGTCAGGTTCTGGCCAATGTCATGGCGCGCTATGCCGCTGCGAAACTGACGCCGGTCGTTGCGACCGAGCTGGAATTCTACCTGATCGACCCGGTGCGCTCGGCGCTTGATCCGGTGCGTCCGCCCAACACGCGCGACGGTCGCTGGCACACCGGCCAGACGCAGGTTCTGTCGATCTCCGAACTGCAGGACTTCGAAGAGGTCTTCCACGGGATCTCGTCGGCCGCCCGCGCACAGAACGTGCCGGCCGATACGACGCTGCGGGAAAATGGTCCCGGTCAATATGAAATCAACCTCAACCACGTCCCCGATGCGCTCGCGGCTGCGGACTACGCGGTTCTGCTGAAGCGCATCGTCAAGGGCGTGGCGCGGGCCAACGATCTCGACGCCACCTTCATGGCGAAACCCTACGGCATGCAGGCCGGCAGCGGCATGCATGTGCATTTCTCTGTGCTCGACGAGAACGGCCGCAATATCTATGTCGGCGAGGACGGCCCCTCCGAGGCACTTTACCATTCGGTCGGCGGGCTTCTGGAGAACATGGGCGAGAGCATGGCGATCTTCGCCCCGCACCAGAACTCCTATCGCCGCCTGCGCCCTTCCGAACATGCACCGACCTATGCCTCCTGGGGCATCGACAATCGGTCTGCGGCGGTGCGCGTGATCACGGCCTCGAAACCTGCCACCCGCATCGAACACCGCGTCGCCGGCTCCGATACCAATCCCTACCTGGTGCTGGCGATGATCCTGGCGGCGGCGCTCGCCGGCATGAAGGAGAAGCTGTCGCCCGGCGGAGCCATTTCCGGCGACGAACATGCGGTCAATCACGAGCCGCTTCCGACCAACTGGGACTATGCGCTGCAGCGCTTTGCCAAGTCGAGCTTCGCCTATGCTGCGCTCGGGCCGAAGTATCGCGGGCTCTACAGTGCCTGCAAATACCAGGAACTCTCGGAATTCTCGCTGCGCGTGACCGACGTCGAATACGACGCCTATATCCGAACCGTGTGAGGCAATACCCATGGACGAATCGATCGGACCCAATCCCGGCCATGCGGCCACCTATTATGCAGCATCCGCCCGCGACAAACGCGTGCGCCCGTCGCTGGACGGCCAGCATACTGCGGATGTCTGCATCGTCGGCGCCGGCTTCACCGGCATTTCGGCGGCACTGCAACTGGCCGAGAACGGCTATTCCGTCATCGTGCTCGAAGCCGATCGCATCGGCTTCGGCGCCTCCGGGCGCAATGGCGGCCAGATCGTCAACGGCTACAGCCGCGATCTCGAGACGATCGCCAAGCGCTATGGTCCGGACAGGGCTGCACGCCTTGGGGAAATGTCGCTGGAAGGCGGCCAGATCATCCGCGAGCGCGTGGCGAAATACGGCATCGAATGCGATCTCGTCGATGGCGGCTTTTTCGCTGCCTTCACCGAGAAGCAGGTCCGGGAAATGGGCGAGGTGCGGGCCAACTGGCAGAAGCACGGCCATGACGGACTTGAAATGGTCTCGCAGAGCGAGGTCGGGAAATATGTGAAGGCAGACCGCTATGTCGGCGGCATGATCGACACCAAGGGTGGACACATCCATCCGCTCGATCTGGTGCTGGGCGAAGCGGCAGCGGCCGAAAGCCTCGGTGCCAAAATCTTCGAGAAATCCAAGGTCGTGCATCTCGACACCGGACCACAGCCCTTCGTCTGCACGGAGGGCGGGATCGTCAAGGCCAAGCATATCCTCGTCTGCGGCAATGCCTATATGGCGGGTCTTGCTCCGAAGATCACCGAAAAGATGATGCCGGTGTCGTCCCAGGTCATGGCGACAGAACCGCTCGATGCGAAGCTCATCGAAGAGCTGCTGCCGGCCAATTATTGCGTCGAGGATGCCAATTACGTGCTCGACTATTACCGGCGCACGGCCGACAATCGCCTGCTCTACGGCGGTGGCATCGGTTACGGGGGCCAGGATCCGGCGAACCTGACGGGCGTCATCCGGCCGAACATGCTCAAAACCTTCCCACAACTCAAGGATGTAAAGATCGACTATGCCTGGAGCGGTAATTTCGCCCTGACGCTGACCCGCATTCCGCATGTCGGCAAGCTCTCCGACACCGTCTACTTCTCGCACGGCGATAGCGGCCATGGGGTGACGACGACGCATCTGCTCGGCATGATCCTCGGCGAGGCCGTGCACGGCCAGATGAGCCGTTTCGATGTGTGGGCCTCGCTGCAGGCCTATCCGTTCCCGGGCGGGCGGATGTTTCGGGTGCCGCTCACCGCACTCGGCGCCTGGTGGTATGGGCTGCGTGACAAACTCGGCGTCTGAGCGATCTGAACCAGACCCCCATCGTCATCGTTGCGGCTGCCTGCCGTGGCCGCGACGTCAGGGCAGGCGCGCCAAGCCTGTGAGAGCCTCCGACACGATGGCATCGACCGGCTGATCAATGGACACGGTGACGACACCCGGCTCGCCGGTCGGGACTTCGAGCGTCGCCAATTGGCTTTCGAGCAGCGCCGTCGGCATGAAATGGCCGGTGCGCGCGCCCATGCGGGCGTTCAACAGGGCATGCGATCCTTCCAGATAGACGAAAGCCAGCGCCCCTTGCGTTGCCTCACGCATATGGTC
>JARXAQ010000209.1 GCA_029865825.1 Rhizobium sp.
GTTGTCGGTGATGTCCTCGAAGCCGAGGCCCGCCGCCTCGAAACGGGCGAAGAGACCGGCAAAATTCTCGCGGCTTCCGGTTTCGATGCCCATCAGGATCGAACCGAAATTGCGGGCCGATTTCTTCAGGTATTCGAAGCGGGCAATATCGTCTTCCGGGCCGAGCAGGTTCAGCACGTCCCGAAGCGCGCCGGGGCGCTGCGGCAGGCGCAGGATGAAATATTTCTTCAGTCCGGCATGGCGCATGGCGCGTTCCTTGACGTCGGGCAGGCGGTCGAAGTCGAAATTGCCACCGGAAACGACGGCAACGATGGTCTTTCCGGCAATCTCGTCCGGCGGCAGCATATCGAGGGCCGCCAGCGACAGGGCGCCGGCCGGTTCCAGCACCACGCCTTCGACATTCAGCATCTCGGTCATCGTCACGCAGATCGCGTTTTCCGGCACGATCACCACCTGCTCGGGACGAAAATGCTTGAGCGCCTTGAAATTGTGCTCGCCGATGCGGGCCACTGCCGCGCCGTCAACGAAATTGTCGACCTTGGCCAGCGTCACGACCTCACCGGCCGCAAGGCTTGTGCGCAGGCTCGGCGCACCCGCCGGCTCGCAAAAGACCATGGCGTCCACCGGCAGTCGCTTCGCCAGGTAACCCGTCATGCCGGAGGACAAGCCACCGCCGCCCACCGGCATCACGACCAGATCCGGCGTGACGCCATCGGGCAGCTGCTGGACGAGCTCGGCCGCCACCGTCGCCTGGCCCTCGATGATATCGGGATGATCGAAGGGCGGCACCATGTAGCCGCCGATCGCCTCGACATGATCGCGGGCCGCGGAATAGCACTGGTCGAAGATGTCGCCGATCAGGCGGATGGTGATGAACTCGCCGCCGAAGGTGCGGGTCTTGTCGATCTTCTGCTGCGGCGTCGTCACCGGCATGAAGACCACGCCCTGCACGCCGAAATGGCGGCAGACGAAGGCGAAGCCCTGGGCATGGTTGCCGGCCGAAGCGCAGACGAAAGTCGTGTCCTTCGGGCTGTCGGCGACGATCTTGCGCAGGAAATTGAAGGCGCCGCGGATCTTGTAGGAGCGAACAGGCGTCAGGTCCTCACGCTTCAGGTAGACGCTCGCCCCGTAACGCGCGCTCAAGTGATCGTTGAGCTGCAGCGGCGTTTCTGCGAAAAGACCGCGCATCGCCTGCAGCGCATCGTCGACTTCCTTGGGCCTCACCGCGTCTCTCCGTTGAATTCTGAACCGTGTCCCGCTATGGCATAGACACCGGGCAGAGACAAAGTTTCTTTGCACTGCCAACCAGCGGAAGACATTCCTTGAACGCCAATCTATTCCGGTCCGTCGTCCATATCGCAGCGCTGTGTGGCCTTTACCTCTCCACGGCCATGCTGATCCCCGCGATGGTCGACCTGTATTACGGCTCCGACGACTGGTCGGTGTTCACGGTGAGCGCCGCCATGGTCGGCGGGCTGTCGCTGACGGCGGCCATGGCAACGCGCGGCCCGCCGCCCGCCTTCACCAAACGCATGGGCTTTCTGCTGGTCAACGTGCTGTGGGCCGTCTTTTCCGTGGTCGGCGCCGTGCCTCTCTATTTTTCCAACCTCGACCTCACCTTCGCCCAGGCGCTGTTCGAATCGATCTCCGGCATCACCACGACCGGCTCCACTGTCATCTCCGGCCTCGACACCCTGTCGCGCGGCATCCTGATGTGGCGCGGGCTGCTCGCCTGGCTCGGCGGCATCGGGATCGTCGCCCTCGGCCTGTTCGTCCTGCCCTTCCTGCGCGTCGGCGGCGTTTCCTTCTTCAAAATGGAATCCTCCGACATCGGCGACAAACCGTTTGCCCGCATCGCCACCTTTACCCGCGCCTTCATGGCCGTCTATGTCGCCATCACCTTTGCCTGCATCGTCGCCTACGACGTCGCCGGGATGGGCCATTTCGACGCGATCGTGCATTCCTTCTCCACGATCGCGACCGCCGGCTTCGGCAACTACGACAACTCCTTTGCCCATTTCGACAGCCTCACCATCCTGTGGATCTCGACCTTCTTTATGACGGTCGCGAGCCTACCCTTCTCGATCCTGATCGTGCTCCTCGTGAAGGGCAGGCTCGACGCGCTTCGAGACCCGCAGATCGTCGTGTTCTTAGGTTATGTCGTCGCCTTCGCGCTGATGAGCGGGATCTACAACCACCTGCAAAACGGGATCGACCTGCCGGTCGCGCTCACCCATTCCTTCTTCAACTTCGCCTCGATCCTCTCGACCACAGGCTTTGCCAGTCAAGATTACACCCTCTGGGGTCCGTTCGCGGTCGCCGCCGCCTTCTTCGCCACCTTCATGGGGGGCTGTTCGGGTTCGACCGCCGGCGGCATCAAGGCCTATCGCTTCGTCATCCTGTTCAACATCATCGTCAGCGGCTTGAAGCGGCTGATCTATCCGAACGCCGTCTATTCCGTGCGCTATGGCAACCAGATCGTCGATGCCGATACCCAGCGCGCGGTCTTCCTGTTCTTCAGCGCCTACATCTTCATCTGGGCGATCGGCTCGATGGCGATGGCGCTCGTCGGCTACGAGTTCGCCACAGCCACCTCCTCGGTGATCACCGCGCTGTCGAATGTCGGCCCCGGCATCGGCCCGCTGATCGGCCCTGTCGGCAATTTCGCCATGATGCACGATCCGGAACTCCTGATCCTGTCGCTCGCCATGCTGCTCGGACGCCTCGAGGTGCTGACGGTGCTCGTGCTGCTGGTGCCGATCTTCTGGAAATCGTGATCGAGGCAGCCGTGCCTGAGAGGTATCGCCACAGGCGCCAGTCCGCACCACGCCAGACCACACCTTGACGAGCGGTGCCGCTTCTTCCCACACTCTTTTCTAATGGAGACGGGGACGAGAATCACATGCACGCGCACAGGCTTTCACACCGGTTCATGCATCGCGGCCGACGGCCGTCTGTCCTGACCTTGCTGTTGTCGGCGATGATTCTCGGTGCTTGCACATTGCTGTCGGCGCCGCCGCTTTTCGCCGGTCCGCTGCTCGATGCCGCAGCCGACGCCGAGCGCAAGGCGGCCAGCGGAAATCCGGCCGAAGCCTTCGACGCGATCCATGCCGGTATGGCGCGTTTTGCCGCCGACCTGCCGCTGTCCGTACCCCGCGCGCTCTTCGTCACGGAAACCCCGACCGCATTCCGCGCCTACACCGCCAGGAAGGAGCCGATCTTTGAAAGTGGCGAAGCGATCCTTGCCTATGTCGAGGTGATCGGCCTGCAATGGCTGCCGCTCGCGGACAAACGCAGCCAGGCGCATTTCACCGTCGACCTCGAACTGTCCGACGACAAGGGTAAGACCCTCGCCCTCCAAAAAGAATTCGGCAACTTCACCTTCACTGCCCATTCGCCGGCACTGGAGGTCTACACCCATCTCACCCTCGACGTGGCGGGTGCGGCCGCCGGGGCCTATGTCCTGCGCTACACGATCAACGACATCGCCGCCGAGCGCTCCGTGCCATTCGAACTGCCGTTCACGCTGGTCGAGAAAAAGGGTTGATGGACTTGGTGCGGACGGCGGGGATCGAACCCGCATGACCGAGGCCGAGAGATTTTAAGTCTCTTGCGTCTACCAGTTTCGCCACGTCCGCGTGGCTGTCTTTTCGAGATTCTGGCGACAAAAGACAAGCCCTTGCGTGGAAGCTTTTTGTAATCGCACCGCCGGTGATGCGTTTTGCGCCGGGCACCGCCGATCGCGGGAGGGCGTCCGGGCGGTGACCGTCTCCGGAGCCGACATAGGGTCAGCTGGCCTGTTTCTCGATGAACTCCACCCCCAGTTCGCGCGGGGTGCGCCAGCGCACCATGCAGTCATGTGAGGTCCCGTCCTCGAGACGCAGGCAGAAATGATGGGGAATGTCGGCTGTGTTTTCGAAGACCACCTTGGCCCCGTGGGTGGAGAGATTGCGCACCGTGCAATTGAAGGTCGAATAACCACCGGCCAATACGGCACGACCGGCCTTCAAGGCCCGAAGTCTTGGTTCGCGACGCTTTTCATCCTGCTGCACTGCGAAATTCCTGCAATTGTTCATCTGTCACAGGATTGCACAGGACGATGAACAGAGACTGAATTTTAGAGTTTGCTTTTTAAACGTCGGTCGATGACAAAAAAGGGACGGAGTTTGCACTCCGTCCCTGCATTCATACGCTGGAAAACTCGGCTCAGACGAGCTTGGCGGCCAGCTTGGCCACATGGGCGCCCTGGAACTTCGCTGCTTCGAGTTCGATTTCGGAGGGCTGGCGCGAGCCGTCGCCGTCGGTGATCGTGGCCGCGCCGTAAGGCGAGCCGCCCTTGACCTGCTCGACGCCCATCTGACCCTGGAAAGCGTAGGGCAGGCCGGCATAGAGCATGCCGTGATGCAGGAAGGTCGGGATGAAGCCCATGATGGTGGTTTCCTGGCCGCCATGCTGGGTCGCGGTCGAGGTGAACATCGAGCCGAGCTTGCCTACCAGCTTGCCCTGGGCCCAGAGGCCGCCGGTCTGATCCCAGAAATTGCGCATCTGCGAGGCGACCGTGCCATAGCGGGTGCCGGCGCCGACGATGATGGCGTCATACTGGTCGAGTTCTGCGGGCGACGCGATTTCGGCCGCCTGATCGACCTTGAAATAGGAGGCCTTGGCGACATCTTCGGGAACCAGTTCCGGGACGCGCTTGACGGTGACTTCGGCACCGGCGGACTTGGCACCTTCGGCAACGGCGTAAGCCATGGTTTCGATGTGACCATATGACGAATAATAGAGAACCAGAACCTTGGCCATGACGTATCTCCTGTTGACGTGCGGACGAGCCGCGTTTGACGAATGTGGGAAGGTCTATCGGAAAATGTGGCGCACCATCAGCCAAGCCGGACAGAACGCTGTGTTCAACCAAATTGCTCTTGGCCTTCTCAATTTCATCACACATCGCTAGGTTTTGCGCAACGCGCCGATGCAACGACCGACAGACAGGACATGCCCATGACCACCGAGATCAAGACCGCCGCCATGCTCGCCATCGGCGACGAATTGCT
>JARXAQ010000214.1 GCA_029865825.1 Rhizobium sp.
CGTGATCGGCAAGCGCGGCAGCGATCCGAACCTGATCACGGCCGCCTCGTCTGGCTCGGCGCTGCTGATCGCGCAGGGCAAGTTTGGCCAGTATGACGAAAGTGCCGTCCGCTGGCTGGGCGCTTTGGGCGCCGATTTCGGCGTGATCGTGGTCAACGCCGATTCCCCGCACAAGACGATGGCCGATCTGGTTGCCGCCTATAAAGCCGATCCGACGACCTTTGCCGTTGCCGGTGGCGGTGCTGTCGGTTCGCAGGACTGGATGAAGGGCTCGCTCATTGCCAAGGCGGCAGAGCAGGATCCGAAGTCGATGCGCTACGTTGCGCTTGAAGGCGGCGGTGCCGTTCTGACCGCGCTCGAAGGCGGCCACGTTCAGGTCGGTTCCGGCGACGCGGCCGAAATGGGCAAGCACCATCTCGCCGGCAAGGTCCGCATCCTGGCCGTCATGTCGCCGGAGCGCCTGCCTGGCGAACTCAAGGACATCCCGACGGCCAAGGAACAGGGCTTCGACATCGAGTGGCCGGTCTGGCGCGGCTTCTACGTCGGCAAGGACGTTTCCGACGCGGACTACGACTGGTGGGTCAACGCCTTCAACACCATGAGTAAGACGCCGGAATTCGCCAAGGAGCGCGAGACGCGTGGTCTGTTCGAATTCACCCTAGTCGGCAAGGACTTCGACGACCGCGTCAAGAGCGACGTCGAGAAGTTCAAGATTTTCGCAAAGGACGCCGGTCTCTGATCTGGCTGTGATGCCGCCTTCAAGGCGGCATCACATGTCCCGCGACCATCTACAATGTCGCGGGACATGCAAACGCAACACTTGCCGCGGCGGAGGCTGCCGGCTTCATGACCTCGGACATCCGCTTCGCTTGAACGTGGCCATAGATTCGAGGGCGGGGAGAAAACACATGTCGGAAAACACGAAAACCACTCAACTGATCGGTCGCATCAGCGCCTTGGTCCTGCTTTTGCTGGCCGCCGCTTATGGCATCGGCGGCAGCATGATCGAATATGCTTTTTCCTCCGATCCCTTGGGGCCGCGCGTCGTGCCGGTTATGCTGGCGATCCTGCTGGCATTTTTTGCCCTGATCTATCTGAAATTCCCCGGCTCGGCCGAGGGGTTCCCGACCGGCAATTCGCTTGTCCGCGTGCTTGCCATCCCCGCAACGCTGATCGTTTGCGTGGCGCTGTTCGAGCCGCTCGGTTTCACGATTTCCATCTTTCTGCTGACGGCCGTCACCGGCTGGATCTTCGGTGCGCCTGCGAAGATGGCGGTCATCGGTGCCGTCGTTCATGCCGCCCTCTGGTGGTTCATCTTCTCCTTCTTGCTTGAGGTCTATCTGCCGACCGGCGCCATTTTCGGCTGACCGTTGCCAGATCCTGAAAGGACATTTCCATGAGCTTCGAATATCTCTGGCAGGGCTTCGGCGTGGCCCTCACATGGCAGAACCTGCTGATCGGCTTCATCGGCTGCTTCATCGGCACGCTGGTCGGTGCGCTCCCGGCCATCGGCCCGATCAACGGTATCGCACTGCTGATGCCGATCGCCTATTCCATGGGCCTGCCCGCGGAAAGCACCATGATCCTGCTCGCTTCCGTCTATTGCGGCGCCGAGTATGGCGGCCGTATCTCGTCCATTCTGCTCAATGTCCCGGGTGATGCCGGTGCGGTCATGACGGCAATGGACGGTTATCCGATGGCCAAGCAGGGCCGTGCCGGTGAGGCGCTTGCGCTTTCCGGTATTGCGTCCTTCATCGGCGGCATCATCGGGGTCATCGGTCTCGCCTTCTTTGCACCGCTCTTGTCGGGTCTCGCTATCGGCTTCGGCCCAGCTGAATATTTCGTGCTGATGGTCTTCGCCTTCGCCACGCTTGGTTCCATGGTCGGCTCACAGCCGATCAAGACGCTGATTGGCTGCGTGCTCGGCCTGATGCTGGCGACGGTCGGCCTCGACGCGACGTCCGGTGCCTACCGCTTCACCTTCAACGAGCCGGAGCTCGGCGACGGCATCGAATTCGTCGTACTGGTCATTGGCCTGTTCTCGATCTCTGAAGCCATGCTGATCCTCGAGCACCAGACCAAGGGTGTTACCGTGGTGCGGGAACTC
This sequence comes from Rhizobium sp., assembly GCA_029865825.1. Classification (GTDB taxonomy): domain Bacteria; phylum Pseudomonadota; class Alphaproteobacteria; order Rhizobiales; family Rhizobiaceae; genus Allorhizobium. The sequence goes on from JARXAQ010000214.1 coordinate 2,108, forward strand.
GGGCGCATGACTGCGCGGATGTCGGACATCACAAAGAGCATGGGCGCCACCCTGCGTGGTTCGCTGATCGGCTTCATCGTCGGCGTCCTGCCGGGCACCGGCGCCTCCGTCTCCAGCGCCGTGTCCTACACGACCGAAAAGCGGATCTCCGACACCGAAGGCACCTTCGGCCATGGTGACGTGCGGGGCCTCGCAGCGCCGGAAGCCGCCAACAATGCGACCGCTGCCGGTGCCTTTGTGCCCATGCTGACGCTCGGTGTGCCTGGCTCCGGCACCACCGCCGTCATGCTTGGCGCCCTGATGCTCTACAACATCCAGCCCGGCCCGATGCTGCTCGTCGAGCGCCCGGAGATCGTCGGCGGCCTTGTCGCCTCGCTGTTCGTCGGCAACTTCATCTTGCTCGCGCTCAATCTGCCGCTGGTCAACATCTTCGCCCGCGTGCTGACCATGCCGAACTGGATCCTGGTGCCCGGCATCCTCGTGCTTTCGGTCATTGGCGTCTATTCGACCCACGCCTCGCTGTTTGCGATCTACATGATGCTGGCGATTGGTCTTGCTGGCTGGCTGTTGCGAAAGTCCGGCTTCGATATGGCGCCGATCATCCTCGGCTTCGTGCTGGGCAAGGTGATGGAAGTCAATCTGCGCAATGCGCTGGCGATCAGCGGCGGCGACATTTCGATCCTGTTCCACAGCAAGATCTCGCTGGTGCTCTGGGCTCTCGCGATTGCTGTCGCCGTGCTGCCCGTGCTGCTCGGCTGGCGTGCCAAGCGCCGCCGCGCGCTGGCCGCTGCCGAAGCATCGGCCCAATAAACAATCCGGCCGGCAGATCTGCCGGCCGCCCATCGATCCTCCCCGGACACGCCGCGTTCTGCTCTGCAGACGCGGCGTTTTTCGTCACAGGACGATGCGACAGCGCGACTTCGCCGGGCAAGCGCCGGTGCCGTGACAGTTTGTTCGACTGCGGTGAGGGGTCAGGCTGACTGCTGGCTGGTCTGCATCGATTGCGAGGCCGCGGAGAGGGCCTCGATCAGCGACGTCACGATCGCCGCGCGCAGAGCGTAGGTATTTGCGGTGGTCTTCTTGTGGTCCAGCCGCTGCGCCGCCACCACCAGATTGGCGCCCTGCTGCATGACGATTTCCTGCGCCCGCACCATTGCCCAGGTCTCGATTTCCGTATGGTCTGTCATGTCCGCATCCCCAGCTAAGTCATTTAGCCCGCGCCGCCGTCTCGAATCGGCGGATTTGTCCAGCATATTTGAATAAAAGCGTATAATGAAGTAGCGCCCAAAAATGATCAGGCATAAAGTGTTGGGGGCAGTTGCAAATTTCTAAACTGTTCGCGTAGCGGCTTCAGCCTTCCTTAAGCGCAGCGTGTTGTTCTGGGTGCTTTACCACTCAGGAGAACGTGCAGTGTCGTGTCAGGGTTGCCAAGGCGGAGCCAAATTCTCGAACGCGTTTTCCATGGCCTTCCAGCCCATCGTCGATATGCGATCGAAGCAGGTCTTTGCTCACGAGGCGCTGGTACGCGGTGTCGATGGAAGCGGTGCTTACGGCGTGTTGTCGATTGTGGATCCCGATAACCGCTATGCCTTCGATCAGCAGTGCCGCGTTCGGGCGATCGAATTGGCGAGCCGGCTGTTTCCGAGCACCGACATGCCGCATCTGTCGATCAATTTCATGCCCAATGCGGTCTATGAGCCCCGCGCCTGCATCCGAAAGACCCTGGAAACCGCTGAGCGCACCGAGTTTCCGCTCGAACGGATCATCTTCGAGTTCACGGAAGTCGAGAAACTCGACACCAATCATATCCTCAACATCCTGCGCAGCTATCGCGAGATCGGCTTCAAGACGGCGATCGACGACTTCGGCGCGGGCTATTCCGGCCTGAACCTGCTCAGCCGCTTTCAGCCGGATCTGGTGAAACTGGACATGGACCTGATCCGGGGGATCGACACCGACACGGTCAAGCAAAAAGTCGTTCGCCACACGCTCGCCATGCTGGAAGATCTCGGCATCACCGTCGTTTGCGAGGGTGTGGAAACGCTCGCGGAACTGCAGGTTCTGACCGGTCTCGGGGTCAACCTGATCCAGGGCTTCTACATTGCCCGGCCGACATTCGAGGGTCTGAGCCCGCTGTCGCTGGCAGCGTAACGGGGGCCTCCTCAAACATCGTTTTCAACTGTCGCGACAGAGTCCGGCGCTCGAGCGCCGTCGCCTGCTGTCGGGAACAAGCTCGGGTCGGTGGCGTTACGCAGCGTCGCACACCGTTTCTCCCGAGGATGCCCGCATGCACACTCCCGTCTCGACATACCGTCTGCAATTTCGCGACGGGATGGATTTTGATCGCGCCATCGCACTTGTGCCTTATCTGAAACGCCTCGGCATCTCGCATCTTTACGCTTCCCCAGTCTTCGCCGCCACCAAGGGCTCCACCCATGGCTATGACGTCACCGATGCGAACCTCGTCGACCCGGTGCTCGGCGGACGAGAGGGTCTGGAACGGCTCTCCGCCACGCTCAGGGCCGAAGGGCTCGGTCTCATTCTCGATATCGTGCCGAACCATATGGCGGCGAGCCTGGAAAATCCCTGGTGGCGGAGCGTTGTGACCTGGGGGGAGGATAGCCCCTATGCCCGCCATTTCGATGTGGATTGGAGCCAGAAGCTGACGCTGCCCTTTCTCGGTTCCAGCTTCGAACAGGCGGTGACGGAGGGTGCATTCTCGCTGGTGCTCGACCGTTCCCAGGGCGGGCTCGCGCTACGCTATTGCGACAGCCTGTATCCCCTCAATCCGGCCACCTATCCGGCGCTGCTCAACGAGTCCGCCGAGCCTGTCGCAGCACAGCTTGCAGACCTCGGGCGCATGGCCAAGGCCAGCGAAGCGGCGGCGTTTCATGCGGCCGTTCTCGACCTTTGCGGCGAAGGTGACTGTGAAGGCCTTTTGCGCGCGCTCGACGCCCGCGCGCGCGACGCTGATTTCCTCGTCTTCCTGCACAGCCTGCAGCCTTGGCGCCTGATGCACTTCACCGAAGCCGCGCGGGGACTGAACTATCGCCGCTTCTTCGAGATCGCTGGGCTGGTCGGGCTGCGGGTCGAGGATCAGACGGTGTTCGACGACGTGCACGAGACGGTGCTTGATCTCGTGCAAAGGGATCTTGTCCAGGGGCTACGCATCGACCATGTCGACGGGCTGGCCGATCCCGCGACCTATCTGGCGACGCTGCGGGAAGCGATCGGCGAGGATGTCTATCTCGTCGTCGAGAAGATTTTGGCGCCCGGCGAGAGCCTGCCCGACGATTGGCCGGTGCAGGGCACAACGGGTTATGAATTCATCGCGGCGCAGGTTCCGGTGCTGTTGGAGCAGGCGGATTTCCTGGCGATCCGAGCGGCCTACAACCAGGTGAGCGGCGGCCCCTCCGACGTCGTGCTGGAAATGCGTGCGGCCAAGCGGCAGATGATCCGAGTGAATTTCGCTGGCGAGGTCGCTGCCTTGCTGCGGCAGGCGGTCGGCCTCACGGGGTTCGGCAAGCCAGTGTTGCGCAACGCGCTTGAAGTGCTTCTTCTCGCCTTTCCCCGCTACCGGACCTATGGCGGCGATGACGGGGTTTCCGCCTTGGACAGTGCCTTGCTGGACAATGTCCTCAAGGACGCCTGCCTGTCCCTGTCGCCGGACGAGACGCGTGCTGCCCGGCGCCTCGTCGCTTTGCTCAAGGGCGAGGGAGAGCCGTCAGCGGATGGTCACGGCGCCGCTGTCCTTCGCCGGCGCTTCCAGCAGTTGACCGGGCCCCTAATGGCCAAGTCGCTGGAGGACACGCTGTTCTTCCGCCACGGGGAGTTCCTGGCACTCAACGAGGTGGGCGGTGAACTCGAGCCGCCAGAGGAGGGGCTCGACCACTTCCACGCAGAGATGGCGCGCCGCGCAGAGGAACAGCCCTTGGGGCTCTCCGCCTCCTCGACCCATGACACGAAACGTGGCGAGGATGCACGCGCGCGGCTATTTGCTCTGGCCGAAGATGCGACTGCCATGGCGGGCCGTATCGCGGGCTGGCGGCAAGGTGTGCGGGCAAACGTGAAGCCGCTCAGCGATGGACCGGCACCGGAGCCGGAGATCGAATGGATGATCTTTCAGGCACTCATTGGCCATTGGCCGGCCGATCTCAAGGCGGAGGACCGCGAGGGGCTTGCCGATTTTGCCGACCGGGTGTGTGCTTTTGTCGAAAAGTCGCTGCGCGAAGCGAAGCTTCGCAGCGACTGGAATGCCGTAGACACGGAGTATGAGACTGCGATCAACGACTATGTGCGCAGCCTGCTGCTCGATCATGGCGATATCGTCGAAGATTTGGTCGGCCGGATACAGCCGCTCCTTGCTGCAGGTCTCGTCAACAGCCTGACGCAGACGGTAATCAAACTGACGGCCCCTGGTATTCCCGATATCTATCAGGGCAGCGAAGGGATCGACCTCAGTTTCGTGGATCCCGACAACCGCCGCCCGCCGGCCTTCGAGACGCTCTCGCAGTTCGACCCGGATGCACCGATCGCTTTTTCAGATCCGCAGGCGATGGCGTCCGGTTGGGTGAAGCAAGCCGTTGTCGGGCGTGGCTTGCGCCTGCGCAATCGTCATCGTCGTCTGTTTGCCGAGGGTGCCTATGTTCCGCTGTCGGTCAGCGGCCCCCGAAGCCGTCACATCGTCGCCTTTGCGCGGGTGCTGGGTGACGAGGCCGTCGTTACGATCGGCTGTCGGCTGCCATTGTCGATGCGCGCCGCTTCAGAGGGCCTCGATCCGGCGGCGTTCTGGGGAGAGACGGCCGTTGCGCTTGCGCCGGAGCTCGAAGCACTCGGCTGGCGTGACGCGCTGACGGATCGGACCTTGCCGGCTTCGCAGCGGCTCATGATGCGCGACGTGCTGCGGAGCCAGACAGTGGCGCTGTTGGAGACAGACGGCGGGTGACGGCTCGAGTCGTTGGGAGTGAAGGTCGGCCACGATAGGCCTCGGCTCAGTCTGTGTGAGTGGAGGCGGTCCGCGCCTCCACTTTTGCCTCGATCAGGCGACGGCTTTGCGCCGCTGCGGCAGGAAACTGATCAGCCGGCCGGGATCTGTCGCTTGGCGCATGCCGGCCTCTTCGGCGGCCGCGATGAAGGCGGCGCGTGCCAACTCAGCGGCGCGCACGCCGCGCAGGGCATTGCGGCAAAACCGTGTGGCGCGCTCATAGGCCGGACCACGCCGGGTTGGCCATTCGGCGTCGAGAAAATCGAGCGCATCATAGGCGTTCTGGAAACGTCGGGTGAGGCCGCACGGCAGTTCCAGCTCTATTGCGCGGTTCCAGGTGAAATCGTAGTTGGTCATGCCTTCCTCCGTTTGGCCTGCTCAAACTCGGCAGGCGTGCGGGGAGTTCCCGGAAGGCGATCAAATAAAATTGGCTAGAGCGTTGTTTTTTCTGTTGTCATTCGCAGCGTTTGCTGCTCGCGGGCGGCCAGCCATTCGGCGGTAAATGTCGCCGCCTTTCGCGCTGCTTCGACGATGTCGACCCTGCTGAGCAGGGCATGGATCAGGGCGCCGCTGAAGCTGTCGCCCGCACCGATCGTGTCGCGCACGGTGATGGGCTCGGCGATCGCGATCGTGATCTCCCGTGTGCCGTCGTAAATCGAGATCGCCTGCGGCCCGTCGGTCATCACCAGATGGCGAAGCCGGTTTCCGGCAAGCTTCGTCGCAAGCGCCCAGGTCTCCGCGATCGTCAGATCAGGGAGATCGGCCTTGGAGCCCACCATGATATCGGCCGGGCGCGATGCCGCGCGGCGCAGCGGCAATTGCGAGACGACCAGCCGGGCCTGTTGCAGAGAGGCGAGCATCGCATCGGGCAGCAGTGGCGCATTGATGTAGAAGACGGAGTCTGCCAGCACTCTGTCGAGCACGAATTCACGCGACAGCCGTCGCTCATTCGACAGGATCGTGCGTTCCCCAACGGGGTCGAGCAGGATGTCGGCGAAATCGGTTTCGCCCTGCACCCGCGTGATCAGGGACGTGTCGATCCCCAGGGCATCGAGATCGGTCAACGCCTGTGCACCATGGTCATCTGTCATCAGGTTCGACAGGAGCGCTACCGGATGGCCGAGATCACGTAAGCGGCGGGCGGTGAAGTAACCGCCGCCGCCGAGCCGCGTATCGCGGCTGCTCCAGGCGATGCGGCCGCCGGCGCGCAAGGGTTCGGTCATGCGCCAGATGCGATCATGATTGACATGGCCGACGACGACGACCCGCTCAAACTCCGGCGCGCTCATTGCGTCTCTTCCCTGGCCACGGGGCGGCTCGATTCCCGCAGGATCAATTCGACCGGCCAAAGCTCGGCGAGGTCGGTCGCTGCGCGGCCCGCCAGCATCTGCAGCAGCAGATCGGCGATCCGGGTGCCGGCAGCGCGGATTGAGGAGCGTGTGGTCGACAGCGACGGAGCCATGTTCTCTGCGGTGAGGTAGGGGAAGACATCGTCGTGAGCAATAACGGAGATATCGCGGCCGACAACCAGGTTCATCGAGCGGGCGGCGCGGTAGACACCGAGCGCGCTCATCATCGAGCCGGCGACGAAGGCGGTCGGACCCGAGCGCTGCTCGAGCGCGGCGCGGGCGACGCGAAAGCCGATCTCGTCGGTGAAATTGCCATGGGTCACCAGCTTTGCATCATAGGCGACGTCGCGTTCGGCAAGAGCCTGCCGGTAGCCGTTCATACGGTGCTGGGTGAAGGTCAGCCCCTCGCGGCCGTTGATCATGGCAATGCGGCGGTGGCCGAGATCGAGAAGGTGCTGGGTCGCCCGACAGATGGCACCCTCGTTGTCGATGTCCAGCCAGGCATGGGGCACATCGGTGGCGGAGCGGCCATGCACGATGAAGGGCAGTTTCAGCTGGTCGAGCAGAGCAATGCGTGGATCCTTGGGGCGGGGCGAATGAATGACGACAGCGTCGACCCGGCCGCTCTCGGCGAGGCGACGATATACCTGCAACTCGTCGCGACTGTCCTGCTCTGCCATCGGGGTTATCAGGATGTCGATGTCCTCGGCACTGAGCCGTTCCGCCATGCCGCTCATGAATTCGGAAAACTGGTATTCGCCAGCACGGCTCATGACGACGCCGATTGCCCCGGCACGGCCGGTGGCGAGCCTGACGGCGTTGATGTTGGGGCGATAGCCGAGCCTGGCCGCTTCTTGCGCCACCCGCGTTCTCGTCGCTTCGCTCACTTCCGGATAGCCGCTCAGGGCACGGCTGACTGTCGTGGGCGAAAGGCCGATATGCTGGGCAAAATCCTTGAGCTTCATCCGGTGTCGTCTTCCTCCGCCCGGCCTGTTCCGCAGGGTCCCGGTGCGCTTATCCCATGGCCGGGGGAGATCTGGCAAGATTCTCCGTCGCGGATTTAAAGCGATTACAAGTTTCTACACTTTTAGGGGCCTTCGTCGGCGTTCAGGCCTGCGGGTGGCCGCATCGGAAGGCAACTTCTTACAAAAATAATATTTTAAATCAGTGATTTGAAAAATTGATTGGAAAGCTACTTGAAGGCGGTTTGACTCGTTTTCGGTTTTTTGCCAGTCTCCGGGAACCAAAGCGTTTTCAATTTTATTGTGGAGGCCGTAGACGGCTTTGGTTTCTCGGGAGGAGATAACGATGAAAGTATTTTTGACTGCCGCCCTCATTGCGGCGACTGCGTTGTGTGGAACCGCTCAGGCCGCCGAAATTGCGGTGGCTGCCAATTCCACCGGCAAGAACCTCGACTTCCTGCGCAAGCTGTTCGTGGAGTTCGAGGAGAAGAGTGGCCACAAGGTGTCGCTGGTCACCATGCCGTCGTCCAGCTCGGAACAGTTTGCCCAGTATCGCCTTTGGCTCGCTGCCGGTAACACCGATGTCGACGTCTACCAGACGGACGTAATCTGGGCGCCGCAGCTTGCCGATCAGTTCGTCGATCTGAAGGCGGCGGCTGGCGAGGGCGTGGCCGAGTTCTTCCCCTCGATCATCGAGTCGCAGACGGTCGACGGCAAGCTCGTCGCGATGCCGATGTACACGGATGCGCCAGCCCTTTTCTATCGCAAGGATCTCCTTGAGAAACATGGCAAGGCCGTGCCGAAAACTTGGGCCGAGATGGCGCAGGTCGCCAAGGAAATCCAGGACAAGGAGCGTGAAGCCGGTCAGGCGGATCTCTGGGGCTATGTCTTCCAGGCCAACGCCTATGAGGGGCTCACCTGCAACGCGTTGGAATGGATCAAGTCCTCCGGCGGTGGCCAGATCGTCGAGCCCGACGGCACGATCTCGGTGAACAACGAAAAGGCGGCCGCAGCACTCGACCAGGCGAAGTCGTGGATCGGGACAATTTCGCCACCGGGCGTGCTCGCCTATCAGGAGGAGGAAGCGCGCGGCGTCTGGCAGACCGGCAATGCCGTCTTCATGCGCAACTGGCCTTACGCCTTTGCGCTCGGCAATGGCGACGACAGTGCCGTCAAGGGCAAGTTCGACGTTACCACGCTGCCGGTGGCGGCCGCTGGTGACAAGCCGTCATCGGCGCTCGGCGGCTGGAACCTCGCCGTGTCGAAATACTCGCAGGAGCAGGAAGCCTCTATCGAGCTGGTGACATTTTTGACTTCGGCCGAAGTGCAGAAGCGTCGCGCCATCGAACTCACCAACCTGCCGACGCGCTCGGCGCTCTATGACGACGCGGATATCGCGGCCGCGCAGCCCTTCATGCCGCAGTGGAAGCCGATCTTCCAGGACGCCGTGCCACGTCCGTCGGCGACGACCAAGGTGAAGTACAACGAGGTCTCCTCGCGCTTCTGGAGTGCCGTGCACAACACGCTGTCCGGCTCCGGCACCGCGGCGGAGAACCTTGAGCTCCTC
>JARXAQ010000240.1 GCA_029865825.1 Rhizobium sp.
AAGCCGGTCGTCGCTCCCCAGGCCGAAGAGCCGGTGCTGCTTGGATCAGCGATCCTGGGGGCTGTCGCCAGTGGCGCCTTTACCGATATGCGGCTTGCCATGGAAGCCTGCAGCGCCGTTTCGGCGGTTTATCCACCGGCCGAGGGCACGATTGCTGCCGTGCATGCGCGCCGGTTTCGCGCTTTCGAGGGTCTGCAGACACAGGCCCGGTCGCTGTAAGTCTATCAGATCCGAGCCGTCCAGGCCTCGAACCCATTTCATCTTGGAGACAACGGGCGGTCCTGTAGACCGCCCGTTGTTCGTTTTTGCCTTGCCGGTTACTGGAGGCTTGCCTTGATCTTGGACACCTCGTCCGAAGGCATCTCGCCGACCGTGGTGACCTTACCGTCCGTAATCTTCCACAGGCGGAAAGGTCCAGTGATGTCGCCGTACTGGTCGAAGCTCACAGGGCCGATGACGCCTTCATACTTGATCGGCTTGCCGTCCTTCAAAAGGGCAAGCGCCTTTTCGAACTCCGCCTTGCCGGCATGGATCGGCGTGCCGCCCGCTGCCGTCACTTCGGAGATCGCGGTCTTGATCGCGGCCTTATCGGCGCTGCCCGCCTTGGCGATGGCGAGCGCCACGATGGCGCCTGCATCATAGGACCGGTCGGCGGCCGGTGCCGAGGGCGCAATGCCTCCGGAGAAGGCTTCATAATTGGCATTGAAGTATTCGGTCGATGCCGTGGGCGTGGTGCCCGACGAGGTACCATAGGCTTCGTTCAGGTATTGCGAACCGACGCTGGCGATGAAGTCATCCGAATTCATCCCGTCGTTGAACAGGAATTTCTGCACACCGCCGCCTGAGATCCAGGCGCGGGCAATCGTTGCACCGTCGACAGGTGTGGAGATGAGGTACAGCGCATCCGGTTCGCCTTCCATACCGACGGAAGCTTCCGACGAATAGCTCGCCTGCTTTTCGTTATAGGGCGTGGACGAGGTGATGGTGCCGCCGAGTTTCGTATAGGCGGCGGTAAACTCGCCCATCAGGTTATTGCCGAAGTCGTTGTTGACATAGATGATCGCGATCTTCTTCAGACCCTGGTCGAGCGCATATTTGGCAGCCGCCGTCCCCTGAAGCGCATCCGAGGTGATGGTGCGGAAGAAAACGCCATTGGTCTTGCCGTCGCGACCAAGGGCCGTCAGCGTCGGCGAGGACGAAGCCGGAGAGACCTGGACAACGCCAGCTGGTGCAGTAACGGAGGTCAGGATCGGGATCGACACCGACGAGATGATGCCGCCGATGATGACCGGGACCTTCTTGATGTTGACGAGCTGGGTTGCCTGGTCGACCGCGACATTGCCCTGGCTCTGGCTGTCACGGGTGTCCATCAGGACCTTGCAGCCGCCAACGCCACCGGCGTCGTTGAAGTCGCGGAAGGCCATTTCCACGGATTTTGCGCCGGCCTTGCCATATTCCCCGGCCGGGCCCGTCAGTTCCATGACGACACCGACGGTGATGTCGCAGTCTTGCGAAAAGGCCGGTGCGGCCCCGAGCGTCAGCCCGGTGAGCATCGTGGCGCTCAGGATCATATGTTTCATGGTCTTCCCCTTTGTCATGTCATTCCCCTTTGTTGAGATTGTATTTCATGATGCTGCCGTGCCGACCCGTGCGGACGCGCTCGAGTGTGTAAACGTCCCCTTCGAGTTCACGGGCGCCGGAAAGCGCCTGATCGATCGCCTCGAGATCCTCCGCCGACAGGGTGATGTCCGCGATGGCGAGGTTGGAGGGCAGGTGATCGCGGTTGCGTGCGCCGACGATGACGGCTGCGACGCCAGGCTTGCGCAGCATGGCAGCGCTGGCGATCGTGGCGATGTCAGTCGAATGCCGATCGGCGATCGTGCGCAGGGTCGAGAGGAGGCCCTGGAAGAGATCCCATCCGCCGAGGTCGTCGATGATCAGCTTGTATTTGGTGAGCGAGCGATTTTCGAGCGGATGCTCGGGCTCGGGCTTGCCCAACCAGCGGTCGGAAAGGAAACCGCCCGCCACGGTGCCGTAGCAGAACAGGGCGAAATCGTGCCGTGCGGCCAGTTCCACCATCCGCTTTTCCGGACGTCGGTCGAGCAACGAATATTGCAGCTGGAGCGAGGTGAACGGGATGCCGGCATCAAGGATCGCCAGCACATGGTCGCTGTCGAAATTGGTGCCGCTGATCTTGTCGATCCGACCATCCTCCTGCAGCTCCTTCATCCAGCCCAGCGTCTCCAGCCAGGCGGGCATCTCGTAATCCCACCAGTGGAACTGTACGAGATCGAGGCGCTCCAGGTTGAGCCGCTTGCGTGAGGTGTCGATGACACATTCGACATAGGCCTTGTCGATCGTCGGCAACACGCCGAGGTCAGGCACGAACTTGGTATGGACGCGGATGCAATCGAGGGCGGATTGTCCACGGAGTTCTAGGTAGCGCAGACGAAAGCGGCCGATCAGTTCCTCAACGCCGGTATAGATGTCGGCACAGTCGAAGGTCGTGATCCCAGCATCGGCAAAGGCCACCATGTCATCGACCGCCTGATCGGCGTCAATGCTGCCGTGTCCGCCGGCCAGCTGCCAGCCGCCACGGATGACGCGGGAGATCTCATAGCCGGGGGCAATCGTGATGCGCTGCATGGTCACTGCTTTTCTTCAAGGGGGACGGCGGTGGTCTCGGCGTGACTGAAACGGCGAAGGCCGGTCCGCTTGATGCGGAGCCGCGTCGAGCAATTGGGGTCGGGGCAGGCAATGTCGGTGTCGGTGGTCATCCAGTCATGCGCATGGGTGGCGCGCTGCTTGGCCGCCAGCAGGGGCAGGACGGAGGCCAGCGAATAGATCGAGAAACCCTGGCCCGGCGGCAGATGCAGCATCTCGCCGCGCAGTTCGAAATAATCGCCGGGTTTTGCCCCGCAATAGACGGCGCCGCCTTCCGGGATCACCACCTCGACCCGAAGATCAAACAGCTCAAATGTGTCGTCTGTTGCGCTCATGGCCACGTCCTCATGCCGCTTCTTCGCCGGCCTTGAGGCGGCCTCGCACCAGATCGAAGGAGCGCCCAATGTCGTTAGCAAGCGCAATCGTTGCCGCGTGCGCGTCCCGCGCTTCGAGCGCCGCAATCAAGGTCCAGTGATGGTTGGTGGCGGCAAGTCCCCCCTGTTCGTCATGGATATGGGCTGCCTCCCGCACCACCGGGCCGGATTGCAGCCAAAGGCTTTCGACCATCGGAATCAGCACCTGAGAGCCTGCCGCCCGGTAGATCTCGAAATGGAAGCGCTGGTTGAGTTCCGAGGTGACCGGTCCGATGTCCTTGCCGTGATTGGCAAAGGCCACCTCGCAATCGAGATTGATCTGCTTAAGGCTCTCGATGTCGTCTAACGTTAGCCGCGGGCAGGCCATGGCAACCAGGCGACCTTCGATGAGAATGCGGGCACGCTCCAGATCGTCGAGCCGCTCGCGTGTGATCAGCGGCACGCGCACCGAGCGGTTGGGCAGGGCTTCCAGCGCCTGTTCCGACACCAGGCGGCCTAAGACCTCGCGCACCGGCATGGTGCTGGTCTTCAACCGATCCGCCAGATCGACGATGCGCAGCATGTCGCCGGCGGCAAAACCGCCATTGATGAGTGTCCGACGCAATTGTCCATACACCCTGTCTTGCACCGTCTCGCGCCCGACAGGGGTCAGATGCTCATCCATCGACCCGACAGTGTCCGTCATTCCTGCCACTGCTCAGCCTTTCAGGAAATATCGGTTGATTTTGGTTCTCTGGTAAAGTTTGATCAAACATCACCGATCATATCAAGGCCTCTTTTTGACAATGACTGCCCCAACCGCTCATCCACCAACGCCGGCAACGGGGGCAACGGTGCCGGCTGCGATAGAAGCGCGGCATCTGACCAAGCGCTTTGATGGCCTGACCGTCGTCTCCGACATGTCGCTTGCGGTGGACAACGGCGAGATGGTCGGACTGATCGGTCCGAACGGCGCGGGTAAAACCACGATGTTCAATCTTCTTGCCGGCACCCTCACGCCGAGCGCCGGTGAAATCTGGATCGGTGGCCGCGAAGTGTCCGGCGAGCCGCCCGAACGGCGCATTTCCCATGGTGTCGGGCGGACGTTCCAGATCCCGCGCCCTTTTGCCGAAATGACGGTTCTCGAAAATGTTCTGGTCGGTGCGCAGGGTCAGCAGGGCGAGCGGCTGTTTGCCAATTTTCTAAGGCCAGGCCTGGTTCGGTGCCAGGAACGGGCGGCGCTCGACAAAGCCCGCGACCTGCTCGACTTCGTCACGCTCTCGCCACTTGCCCATGAGCCGGCACGCGTCCTCTCCGGTGGCCAGCGCAAGCTTCTGGAGCTGGCGCGTGTGCTGATGGCGGACCCACAGGTCATCCTGCTCGACGAGCCAGCAGCTGGTGTGAACCCTGCGCTGCTCGAGGTGATCATCGAGCGCATTGTGGCGCTCAATGCCAAGGGCAAGTCCATCCTATTGATCGAACACAACATGGACATGGTCTCGCGGCTCTGCTCACGCGTGGTCGCCATGGCGCTCGGCCGGCCGCTGGCGGAAGGCGCGCCGGCGGATGTGGCCGCCAATCCGGCCGTGATCGAAGCGTATCTCGGAGGTGGCGTGTGACGGCCCCCGTTCTCTCCACCTTACAGCTCGTCGCTGGCTATGAACCCGACCTGCCGATCGTGCGGGGCGTCGATTTTGCCGTGGCCAAAGGCGAGCTGGTCATTCTTCTTGGGCCAAACGGGGCTGGCAAATCCACCTTTGTCAAGGCGATTGCCGGCATGGTTCCGGTTCATTCCGGTGCGATCCACCTGTCAGGCCGTGACATCACCAGGGTCGCATCGCATCGGAAGCTCGCCGAAGGACTAGCCTTCGTGCCGCAGACGGACAATGTCTTTGCCAGCATGAGCATCCTGGAAAACCTGCAAATCGCCGTGGCTTTGCTGCCCAAAGCAGAGCGTGCTTCACGGATCGAGGCACTGTTGACCCGCTTTCCGGATCTCGCCGTCAAGCCGAAACGCCTGGCCGGCGCATTGTCCGGCGGCCAGCGGCAGATGTTGGCCGTAGCCCGGGCACTCGCGCTCGATCCCCCCGTCCTCATCCTCGATGAACCCTCAGCCGGGCTTTCGCCGAAGATCGTCGGCGAGGTGTTTTCGATGCTGAAACGCATCAATGGCGACGGTGTGACGATCCTGCTGGTCGAACAGAATGTGAAAGCGGCCATGGCGATTGCCGACCGTGCCGTCATCCTGGCAGAGGGGCGCATCCGGCATGAAGGCACACCTTCGGAACTCGCCGGTGATCCACTGATCGGCCGGATCTATCTCGGCACGGCAGGGCATGCCGCAAGTGAGGTTCATTCATGAACCCGCAATTTCTCATGGACGGCCTGATTGCCGGCGCGATCATTGGATTGGGCGCCATTGGCGTCACGCTCACCTATTCGATCCTGCGCTTTTCCAACTTTGCCCATGGCGAGTTCCTCTCCTGGGGTGCCTATCTGGCACTCGGCATCACTGGCACGCTGGGGTATCTGGGCGCCGGCTTCAGCACCCCGATCGGGCCCTTCTCCTTCGGTTGGTCGCTTCCGATTGCCGCCGTCTTCGCGATACTCCTCACCGGCCTTCTGGCGCTGGCCGTCGATGCGCTGTTGTTTTCCAGCTTCCGCCGACGCGGCAGCGCGATCATCATCATGGTCATGGCAAGCTTCGGTGCGTCACTCGCCCTGCGCAGCCTTTTGGAGTTCCTCTTCACCTCGAAGCCCGCCTATTTCTCCCAGGCGCTGCAGATCGCCATGAAGCTCGGAGGAGGGCTGCGCGCCACGCCGGACCAGCTGGCGATGCTCATCCTGGCCTTGATCTCTGTCGTCACCGTCCATCTCGTGATGACCCGGACCGATATGGGACGGGCCATGCGCGCGGTCAGCGAGAATCCTGGCCTTGCCGGCATTGCCGGGATCGACGTACGCCGTGTCATCCGCACCACCTGGTTTTTAGGTGCCGCGCTCGCCTGCATTGCCGGCATGATGAGCGGCCTCATCATCCAAATCCGCCCCTATCTCGGCCACGATCTTCTGCTGCCGCTGTTTGCCGCTGCCATTCTCGGCGGGATCGGCTCGGTGCCCGGTGCGATGATTGCGGGCCTGATCATTGGTCTGTGCGAGGCTCCGGCGGTGCAGGCCATCGGGGCGGAATGGCGCTCAGCCGTGTCCTTCGCCATCCTGATCGCCGTGCTTCTCATTCGCCCGCGCGGCCTGTTTGGAAAAGCCTCATGAGCCTCGATCTTTTAGCCTATGGCGCCTTCTTCCTGACCATGGCGCTGACCTATGCGATCATCTGCCTTGGGCTCAATGTGCAATGGGGCATGACGGGACTGTTCAATGTCGGCATCGCTGCCTTTGTGGCTGTCGGCGCCTATACGTCTGCGATCCTGACCACGCCTGAAACGGCAGACCGCTTCGGTGGCTTCGATCTCCCGATCGTTGTCGGCTGGATGGGTGCTGCCCTCGTCTCGGGCGCTTTGTCATGGGCGGTCGGCGCGCTCACCATCCGGCTTCGGGCCGATTATCTGGCGATTGCCACCTTCGGCGTCGCCGTCACTGTGCAGCTTTGCGTGCTCAATCTGCAATCCGTCACCGGCGGCTCCTTCGGCATCGGCTTCATCCCGCGACCCTTCGCCTCCCTGCAGGAGGATGCGCTTCTGTTCAGCCTGGCCAATTGCGGCGTCATGGCTCTCGTTGTTCTGGTCCTCTATCTCGGCCTCCAGCATCTCGCGCGAAGCCCCTGGGGGCGTGTCTTGCGCGCGATCCGGGAGGACGAGACGGCGGCCCAGGCGCTCGGCAAGCGACCGAGCCACTTTCGTCTGCAAGCCTTCACGGTTGGGGGTGCCATCATGGGCCTTGCGGGGGCAGCCCAGGCGCATTTCATCGGCTTCATCGCGCCGGACAATTATATGCCGATCCTGACTTTCCAGGTCTGGGCCATGCTGATCGTCGGCGGTGCGGGTAACAATCGTGGTGCCATCGCCGGTGCCATTCTCGTCTGGGGCCTTTGGGCGCTGTCAGCGGCCCTGGTCTCCAGTTTCGTGCCGCCGCAAGATCAGGCACGCGCCGCAGCCCTCCAGATCGTCGCGATCGGTGTCGGGCTCTGCCTCATGCTGCTGCTCAGACCACGGGGTCTGTTCGGCGAAACCAGTCCATTGTCGCGCCTCGGCGGCACAAAACGCTAGACCAAGGAATAATTCTGATGCCCCAGTTTCCCGAACGCACAGAACTCGCCCCTGATCTCTCGATCAGCAGGCTGGTCTGCGGCCTCTGGCAGGTTGCCGACATCGAAAAGGACGGTCAGACCATCGATCCGGAAGAGGGTGCCG
>JARXAQ010000289.1 GCA_029865825.1 Rhizobium sp.
GAAATTGCCGACGCTCTCCGGCTCGACATGTTCGTAGGTCTTCGGGTCCTTGAGGAGCGCCGAGGCATGGATGCCGGCCTTGGTGGCGAAGGCCGAGCCGCCGACATAAGGCGACTGGTGATTGGGCGAGCGGTTGAGCAACTCATCGAAGGCGCGCGACAGGCGCGTGAGGCCGACGAGTTTCTCCCGGTCAATCGCGGTCTCGAAGCGCGACGAGTACGTCTCCTTAAGACAGAGCGTCGGGATGATGGTGACGAGGTCGGCATTTCCGCAGCGCTCGCCAATCCCGTTCAGCGTGCCCTGGATCTGCCGCACGCCGGCCTCGACGGCGGCGAGCGAATTGGCCACCGCCTGGCCGGTGTCGTTATGCGCGTGGATGCCGAGCGAGGACCCGGGGATGCCAGCTGCGATCACGGCCGAGACGATGTCGTGGATCTCCGGCGGCTGGGTTCCGCCATTGGTGTCGCACAGCACCACCCAGCGGGCACCGGCGTCATAGGCTTCCTTAGCACAGGCGAGGGCGTATTGTGGATTGGCCTTGTAGCCGTCGAAGAAGTGTTCGCAGTCGACCATGGCGAGCTTGTGCGCCGCGACCACGGCCTCAACGCTATCGCGAATGCTTTCGAGGTTTTCCTCGTTCGTGCAGCCGAGTGCCACCTTCACATGATAGTCCCAGCTCTTGGCGACGAGACACACCGCATCCGCCTTCGATTGGATGAGCTGACTGAGACCCGGATCGTTGGAGGCGGAAATGCCGGCGCGCTTGGTCATGCCGAAGGCGACAAAGCCGGCCTTTTGGGTGCGTTTTTTCGAGAAAAACGCCGTGTCCGTCGGGTTGGCACCGGGATAACCACCCTCGATGAAATCAATGCCGAACGCGTCCAGCATGCTCGCAATCGCGATCTTGTCCTCGACCGAAAAATCCACGCCCGGCGTCTGCTGGCCGTCGCGCAGTGTCGTGTCGAACAGGGTGATCTTTTCAAGCATCATGCGAGTGCCCCTCTGGCAATCAATTCGATCTGCTGCCCCTCATCCCCAGCGCAACGAGTTGCGCCTGAGCTGCCGCTGCCTTCTCCCCACGTGCGGGGCGAAGGCAGGGTGAGGGGCAAATTCTAGTTCAATTCTTCCCCGCGAACCGATCAGTCGCGCGGATCAGCTGGTCGAGAATGCCGGGCTCCAGAAACGCGTGACCCGCCCCCTCGATCAGGTGGAAATCCGCCTTCGGCCAGGCTTTGTGCAAGGCCCAGGCATATTTCGCCGGGCAGGGCATGTCGTAGCGGCCGTGGATGATCACGCCCGGAATGTCGGCGAGCTTGTCGGCATCGCGCAGCAGCTGGCCTTCTTCCATCCAGCCGGCATGGACGAAGAAGTGGTTTTCGATCCGGGCGAAGGCGAGCGCGAAGTCGTCCTCGCCGAAATGCGCCGAATAGTCAGGATTGGGCAAAAGCGTGATCGTCTCGCCTTCCCAATTGCTCCAGGCAATAGCGCAGCGCAGCTGCTCGGCGCGGTCGGTGCCCGTGAGCCGGCGGCGATAGGCGGCCATCATCTCGTGGCGTTCGTTTTCCGGGATAGGCGCCTGGAAGCGCTCGAACTTGTCCGGGAACATCTCCGAGACGCCAAACTGGTAGTACCAGTCGAGCTCGGCTTTCGTCAGCGTGTAGATACCGCGCAGCACGAGTTCCGACACCCGTTCCGGATGGGTCTCGGCATAGGCGAGCGCCAGCGTCGAGCCCCAGGAACCGCCGAAGACCAGCCATTTCTCGACGCCCATCATCTCGCGCAGGCGTTCGATGTCGGCGACCAGATGCCAGGTGGTGTTGGCGTCGAGCGAGGCATGCGGGGTCGACTTGCCGCAGCCGCGCTGGTCGAACAGGATCACGTCGTACAAGGCGGGATCGAAGAGCCGGCGCTGGGTCGGGCTGGATGCACCACCCGGACCGCCATGCAGGAAGACAGCCGGCTTGGCGCCCTTGGTGCCGACGCGTTCCCAATAGATGGTGTGCCCGTCGCCGACATCGAGGAAGCCTGTCTCGAAGGGTTCGATCTCGGGATAGAAACCGCGCAAGTCGCTTGTCATCTCATGCTCCTTGTCAGTGGCCAGGCCACCGTATCGTGATCGGGATGCTGCCGGCTTGTCGCGGCGATCCCGGCAGTGCCCGCCGGCAGGTCCGATCGGTCGGTCGGGTTCTCCGGCAGATCAAACAATTTGGCAAAATACGAGATGCGGCTTTCCACGCCATCCTGAGAGACCGGCTCGGCCAGTTCCGGCTTGTCGAGACTGCCGATCGTCACGCTGATATAGGGCGAGCCCTTGGTGCGGAAGAACAGCGGCGTGCCGCACTCCTTGCAGAAGCCGCGCCCGCACGGATCCGAAGACTGGAACCAGCTCGGCTCGCCGCGCATCAAGAGGAAATCCTCCTGCCGTGAGCCGGCCAGCGCCATAAAGAAGTTGCCGCTCGCCTTCTGGCACATGCGGCAGTGACAGAGATGCGGATAGCCGAGGTCTCCGGCAATCTTGTAGCGGATCGCGCCGCACTGGCAGCCTCCGGAATGCACCTGACGGGTCATTGCTCATCCTCCGGCGGCCATTGGGTCGTGTCGTGGTCGGGATGCTGATAGCTCTCGACCGAAGCAAAGAATTCTTCCATCGCCGGGCTGGAATGGGCCGGTTTCTCGAACAGTTGGTCGATCCACGGCAGCCGCTGGTGATGGTTCACCTGGATCTGCGGCTCGAACAGCTCCGGATGGTCAAAGGCGCCGATGGCGAGTTCCACCCCACCCGGATGCTGATAGGTGAGCGGCGTGCCGCATTTGGCACAAAAGCCGCGCTTCACCTTGGCCGACGAGCGGAAAAGCATCGGTTGGCCGCGCGTCCAGGTCAGATGCGCCTGGTCGGCGGTAACGAAGGCACCGAAAAAGGATCCGAACTGCTTCTGGCACATCCGGCAATGACAGATCGACGGCCGTCCCAGTTTCGCGGCCTGGAAACGGATCGCCCCGCATTGGCATCCGCCGCTATGGATCTCGCTCATCTACTCTTCCTCATCGCATCGTCATGAAAATCGTTACGCCGATGATGACAACGGCAATCAGCACGCCCTTGGCGATCAGGCCGTAAAGCAGCCATTTCGGCATCTTGGTATTGGGGTTGGGTTGGGTCATGGCTTCGGTCCCACCCAGTTTTCGACCTTGAGGCCCGGCACCCGGCCGAACTCGCGGATGTTCGCTGTCACCAGGGTCACGTCCAGAGACCGTGCATGCGCGGCGATGAAGAGATCCGTCGAACCGATCGGCGTGCCGTTCCGTTCAAGGTCCAGCCGGATCTCGGCGAAATGGGAAGCTTTCTTGTCCTCGTAAGGCAGGATCGAAACCCGATCGAGAAGGTTTTCGACCAGAAACGTCAGCCGTTCGGAGTTGCGTTTCAGGATGCCCAACCGCAATTCCGAGGCAACGATCGAACTGATCGCCACCTGCGCATCGCCAACACTCTCGATCATCGTGGCGGCCGATCCATGCGGCTTGCGGATGACGTCCGAGACCATATTCGTGTCCAGCATGTATCGAGGCGTGTTCACAGCTCGACGTCCCGGGCTGGGGGTTCACGAAGGTCGAAGTCGAAGTCCTCTTCGATCGGCTCCTGCCGGCGCAGCCATTCGATGAGACTTTCTTTCCTTGTCTGGACGGGTTCCAGAGTGATCTTGTCGCCTTCTTTGCACATGATCGCCTCGTCATCGGGGAAGTCGAACTCCACGGGGATGCGGACGGCGCGGTTGCGACCGTTCTTGAAGATCCGGACATGTCTTTCCAGTTCCATTCGCACCTCCATCGTCGGCATATGCCGACTGCTCCCCTCAAGCAACTACCGCTTGACCTCCCAGGTCGTCACTCGCTCGCCGGTCTCCTTGTCCTTGCCGTCCTTGAGCTGGATGCCCTTTTCGGCAAGTTCGCCGCGGATGCGGTCAGCCTCTGCGAAATTCTTGGCTTTGAGCATTTCGAGCCGCAGGTCGATCAGTGCTTGGATCGCGGAGGGCAAGGCTCGAGATACGTACGCGTCAATCTCGCCGCCAGAAAGTTTGATATGTCCCGGCTCAATCGTCACCGAATAGGCTTTACCCGCATGTTCATCTAGTCTCACTCCGAGAAGATCCAAACCCCACAATGCCATTGGCATCGTCGAATCATTCTTCGCGTTAGCCTGAATACGTTTGAGAGCATCCGATGTTCTCAGATCATCCGCCAAAGTAGCAAGCAACTCTGGATCTTCTTGCTTTGTAAAAGATCCAATGGCATTTCCGCGCCGAGACAGCCGTTCCCAAATGTTCTGCGCCTCCTCCAGCCGCTTCACCGAAAAGTCGATCGGCTCGCGATAATGCGTCATCAGCATCGCGAGCCGCAGCACTTCGCCCGGCCAAGTCCGCCCGCCGAACTTCTCCGTCGCCAAGAGCTCGTTGATCGTGACGAAATTCCCCTCCGACTTGGACATCTTGCGGCCCTCGACCTGCAGGAAGCCATTGTGCATCCACACCGTCGCCATCAGGTCGTTGTCGAATGCGCAGCAGGACTGGGCGATCTCGTTTTCGTGGTGGGGGAAGATCAAGTCCAAACCACCGCCGTGGATGTCGAACTGGTGCGGCTTTGCCTTCGCTTTCGGGGAGAGCCGGTCCTTGATCTCTTCCCAGAGATAGCGGTCGGCCATGGCAGAGCATTCGATATGCCAGCCGGGGCGGCCGTAGATCGGATAAGTCTTGCCCTCGAAGGCGTAGGTGGCCGGCCAGCCGGGCTCTGTGTCTTCAGACTGCTTCCACAACACGAAATCGGCCGGGTTCATCTTGTGGTTTTCTACGGCCACGCGTGCGCCCGCCTGCTGGTCTTCCAGCTTGCGCTTCGACAGCATGCCGTAATCGGCCATGGAGGCGGTCGAAAACAGCACCTCGTGTCCTTCGTTGCCCTCGGCGACATAGGCATGGCCCATATCGAGCAGCCGCTGGATGATCACGATCATCTGCGGAATGTTGTCGGTCGCGCGCGGCTCCACCGTCGGCTTGAGGCAGCCGAGCGCCGCCACGTCCTCATGAAACTGGCTCTCCGTCTTGCCGGTGACGGCCCGGATCGCTGCGTTCAGGCTCATCGAGCCGTCGGCGATCTGGCTGCCGAAGTCGCGCAGGGCCCGCGCGTTGATCTTGTCGTCGACGTCGGTGATGTTGCGCACATAGGTGACTTTGTCCGCACCATAGAAGTGCCGCAGCAGTCGGAAGAGCACGTCGAAGACGATGACGGGGCGCGCATTGCCGATATGGGCGAAATCGTAGACCGTCGGGCCGCAGACATACAGGCGCACGTTGTCGGGGTCGATCGGCTCGAAGTCGACCTTCTCGCGCGTGAGCGTGTTGTAAAGCTTGAGGCCGCCGGCCATGTCAGTCTCCCAGAACGATTGTACCCGGCTGGACCGGGTCGTTTGTCATCTGGGTCTATGCAGGAGACGAAAACGGCCAGGCCAGCGAATGCGCTAGCGAATAATGGTCCCGCAAATGATGCAGAGGCTCGTTTCCATGGGCGCTGTTATGGCGCGGGTCCGGGTTTTGGTCAAGGGCGGTTGCGCGCTCCGGCGGTCGCTGCCGCAGGCTTAATCCCATTTACCACAATAAGCCGGTAAGTCTTTGTCAACCATGGCGCTTCTATGGTGAAGGACCACAATTCCTCCTGCGGAGATGACCTTCGACATGGACATGACACTGCACATTCCGACGATTCTGGTCGTCCACGGTCTGGCGACGCTGATCTCGACGTTGCTGTGCGCCTATATGTGGATGCGTGAGCGTCGCAATGCGGTCCTCACCATGCTCGTTCTTGCGGGGGCAACGAGCTGTGTGAGCATGGGTCTGCACGGCAGCCGCCTAATTCTGCCACTGCCGATCGCGTCCGGGTTCGGCCTGGCACTGGCGGTTGCCGGCGCCGGCCTGTACTGGCAGGCAATCGCCGCCTTCGAAGGCAGAGCGCTGTCGATGTCCAAGGCGATGATCGGAGCGGTCATCTGGCTCGGCTGCTGGCTGGTGCCGGCCTTCCAGGAATCGGTAACGGCGCGAGGGGCTGTGCTCGGTCTGCTGATCGGTCCCTATTGCCTGCTGACGGCGCGCGACATCTGGCGCGGGCGGATTGCCGAGCCTCTGCCGTCACGGCCGCTCGCGGTGGTGGCGAACGCGCTGCGTGGCATCGTCTGGTTTCTGATCCTGCCACTCTCTCTGATGATCGCGCCGCCATATGACGACAATGGCGGCAATGCCACCTGGTTTGCCTTGGTGGCGCTGACCAATACCATGCTGATTGTCCTGTCATTGATCGCGCTGCTCATCCTCGCCAAGGAGCGTGACGAGCGCCGGTATCGGCTGGCCTCGGAAAAGGATCCGCTGACCAATCTCGCCAACAGGCGCACATTCGTCATGACGGCGCAGTCCATCCTGGCGCGCGAGGAGGGCAGGGCCGCTCTGCTGCTTTTCGATCTCGATCATTTCAAGCACATCAACGACACCTATGGCCATGCCGCCGGCGATCAGGTCCTTCTGGCCTTTTCCCGTGCGATCGAGAAACGCATGCCGAAAGGCTGGCTCTTCGCGCGGATAGGCGGCGAGGAATTTGCCTGCCTTTTGCCCCGGGTGACCGGCGCGCAGGGGCTGGCGATCGCCGAGAACCTCAGGCAGGCGATCGCGGCCATGCATGGCGAGCAGTCGACACCGGTGCCGGTGACGGTCAGCATCGGCGTGTCGATGGGCTGCGATCCCACCGTGCAGTTGGACATGCTCTTGGCCGAGGCGGACGCCGCCCTCTACCAGGCCAAGGCGGACGGCCGCAATTGTGTGCGCCTGCACGAGCCGGCGGCCCTGGTGAAAACCGCGAGCCGCCAGTTGGAAGCGGTCAAGACCGCCATGCGCGGCACGGCCATTGCCCGCAACCGTCGCCGGAGCTGAACGCGGTTACCGCACCGGTTGCGGCAGGCGCAGGATGCCGAGCACCAGCCCGCAGCCGACGATGATCACCGCACCACCGAGCAATTGCAGCACTGTAAGCGGCTCGTCGAGGATTAAGGCGCCGACAAGTACGGCAACGACCGTGACGGCGAACTCGACGCTGATGGCCGCCGTGGCGCCAATGCTCTTCACCAGGCCGAAATAGAGCACATAGGTGAGCGCACTCATCAACGTGGCGAGCGCCACGAGGTAGAGATAGTCGACCGGCTGCGGCGTAACCGGCACGGGTACGAACCACAGCAGCGGAAAGGCAATGACGCCGCCGGCAAGGAAAGACCCGATGGTCACCTCCCACGGGCCGGTACCCGAGAGATGGCGGCTCGCATAATTGCTGCCGAAGGCGGCGGAAAAGGTCGAGCCGACCATGGCAAGGCAACCGATGAGGAAGCCGGAGGTCACAGGCACCGCCGGGAAGCCGACCAGCATGATGATGCCGATCGTCCCGAGCACCAGGCCGAGGACGCGCACCGGCGTGATCTTCTCCAGCCCCCAGAGCTGCGCGATCACCATAGAAAACAGAGGAATGGCTGCAACGAAAATGGCGGCCATCGCCGTTCCGATGCGCGGTGTAGCATAGGACAACCCGATCAACTGGCCGGCCACGGTGGTGGCGCCGACCACTGCAAAAGAAATCCAGCCCGCGTTGAAATGCAGAGACCGACCGGTCAGCCGTGCAATCAGCAGCAGCAACCCGCCGGCAATGAAGCAGCGGAAGGTCACCGCCCCGATCCAGCCGAAGGCGGCAACCACATGCAGGAGCAGCAAAAAGGACAAACCCCAGGCGAAGGCCAGGAAGGTATAGGAGGCGACGTCACGGGGTTGCATGGCAAGTCCACAAATGAAGCGGACGGCTAGAACGGGGCCGCCTCCCGGCAGGCGGAGAAAGGGTATCGGGCGCCCTTATTCCGGCATGCGGTAATCGACGATCTTGTCTTCGCGCACCACGTAGAGCTTGCCCGTTTGCGTCTGCTCCGGTCCGACCAGCGGCAGGAGCTTGGCAGCGACTTCGGACGGGTGGGGCAGGGTGGCCGGATCTTCGCCCGGCATCGCCTGGGCGCGCATGGCGGTCCGTGTGGCACCCGGATCGACCGAGAGGATGCGCAGCGGCAGGCGCTGGGTTTCAGCAGCCCAGGTGCGGGCGAGCGCCTCAACGGCGGCCTTGGAGGCGGAATAGGGGCCCCAGAAGGGTTTGCACTTGTGGGCGGCAGCTGACGACAGGATGAGTACCCGGCCCTGGTCCGACTTCACCAGCAGCGGCTCCAGCGAGCGGATCAGGCGCCAGGTGGCGTTGACATTGATCGTCATCACCTTATCGAAGACCTTGGCCTCGACATGGCCGATCGGCGAGATAACGCCGAGCACGCCGGCATTCAGAACGGCGATGTCGAGCTTGCCCCAGCGCTCATGGATGTGGCCGCCGAGCTGGTCGATCGCTGCCATGTCCGAAAGGTCGAAGGGGACCAGGGTCGACGAGCCGCCGACGGCCTTGATCGCATCGTCGAGATCTTCCAGGCCACCGACCGTGCGCGCACAGGCAATCACATGGGCGCCGGCCTTGGCGAGTTCGATTGCGGTGAAATAGCCGATGCCGCGCGAGGCGCCGGTGACGAGCGCAATCCGGCCCTTGAGGTCGATGGTCATGATCTGTCCTGTAAACTGGTCTCAGCCGTTGGCGGCGAGCATGCTTTCCTTGCGGCCCGGCTTCTCGCTTTCCTTGTCGACGAGACGCGTCGGATAGTCGCCGGTGAAATAGTGGTCGGTGAACTGCGGATTGGCCGGATCGCGTGCCTTGCCGCCGACCGCCTTGTAAAGCCCGTCGATCGACAGGAAGGCGAGGGAGTCAGCGCCGATATACTTCGCCATCGCATCAATGCCGAGATACTGGTTGGCCAGCAGCTTTTCCGCATCCGGTGTGTCGATGCCGTAGAAATCCGGATGGAAGATCATCGGGCTTGCAACGCGGATATGCACTTCCTTGGCGCCTGCATCGCGGATCATCTGGACGATCTTCAGCGAGGTCGTGCCGCGCACGATGGAATCGTCGACCAGCACCACGCGCTTGCCCTCGATCATCGCCCGGTTGGCCGAATGCTTGAGCTTGACCCCGAACGCCCGGATCGATTGCGTCGGCTCGATGAAGGTGCGGCCAACATAGTGATTGCGGATGATGCCGTATTCGAAGGGAATGCCGCTCTGCTGGGCAAAGCCGAGGGCCGCCGGCGTGCCGCCATCCGGAACCGGCACGACGACATCGGCTTCGACAGGTGCTTCAAGCGCCAGGTTCATGCCGGCATTCTTGCGGGTGGTGTAGACGTTGCGGCCGGCGACGACGGAATCGGGGCGGGCGAAATAGACATATTCAAACAGGCAGACGCGCTCCGGCTGCGGACGCGCCGGCATGCGGGATTCGATCGTGACCGAGCCATCGGCCTGCGTTTCGCAGATGATCACTTCGCCGTTCTTCACATCACGGACGAACTTTGCGCCTATGATGTCGAGCGCACAGGTTTCCGAACAGAAGATCGGTTTGCCGTCGAGATCGCCCAGCACCAGCGGCCGGATGCCGATCGGGTCGCGGGCGGCGATCAGCTTGGTGCGGGTGAGCGCGATCATCGCATAGCCGCCTTCCATCTGACGGATCGCATCGATGAAACGGTCGGTGGTCGAGGCGTGGCGCGAGCGGGCGATGAGGTGCAGAACGACTTCGGTATCGGAGGTCGACTGGCAGATTGCGCCGGTGGCGATGATCTGGCGACGCAGCGTCAGGCCGTTGGTGAAGTTGCCGTTGTGGGCAATCGCGATGCCGCCTTCTTCGAGTTCGGCAAACAGAGGCTGCACGTTGCGCAGTGCCACTTCGCCCGTGGTTGAGTAGCGGGTGTGGCCGATCGCCTGCGGGCCGGGCAGCTTCGCCAGCGTCACCGGGTTGGTATAGTGGTCGCCGACCAGGCCCATATGCTTTTCGGTGTAGAACTGCCGCCCGTCGAACGAGACGATACCGGCCGCTTCCTGGCCGCGATGCTGGAGCGCATGCAGGCCAAGCGCCGTCAGAGCCGAGGCATCCGGATGCCCGAGGATCCCGAAGACCCCGCATTCCTCGTGATACTT
>JARXAQ010000318.1 GCA_029865825.1 Rhizobium sp.
GCGGGGCCGACGTCGTGCTCGAATGCGCCGGCGTTGGCGAAACCGTCACGCAGGCGATGAAGCTCGTCCGGCCCGGCGGCACCGTCGTGATCCTCGGAGTCATGGCCCAGGGTGAAACGATCGAGATAGAACCGTTCGACCTGCTGTTTCGCGAAGTGAAACTGGTCACGTCCTTCCTGAACCCGTTTACCCATCGCCGCGCCGCAGACCTCATTGCCGCAGGGACCATCGAAGTCGAGCGGCTGATCTCGCGCAGGGTCTCGCTTGATGAAGCACCGGGAGTCGTGCGCAATCCGCCGGGTCCGGGCGAGGTCAAGGTTCTGGTCGTACCCAGGCTTTGATTGGCGAAAAGGCACCTTCGCTGGGCAAAAACCTCCATAACGGCTCAGTCGAATATAAAGGACTACTTAACCATAGGGCGTTAGATTCCACGGAGAATTCGGCCACGTGCCGATACGGCGACGCCTGCCGTCGCCGATGCTGGATAAAAAGGCTAACGAGGGAACGGCCAATGCTCTTCAAATCCGCCACGAGCCGGAACATCTTCTCCACTGTCGGGCTCGGCGTCGTCACCACCATTGGCGTTGCCGCGACGCTGGTGGGTTTGACCTATGGACACATACGCGATGCCGGTATCAACCGGATGCAGATGGCCGCATCGGATGCTGCAGCTGAAATCGAGCAGAGCCTCAGAGTCGGCCACCAGATGGTGCAGGGACTTGAAACCACGATCCGTGCCCTGCGCGAAAGCGGCGCCGCAGACCGCGCCACGACCATGGTCATGACCAAGGCACTCGAAGCCTATCCGGGCTCGATCGGTGTTTCGACGGGGTGGGAACCGGACGCCTTCGACGGCAAGGACAAGGATTTCGTCGGCAAGCCGGCCCATGACCAAAGCGGCCGTTTCGTGCCCTATATCTACCGTGCCGGCGGCACCATCAAGACGGACGTGCTGGTCGACTACGACAAGCCCGGCGTCGGCGACTATTACCTTCTGCCGGTCAAGACCGGCAAGCCGGCCCTTCTGGAACCTTATGTCTATCCGGTCGACGGCAAGGACGTGCTGATGACGACAATCTCCGTGCCGATCTTCGACCAGGGCAAGGCGGTCGGTTATGTCGGTGCCGACATCGACCTCGACAAGACCGCAGCCGATCTTGCCGCCAACCGTCCCCTCGGCGACGGTTACGTCGCCCTTCTCTCCTCCGCCAATGCCTTTGTCAGCCATCCTGAGAAGGATGTGATGGGCAAGGCGGTGAAGGACAGCGGCGTCGACGTGCAAGCCTGGAATGCCGTTCTCAATGCACCCGGCACCGTCGGCACCATCTTGGACAAGGATGGCGTGGAACGTTTCGCGATCGCCATGCCGATTCAACCCTTTGAAGGCGCCGTCTGGAAAGTGGTCGTCGCCGTTCCGAGCACAACCGTGCTCGGCGCCCTCACCGAGACCGTTCGAACCTCCGCCTTCATCATCGTTGGCGCCAGCGTTCTCCTGGTCCTGGTCGGCTGGCTGCTTGCCCGCGGCTTCATCGGCCGCATTGACCGCGTCATCGACCAGACCACACGAATCGCCGCCGGCGACCTCACCGTCGAACTCACCGACAAGGATCGCGGCGACGAGCTCGGCAGCCTCTCCCGTTCGCTCGGCGTGCTCCTCGAAAGCAACCGCACCAAGGTCGAGCTCGAGCAGCAGGCGAAGACCCGCTACGAGCTCGAGGAAGTCGAACGCGTCGAACGCTCCAAGGGTCATAAGGCCCGTGAAGAAGAGATCCGTTTCGTCGTCGACGAATTGCGCGCAGGCCTCGCCCGCCTGTCCGACGGTGACATGACCGTCCGCTTGGAACAGCCCTTCTCCGAAGCGCTCGACGAGATCCGCGGCAATTTCAACGATTCCATCGAAAAGCTGCGCGCAGCCCTCCTCTCCTTCAGCGAGAATGCGACGACCATCGAGAATGGCTCCAATGAGATCCGCTCTGCCGCCGATGACCTCGCCCGCCGCACTGAGCAGCAGGCCGCCTCGGTCGAGCAGACCTCGGCCGCTCTGTCGCAGATCACCCGCTCGGTCAAGGAGAGCACGCAGCGCGCCGAAGACGCCGGCCTGCAGGTCAGCCGCACCAAGGAAAGTGCCGAGCGCTCCGGCGAAGTCGTCCGCTCCGCCATCGACGCGATGAGTGCCATCGAGCAGTCGTCGCAATCGATCTCCAACATCATCGGCGTGATCGACGAAATCGCCTTCCAGACAAACCTTCTCGCCCTCAATGCCGGCGTTGAAGCGGCGCGCGCCGGTGAAGCCGGCAAGGGTTTTGCGGTCGTTGCCCAGGAAGTGCGGGAACTTGCCCAGCGCTCGGCGAATGCGGCGAAGGAGATCAAGACCCTGATCACTGCATCCGGCGACCAGGTCAAGCACGGCGTATCCCTGGTCGACCAGACGGGTGAGGCCCTCTCGGCCATCGTCGCCGAAGTGCAGCAGATCAACACAAACGTCCAGGCGATCGTCGAGGCCGCCCGCGAACAGTCGACCGGCCTCCACGAGATCAACGCCGCCGTCAACATCATGGATCAGGGCACGCAGAAGAACGCCGCCATGGTCGAGGAGACCAACGCCGCCTCGCATACGCTGGTCTCGGAAGTGCAGTCCCTGTCTTCGCGTCTTGCCCAGTTCAATCTCGGCCGGCAGATCGAAACCCGGCGCTCGGCCGCCCCGACGGCCTTTCGCGCCGGAAGCACACAGTCACGGCCAGCCGCCGCCTATACCCCGGTCCCGAGCGGGCCAACGCCGGTGTCGGGCCCGGCACGTGCCGTCACCTCTCCCGCCCGCGCCTTGGCCGGTAAGCTCGCATCCGCCATGGGGGCAAAACCAGCCCCGAGCGGTGCGGAATGGGAAGAATTCTGAGCACCGGCTCCAATCGGCTTCATCTTCAAAATGGCGGGCATGTCCCGCCATTTCGCGTATTTGGACGTCAGATTGCCAGCTCCTCAGGCTACCGGCTCGAACACCATGAGTTCCTCGAAATGGTTCATGTCGGCAAAACGGCAAAAGGCCGGCGGTCTGAGCGCAATGACGGGTGCCCGTTGCCGGATCTCCTGAACGACCGCCTCCAGAAACGGCTGCCAGGCGAGGATCTCCTCGTCGTCAAAGCGCTCCGTCAGGTAGGCGAAGGTGATGTGGAAGGCGTAAGTGTCATGGTCCGGATGCCGATAGCCGA
Organism: Rhizobium sp.; assembly: GCA_029865825.1. GTDB lineage: Bacteria > Pseudomonadota > Alphaproteobacteria > Rhizobiales > Rhizobiaceae > Allorhizobium. Next base: position 3,207 of record JARXAQ010000318.1, read on the forward strand.
GCAGATCGGCCAAACGGTCACGCCAGGACCGCAGTGCGGCACGGTCCCCATCCGAGACCCCATCCAGCGTCAGTCCGTTTGGCGTTGCCTCGACAACCTCCATCTGAAACACAGGTCCAGGTTGGAAGCCGGCGAGCCGATCCAGGAAGATCGCCGTCATGTCGTCGATCGGCGTTTCCAGTGGCACGTCCTCCGGCCAATAGGGCAGAAACCGCCGATACTCGATGATGCCCTGGAACAGGGTCATGTGCAGGCTCGATGCTGCGGTAAAGGCCAGCCGATCACCACCGGGCATCGCGCTGTAGCGACGACGGACATCATGAAGAAAGGTCTCGGTGTGCGACCCGGGGTCGAGATGGCAAACGATGGTATTGCCGGGCTCCGGCAGGAACATGCCGGCCGAATTGTAGCGCGTGCCGAGATGCCGGATCACCTCCGGATGCAGGCTGCGGGAAAACGGCTGGAGATGTGGTAAAAGCGTGGAGAGCGTCATGTGTCGATTCCGGTGAAACTTGCCTTCGGTGCCTAGACCAACGACACGAAAACCGCATGACAGAGCAGCGCAAATCGACACTAGGCGTCGCCTGCCCCTCCTTCCCCAATTTTCCTGCCGAAGCCAGCAATTATGGGGTTGGTTTGCGCGCCAACTTTCCCTATAAGCCGCTTCTAGCCTGAAAAGACCATCTTCCTGCGCCCGGCCGGTGACCTCCCTCACCCAGGCCGGTTTTTCGCGCAGGCGCAAGAACGGATAGAGCCATGCCCAAGCGCCAAGATATCAAGTCCATCCTCATCATCGGCGCAGGGCCGATCGTCATTGGCCAGGCATGTGAGTTCGACTATTCCGGCACCCAGGCAGTGAAGGCGCTGAAGGAGGAAGGTTACCGGGTCATCCTGGTGAATTCCAACCCCGCGACGATCATGACAGACCCGGGCCTCGCCGACGCCACCTACGTCGAGCCAATCACCCCTGAGGTCGTCGCCAAGATCATCGCCAAAGAGCGCCCGGACGCGCTGCTGCCGACCATGGGCGGCCAGACGGCGCTCAACACAGCGCTCTCCCTGAAGCGTATGGGTGTGCTCGACCGCTACAATGTCGAGATGATCGGTGCCAAGCCCGCAGCCATCGACATGGCCGAAGACCGCGCCCTCTTCCGCGAAGCCATGGCCCGCATCGGGCTTGAAACGCCAAAGTCGATGCTGGCCAACGCCACCGAGATCAAGGATGCCGACCGCAAGACCCACGAGATCGCCCGCAACGAGTTGAAGGGCAAGCTCTCCGGCTCCGACCTCGACAAGGCGTTGGACGAGCTGGAAAACCAGTGGAACCTCGGCGAGACCGACCGCAAGCAGCGTTATATGGCGCATGCTATGGCGATCGCCGCCCAGGCGCTCGATCATGTCGGCCTGCCCGCCATCATCCGCCCCTCCTTCACCATGGGCGGCACCGGCGGCGGCATTGCCTACAACCGCTCGGAATTCTACGAGATCATCAATTCCGGTCTCGACGCCTCCCCCACCACCGAAGTCCTGATCGAAGAATCGGTTCTCGGCTGGAAGGAATATGAAATGGAAGTCGTCCGCGACAAGGCGGACAACTGCATCATCATCTGCTCGATCGAAAACATCGACCCGATGGGCGTGCACACAGGCGACTCGATCACCGTCGCCCCGGCGCTGACGCTGACCGACAAGGAATACCAGATCATGCGCAACGCCTCGATCGCGGTTCTCCGCGAGATCGGCGTTGAAACCGGCGGCTCAAACGTCCAGTTCGCCGTCAATCCGGCCGATGGTCGCCTCGTCGTGATCGAAATGAACCCCCGTGTCTCGCGCTCGTCGGCTCTCGCATCCAAGGCCACCGGCTTCCCGATCGCCAAGGTCGCCGCCAAGCTCGCCGTCGGCTACACCCTCGACGAACTCGACAACGACATCACCGGCGGCGCAACCCCGGCTTCGTTCGAACCGTCGATAGACTACGTCGTCACCAAGATCCCGCGGTTTGCTTTCGAGAAGGTCCCCGGCGCCGAGCCGACGCTGACCACCGCCATGAAGTCGGTCGGTGAGGTCATG
>JARXAQ010000029.1 GCA_029865825.1 Rhizobium sp.
GCGCCGCTGATCGAGGCATTGCGGGATCCGACCATGCCGACGGCGGGAAAGGTGGCAATGGAGAGATCGCCTTTGACCGCGAGAAGGGGAGGGGCGCCATCGATCTGGCGGAGCGCCGGCGGATAATCCGGCTCGCCGATGCCGATGAACAAAGCGCCGAAGCGCCGGGCGGTTTCGATCTCCCGCTCGGCGTCATCGACGGTGGCGATGCGGATGGAGCGGGAAGATCCGCCCCGCCGCGACAATTCCGGCAGGGCATCGAGGGCAGCTTCGGCCGTACCGAAATGATTGATCAGATCGCGAAAGGTGGCGGGGCCGACATTGTCGCTGCGGATCAACCGCAGCCAGGCGATCCTCTGTCGATCCGTCAGCGCAATGCCTTTTCGTCCTGCGCCGACTGACCCCATGGCTTTCCTCTAGCCTTTTTGACCGATCTTGCCTTCTGTCCCTGCAATCAGACGCTCGATATTCGTCTTGTGGCGCCAATAGGTAATCACGGTCATGGCGGCGGTGACGAGGGCAGCCTCTTCAACCCCAAGTATCCACAATACAACCGGAATGACAAGTGTGGCAACGAGTGCCGACAATGACGAGTAGCGCGTGATGAAGGCGACCGAGAGCCAGACCACGGCGAAGACCAGCACCATCAGCGGGGCGACGCCGAGCAGCGTGCCGATATAGGTGGCCACGCCCTTGCCGCCCTTAAATCCGAGCCAGACGGGGAAGAGATGGCCGATGAAGGCGGCAAAGCCGGCAAGCAGCCCGGCATTGTGGCCGAACAGGGCCAGGGCGATCAGCGCGGCAGCGGTTGCCTTCAGCGCGTCCAGCAGCAGTGTCGCGGCCGCCAACTTCTTGTTGCCGGTGCGCAGCACATTGGTTGCACCGATATTGCCGGAGCCAATCGAACGCAGGTCGCCGAGGCCTGCCATTTTGGTGAGCAGCAGGCCGAACGGGATCGAGCCCAGGAGATAGCCGAGCAAGAGCACCATGGCGACATTGGTCGGGCCGAGAGCGGAATAATCGATCGTAGGCATCAGTGTCCCCTTTAGGAAAGCGTATGCACGCAGCGTCCGGCCACATAGGTGGCGACGGCGCGGCCCGAAAACCGTGCATCCTCGAAGGCCGTGTTCTTCGAACGCGCCAGCAGGCTGTCGCGCGATACGAGCCACGGCTCATCGAGGTCGATGAGCGCGATATCGCCGGCAGCGCCCGGCTTCAGCGTGCCGCCGGGCAGGCCGAAGATCTGCGCCGGCCGTGTCGACATCGCATCGATCAGCCGCATCAGCGGCACCTGGCCGGCATGGTGCAGACGAAGGGCTGCCGACAGCATGGTCTCAAGCCCGATCGCGCCATCGGCGGCCTCGCCGAAGGGCAGGCGCTTGGTATCGACGTCCTGCGGGTCATGCGAGGAGACGATGATGTCGATCTGCCCCTTGGCTAGCGCCTCGACCATCGCCATACGGTCGTCTTCGGAGCGCAGCGGCGGATAGAGCTTGAAGAAGGTCCGGTATTCGCCGATGTCGTTTTCGTTGAGGCTTAAGTGGTTGATCGAGATGCCACAGGTCACCTTGGCGCCGCGCTTGCGGGCGACTTCGATCGCCTCGACCGATTCCGGCACGGATATCTGCGATGCGTGATACTTGGCGCGGGTGAGGCCGGCGATGCGAAGATCCCGCTCCAGCGGGATGATCTCGGTTTCGCGCGGGATGCCGCCGAGCCCGAGCCAGCTGGCCAGCAACCCTTCGTTCATCACACCATTGGCGGCGAGATATTTTTCCCGCGTTTCGAGCGCGATCACAGCATCAAACTCCCGCGCATAGGTCATCGCGCGCCTGAGAACTTGGGTGTCGTTCAGGCCATATCGGCCATTGGTAAAGGCCACGGCACCTGCAAGCTGCAACAGCCCCATCTCGGTCATCTCGCCGCTGGTCATGCCCTTGGTCAGCGCCGCTGCCGGATAGACATTGACGCTGGCTGTATCGCGCGCAGTCTTCTTGACGAACTCGACCAGTGCGATGTCGTCGATGACAGGATCGGTTTCCGGCATCATGATGAAGGAGGTGATCCCTCCGGCCGCTGCCGCGCGGCTGGCCGATGCGATCGTCTCGCGATGCTCGGAGCCCGGTTCGCCGACAAAGACGCGGGCGTCGACGAGGCCCGGAACGGCCGTGAGGCCTCGGCAATCGCGGATTTCCGCACCCTCAGGCGCGCCCTGGTTCAGTGCGTCAGCGCCGGATGCGAGGATCAGCCCATCATGGCCGACAATGATCGTGCCGACCTCGTCGAGAGTGCGCGAAGGGTCGATAATGCGGACATTCTTGAGGACGAGCGGTTTCATCATGCGCCCAATCCTTCCGAACGCGGTCCCTGGTTCTGCGAGACAAGCAGCGTTTCCATGACAGCCATGCGCACGGCAACGCCCATTTCGACCTGGCTCTCGATCACGCTCTGCGGACCGTCGGCCACTTCAGACGCGATCTCGACGCCGCGGTTCATCGGACCCGGATGCATCACGAGCGCATCCTCCTTGGCGGCCTTCAGCTTTTCGGCGTCGAGGCCGTAGAAATGGAAGTATTCGCGCACCGACGGCACAAAGGAGCCGGACATGCGCTCGCGCTGCAGGCGCAGCATCATGACGACATCAGCGTCTTTCAGCCCTTCTTTCATGTCGTGGAAGACCTCGCAGCCCATGTCAGCAATGCCGGCCGGGAGCAGGGTCGCGGGTGCGACGACGCGGACGCGGGCGCCCATGGCGTTCAGCAGCAGGATGTTGGAGCGGGCGACACGTGAATGCAGCACGTCACCGCAGATCGCAACGATGATGCGCGACAGCTTGCCGCGTGCGCGCCGGATGGTGAGTGCATCGAGCAGCGCCTGGGTCGGATGTTCATGCTGGCCATCGCCGGCATTGACCACCGAGCAGGCTACTTTTTGCGCGAGCAGGGCTGCAGCACCCGCGGAAGAATGCCGCACGACGAGCACATCCGGCCGCATGGCGTTTAGCGTCATCGCCGTATCGATCAGCGTCTCGCCCTTTTTCACGGACGAATTGCCGACCGACATGTTCATCACGTCGGCGCCGAGGCGTTTTCCCGCAAGCTCGAACGAGGCTTGCGTCCGCGTCGAGGCTTCGAAGAACAGGTTGATCTGGGTGAGACCGCGCAGCGTGGAAGTCTTCTTCTCCCGCTGGCGGCTGATTTTAACGGCTTCGTCCGCCTTGTCGAGCAGGTACGTGATGTCCTGTTCGGTAAGGCCCTTGATGCCGATGAGATGGCGATGGGGAAAGAAGACCATGGAGACGTCCTCCTGAGATGTCACGCGGTCTATAATGATTGCCATGCAGGGGAGCAAGCATATGCTATGTGGATTGCGGCGCGTTCCCCATGTAATAGGAGCCGACTGCGGCTATGCAGGGGCCCGGATGCAGCCGCATGCGTTGGACCGGCATGCTCTATGGAAATTCGAGGCGAACCGCTGGAAGACAAGCGGACGCTGATTACGAGATCGGCTTTTGTTGAATGAACCGGACTGAAGAAAAACTCGCCGCCCTGAACCAGCCCAAGCCTTGGTCCGGCATCAATGCCTATCGCGCCGATCCACTCCTCGTAGATCTCTCGTCCTCCCTCTCGCGCCCGCTGCGCGAGGAATACGACGTCATCGGCAAATACGTGACCTCGCCGGAAGCTCAGGAACTGGCCCGCATGGCCAATGCCAGCCCGCCGCAATTGCGCACCCATGGTGTGCGCGGCGAACGGCTGGATGTCGTCGAGTTCCACCCGGCCTGGCATGCCCTTATGCGCCGCTCCATGGCATCAGGCCTGCATTCCTCGGTCTGGGAAGACCAGTCGGAAGCTCGAGGCCACGAGCATAAGGCGCGTGCCGTCCGCTTCTTCCTGACGGCCCAGCTCGAATCGGGGCATCTCTGCCCGCTCACGATGACCAGCGCCTCGGTCGCTGCCCTCGTCGCGTCCCCCGCCGTCCAGAAGGAATGGACGCCAAAGATCCTGTCGCGCAAATACGACAGCGGCAACAAGCCGCCGATGCAGAAGACGGCCGTCACCATCGGCATGGGCATGACGGAAAAGCAGGGCGGCACCGATGTGCGCGCCAATACCACCATGGGCGAACGGGTCGGTGAGGGCATCTACCGTCTCTCCGGCCATAAGTGGTTCATGTCCGCCCCGATGAGCGACGCCTTCGTCATGCTCGCCCAGACCAAGGATGGCATGGGCTGTTTCCTGGTCCCGCGCCTGCTGGAGGATGGCTCTGCCAACGGCCTCGAATTCCAGCGCCTGAAGGACAAGGTCGGCAACCGCTCGAATGCCTCCTCCGAGGTCGAATTCTCCGAGACCTTCGGTTTCCTGCTCGGCTCTCCGGGCGACGGCGTGCGCACCATCCTCGACATGGTCACCCTGACCCGCCTCGACTGTGCGCTCTCCTCAGCCGGCATGATGCGGGCCTCGATGGCTGAAGCGGTGCACCACGTGCGCGGCCGCGCCGTCTTCGGCAAGAACCTGATCGACCAGCCGATGATGACCCGCGTGCTCGCGGACATGGCGCTCGACGTGGCCGCCGCGACCGCTCTTGCCTTCCGCCTGGCCGATAGCTTCGACAAGGCACGCGAAAACCCTGTCGATGCGGCCTATGCCCGCGTCATGACCCCGGTTGCCAAATACTGGATCTGCAAGATCGCCCCTGGCCTGATCTATGAGGCCATGGAATGCATCGGCGGCAGCGGTTATGTCGAGGAGCGCCCGATTGCCCGCCACTACCGCGAAGCCCCGGTCAACGCGATCTGGGAAGGCTCCGGCAATGTGATGGCGCTCGATGTGCTGCGCGTCCTGAGCCGTGGCAAGGACCTGTTCGAAACCCTGTTTGCCGGCCTTGAGCGTGACCTCGGCCCGTCGGGCAAGAAGACCGTGGAAGTCCTGCGCGCCGCAACGGCACTCGCCGATCGCGACGAAGGGGCAGGGCGCCTGCTGATCGAGCAACTGGCGCTCGCCGCCGGTGCCGCCGAACTTTATCGCTTGGGCGCCGGCAAGATCGCCGATGCCTTCCTTGAATCACGCCTCGCTGGCGGCTGGCGCCATACCTATGGCGTGCTCGATGCTCGCTTCGATTCGCGCTACGTGCTCGACCTGCTTTACCCGCCGGCGACCTGAGTGACGAAATAGAGCACGACCGGGATGGTGAAGAAGGCAACGACCGTCTGCACGGTGGCCGCTGCCGCATAAAGCTCGGCATTCCCACCCATCTGCCGGGCGAGCACATAACCGTTCATCGCGGTGGGCACCGCTGCCCCGAGCGCCACCATCAGGACCGTCTGGCTGTCTAGCCCGGCAACGAGTGCAAGGCTGACCGATACGATCGGGAACAGCACCAGCTTCAGCCCCACCGACAGGATGACCGCACCATTGGGCCTCAGCGCATCTGCGACACGCAGCCCCGCACCGACATTGACCAGCCCGAGCGGCAGCGAGGCTGCTGCGAGAAGTCCGATCGTCGTCAAAATCGGATCATAGACCGAGATGCCGGCCAGGTTGAGGATCACGCCCAAGCCGGATCCGAGGATGATCGGATTGGTGATGATCCGCAGCGCAAAGGTCTTGAAACTACGGCTCTGCCCGGAAAACCAGACCATGACCCCGACATTGATGAGGTTCAGCGGAATGATGATCGCCGCCATGATCACAGCGATGACGGCAAGCCCCTCATGGCCGGCGAGCTTCTCGCCGATCGCGAGCGCCATGAAGCCGTTCCAGCGAGTCGCTGTCTGGAAAACAGAGGTATAAGAGGAAGCAGGCATACCGGCCCGTCGCAGAAGGGGCCAGAGCGCCAGCGACACACCGGTCATGATGCCGACAGCAATCAGCGACACAAGGCCCACACGCCCGCCATCCAGCGCCGCAAAATCGATCTTCACCATGGTGTGAAAGAGAAGCGCCGGAAATAGCACGTAATAGCCGAATTGCTCGAGCCCGCTCCAAAAGCTTTCCTGGATGATTGGGGCGCGGCGAAGTCCGACCCCGATCACGACGAGCAGGAAGATCGGCAGAATGCTTTCGAAGATGATCAGCATGGGGTGTCCATGAGAGGAGGCGAGGGCCGGATCGTTAACCGCCAAGTCGCCGGCAGGCAACGACAAAGCCACCTCGGCCACGCCACAGCGGCAAACCCTTGATCCGGCTTATCCCCAGCCGCCGTTAACCTTAACAAAGGGTTTACGTTGCGCCGGGCGCGCGAACAGGACAACTTTTCGAGGGGACAGGCGTTGAAAGGCGTAAGCGGTGAGAGTCGAAGCTCCGGCAAGGCCGGTGATAACCATCATGATGATGGTGTTCTTTGCGGGCCTGGCGCTCGACATTGCCGTGCCGGCTCTCGTGTTGACCACGATGGCAGGGTTGAGATGGCTGGTGGAAAACTGGCCGGCGGCGAATGATTCGCTGCCGATGCGAAAGGCAGAGACGACATGAAGACATTTCTGCTCTTGTGGGCCGCCCCCATCGCGCTTCTCGGCGCCTGGTACAGCCTGTCCTACTACGACATGAGCTTCGGCATCTTCATGCTGACGCGCGATGCGCACGACCTCGTCTTTCAGATTTACGGCAATGTGCTCGGCATTGCGCCGGAAACCATTCCGCCGTTGGTCATGCGTGCAGTTGTGGTCGACAGCCTGGTGCTGTTTGCCATCATGGCCTTCCGTCGTCGGAAGCAGATCAGAGCCTGGTGGGCTGCTCGTCAGGCCAAGTCGTCGGATGTATCCGAGGTGCGCGCGAGCCCCGAGAGCCTGTCCAGCGCCCCCTGAAGGATGAAGCTGGCAGCGGCCGAATCGATCCGCTCGCTGCGCTTGGCGCGCGAAACATCCATTTCCAGCAGCGCCCGTTCGGCGGCGACGGTGGACAGCCGTTCGTCCCAGTAAACGAAGGGAATGTCCGTCTTGTCAGCCATGGCCCGGACGAAGGCGCGCGTCGCCTGGACGCGAGGCCCGGAAGAGCCGTCCATGTTCACGGGCAGGCCGATGACGAAGGCGGCAATCCTTTCCTTCGCGGCAAAGGCCAGCAGAAGCTCCGCATCTTTGGTGAATTTGATCCGCTTCAGCACAGTGCGAGGGGTCGAGAAGCGGCGCCCGAGATCCGAAACGGAAAGACCGATCGTCTTGGTGCCCAGATCGAGGCCGGCAATCGCCTGGTTCGGCTGAAGCCGCTCGGCCAGTTCCTCGATGGTCAGTGTCGCCACGTCTCTTACCCCTTCACCGCCTCAGCGCTTGCGAACGAACTCGGTGCGCAGCACCAGTCCCTTGATCGCATCATGCCGGCAATCCACTTCTTCCGGATTGTCGGTGAGGCGGATCGAGCGGATGACAGTGCCCTGCTTCAGGGTCTGGCCGGCGCCCTTAACCTTCAGGTCTTTGACCAGCACCACGGAATCGCCGTCGGCAAGGATATTGCCAGACGCGTCGCGGGCTTCGGGCTTTGCGTTCTTCGCCGCAGCCTCGGCGGCGGACAGCCACTCGCCCGTGGCCTCGTCATATACATAATCGTCGTCGGCCATGGTCGGTCCCTTTTCTCCTGCAGCAATACGGCTGCCATGATGGTCGCATAGACCAGCGCTGCCTGCGGTGCAACTGAGGCAGGCTTCCAGCAGTTGCCGGGCTTAGCATTTGCCATATATTGCCGCGCAACACTGCAAACCGGAGAGACAACCATGAAGATTACCTGGCTCGGCCATTCCGCCTTCCGCCTCGACAGCGCCACCGCTTCGATCCTGATCGATCCGTTTTTGTCCTATAATCCAAGCTTTGCAGGGCTGGACCTGAAGGATCAGACCAAGGGTGTGACGCATATCCTGCTCACCCACGGCCATGGCGACCATGTCGGCGACACGGTCCAGCTCGCGAAGGAGACCGGCGCGACCGTTCTCGCCAATGCCGATCTCGCCGCCTGGCTCGGCTCCAAGGGTGTCGAGAAGATCGAGATGGGCAATACCGGCGGCACCATCGCCTTCGAAGGCTTCTCCGTTACGTTCACCAACGCGCTGCATTCGTCCGCGCAGATCACCGAGGACGGCGTCTCCCATGCACTCGGCAATGCCAACGGCCTGATGCTGCATTTCGACGACGAAGCCTCGCTGCTGCACATGGGCGATACCGACATCTTCTCCGATATGCAGTTGATCAAGGAACTGCATCAGCCGGATATCGGCCTGGTCCCGATCGGCGACCGCTTCACCATGGGTGGCGCTGTGGCCGCGCTCGCCTGCCAGCGCTATTTCGATTTCAAGACCGCGATCCCCTGCCACTACGGCACCTTCCCGATCATCGACCAGACGCCGGAGAAATTCGTCGCCGGTCTCGATGGCTCGCGCACCCGTGTGCTCACCCCGCAGCCGGGTCACTCGGTCGAGGTCTGACGAAACCCCGTTGCCTCAGCGCTTGACGGCCATTATAGCGAAGAAAACAGTCCATCTGGAGAATGCCCATGTCTGTCGATCTCGCCACCGTCAAGCGCGTTGCCCGTCTTGCCCGTCTCGCCGTCAGCGAGGAGCAGGCCGAGCGCATGACCGGTGAACTGAACGGCATCCTCGGCTTCGTCGAACAGCTCGACGAGGTCGACGTCACAGGCGTCGAGCCGATGACCTCCGTCACCCCGATGGCGATGAAGAAGCGCCACGACGTCGTGACCGACGGCGATAAGGCCGACGCCATCGTCGCTAATGCGCCGGCCACCGACCGCAATTTCTTCCAGGTGCCGAAGGTCGTTGAGTAAGATCCGATCGCCGATCTCCTGCCGAGCCTCCCGAATTTCCCGCGCCGCCTGGCGCAGACAGTCTGAAGTGAACCTGCCATGAGCGAACTGACCAGCCTCACCATCGCCGACGCCCGCGCGAAACTCGCCGCCAAGGAGATCAAGGCCGTCGAACTGACGGATGCCTATCTCTCTGCGATCGAGGCCGCCAATGGTGCGCTGAACGCCTATGTCGCCGTCACCCCCGAGATTGCCCGCGACATGGCCAAGGCCTCAGACGCCCGCATCGCTGACGGCACGGCCGGGGTGCTGGAAGGCATTCCGCTCGGCGTCAAGGACCTCTTCGCCACCAAGGGCGTGCACACCCAGGCCTGCAGCCACATCCTCGACGGCTTCAAGCCGGAATATGAATCGACCGTCACCACCAATCTGTGGAATGCCGGTGCCGTCATGCTTGGCAAGCTCAACATGGACGAATTCGCCATGGGCTCGTCGAACGAGAGCTCCTACTACGGCCCGGCCGTCAACCCGTGGAAGGCCAAGGGCTCCGATGAGAAACTGGTCCCCGGCGGCTCGTCCGGCGGTTCGGCCGCAGCCGTTGCCGCCCATCTCTGCGCTGGTGCTACCGCCACCGACACCGGCGGCTCGATCCGCCAGCCGGCCGCCTTCACCGGCACCGTCGGCATCAAGCCGACCTATGGCCGCTGCTCGCGCTTCGGCATCGTCTCCTATGCTTCCTCGCTCGATCAGGCCGGCCCGATCGCCCGCGATGTGCGCGATGCTGCCATCCTCCTGAAATCCATGGCGAGCGTCGATGCGAAGGAT
>JARXAQ010000135.1 GCA_029865825.1 Rhizobium sp.
GAAATGACCGAACGACTTGCGCACCTTGTTGAGAAATAGCTGACCCACGACCCTCAGTCTCCATTGCTGGTCCTGTAGCGACCAACCAAACTCGCTTGATGAAAACCGCGGGCCGAAAACCGGCCCGCGGAGCCTCGGTTAGCCGAGATTATCTGTACTGCTCGAGTTCGCCGGCAGCCTTCTTCAGCGCATCGGCAGGCTCAGCCTTGCCGGTGACGACGGACTGGACCAGTTCGATCATGACGTTCTGGAAGCCCTTGTAGTCGGTGAAGAGGGGCTCCGGACCGCCGTAAGCGATGCCGTCGATGAACGGCTTCCAGAAGGGCTCGTTGGCGACGAACGTGTCGACGACGGCACCCGGACGCAAGGGGGTGAGGCCAGCGCCGCCCTGCAGTTCATATTCATGCTGGATGTCGGTCGAGGTGATGTACTTGGCGAATTCGACAGCCTTTTCTTCGACGCCCGAGCCCTTGAACACGGCCAGGCTGTCGGTGATCAGGAGCGTGCCTTCACCCTTGGCAGACGGACCCTTTGGCAGCGGAGCAACGCCCCAGTTGACCTTGGTGTCCTTCAGACGGTAGGCGGCGCCCGAGCCGGCCTGGATCATGCCGACTTTGCCATCGAGAAAGATGGCGCGGATTTCGTTCTGCTCGTAAGCCGTCGCACCTTCGACGGAGTAAGGCGTGATGTCCTTGTAGGCCTGCAGGGCTGCGAGCACTTCCGGGCTGTCGATGACGATCTTGTCGCCGTCGATGACCTTGCCGTTGTTGGTGTAAACCCAGTGCATGAACTGGTGCATGGTGTTGTCGAAGGTCTTGGCCGGCAGGCCGTAACCGGCAGTGCCAGTCTTTTCCTTGATCTGCTTGGCGAAGGCGATTTCTTCAGCCCAGGTCTTCGGCGGGGTTTCCGGGTCGAGGCCAGCAGCCTTGAACAGGTCCTTGTTCCAGTAGAGGGCCTTGGTCGAGAAGGCGACCGGCACGCCCCACTGCGTGTCCTCGAAGGTCACGGTGTCGACGATGTTCGGATAGTAGGAAGCCTTTTCCTCATCCGTCATCGGAACCGGAACGATCAGGTCGTTCTGAGCGAATTCCTTCAGCGTGCGCGAGCCGACATAGGCCATGGCGACCGGCGTGCCGGCGACGGCGAGCGTGGTTGCCTTGTCCTGGCACTGTTCCCAGCCGACAACTTCCGGCGTGACCTTCCAGCCTTCGTTCTTGCCTTCCCATTCCTTGATGTATTTCTCATGGATCGGGTCGATCTTGTCGCCGCAATAGATCCAGGAGATTTCCTGGTCGGCAGCCAGCGTGGTGAGCGCCGAGCTTGCGAGCAGGGCGAAGGAGCCTGCGAGCATGGTCAGTTTTCTTGTCATCGGTAGTTCCCCTTTGTTGACAGGTTGAGAGCGTCCGGTTGGCCCGAATTTTATTGGCAGCTCTTATTTGATCGCCCCGGCGGTCAGGCCGCTGACGAGATATCGCTGCAGGAAGAAAATCACGATCATCGCCGGCGCAATGCCGACAAAGCTCGCGGCCATCAACTCGTTCCAGATGACTTCCTGGCGGCCGAAATAGGCGAACAAGCCGATCGGCAGCGGCATGTATTCGGTTTTGGAGTTGAAGGTGAGTGCGAAGATGAACTGCTGGGCATAGGCGCCGATGAAGGTCGTGATGGCAACCACGGCGATACCCGGCATGGCAAGCGGCAGGACGACGCGCCGGAAGGTATAGAAGTACCCGGCACCATCGACATAGGCCGCCTCTTCCAGTTCGCGCGGGATGCGCATCATATAGGTGCGCAATAGCCAGATGGCGGATGGGATCAGGAAGGCGACACCCGGCACGATCATGGCGAAATAGGTGTTGAGCACGCCGAGCGAGCGCATCAGGCGGAAGAGCGGGATGAGAAGCACGGCACCGGAGAACATGTTGACGGCAAGGAAAGCGCCGAGCAGCGAGCCGCTGCCCTTGAACTCGAAACGAGCGAAAGCATAGGCTGCCGGCACCACCAGAATGAGTACGATGACGGTTGCGACCGTTGAGATGAAGAAGGAGTTGAAGATGTAGCGGGCAAACCCGGGAACGCTCACCCACATCGTCCGATAGGCCTCGAACGAACCGTTCTCCGGCCAGAAGCGGTAGGGCGAGGAAAACAGCTGGCTAAGCGGCTTGAGCGACACCAGGAAGCCCTCGACGAAGGGAGCGAGCACGAAGGTGAGGAACAGCGCGATACCCGCATAGATGCCAATTAGCTCGTACCACTTGTAGCGGTTTATCAGGGCTGTCTTGTCGTAGCTCATCGGGCGTGCTCCTGCGAAAGCCGGCTCGTCACACGGAAATAGGCAAAGCAGAAGATCGACAGGAAGATGCAGATCAGCACGGCGCGCGCGGCGCCTTCCCCGTATTTCTTCGACCCGATCGCTGTGTGATAGGTGTCGATGATCATCGTGGTGGTCTCACCGCTCGGCCCACCGCGTGTCAGGATCCAGATGATGTCGAAGGAGTTGAAGGTGGCGATCAGGGACAGCATCGACATCGTGATCATGGCGGGCAGGATGAGCGGCAGCGTGATGCGACGGAACCGATAACTACGGCCGGCGCCATCCGTCCAGGCCGCCTCGTACAGATCCTGCGGTATCGCCTGCATGGCGGCGAGCATATAGAGCGTCACCATCGGCACGCCGATCCAGACGTCTGTGAAGATCGTCGCCCAGAAGGCGGTCGAGCCATAGGCGAGGAAGGCGACCGGGCCATCGACCACACCCATGCGCTGCAAGACGCCGGAAATCATGCCGAACTGGCCGTTATACATCCATCCCCACATGAAGATGCCAATCGCCATCGGCACGATCCAGGGCGGCATGGTCAGCATGCGAAACAGGGTACGGCCCGGCACGGCGGAATTCAGCAAGGCAGCTCCGAACGTGCCGATGATCATCTTGATAGAGACGGAAAAGAAGGTCCAGATGAAGGTCCGGGCGATGACCGTACCGAACGTGTCATTGAAGATCTTCTCGTAATTCACCCAGCCGACCCAGTTGGTCGTTCGCTTCAACGACGCGTCGGTGAAGGAAAGGATAAAGGTTTGCACCAGCGGATAGACGACGATGACAGTGATATAGAGAAGGGCCGGCGCAATCAGCAGCCAGGCAAACAGGATAGCGCTACGGCGAGCTTGCATCCGACCACTCTCCCTTAAGCCGACCGTGCGTGGACGGCGCTTGGTGCGCCATGCAGGCAGGCGTCAAACTTTTCCCAGACGGGCTGGAGATCGACGACCTTGCGGCCGAAACGGGCTTCATCCATGGCCAGCGCCAGAATGCCCGCCTCAAGCGCATCGATCGCGGACACCGGCTGCTTGGCACCGGTCTGCACGAAGGCGATCACGTCTTCGGCCATCTGCTCGTCAGCCCCGTAATGCTGCGACAACGCAGACGGCGCAGAATAGGTGTTGGCGACGACCTTCTCGTTGGTCCGCGCATCATGCACATCCATGAAGCCACGCACGAAATCGCCTTCCGCCATGCCCTTGGAGCCGATCACGCAGAAGCGGCGGAATTCGTCGGGCACGTTGAGATTGGTGTGAAAGGTCATCGACACGCCGTTCTCATATTCGACGATCGCCGTCTGATAGTCGATGATATCACCGTCGCTGTCGAAGACCTTGTCGGAGCCTTCCCAGCCGCTTGGCTTGCGGTGATAGACTTCCATGTCGTTGATGCCGGAATTCTGCGGCGCATTCGCCGGAATGAAGCTCTTGCGACCACCGAAGCTCGCCACGAAACGCGGACGCGCGCCGACCACACCATTGTAGAGATCGAGATCGTGGCAGCACTTCTCCAGCATGAAGCCGCCGGCATAACGGCCGTAACGGCGCCAGTCGCGCATGAAGAAGGCACCGTGATAGGGCTGGATATGCTCGGAGGCCTCGATCGACACGACATCGCCGAGACGACCTTCCGCCTGCGCCTTGCGCAGGTCGCGATAGAGCGGCGAGTAGCGCAGCACGAGGCCGACCAGCAGCCGATCATGGCCATAGGTGTGGAGCAGCGAGGCAAGCGCATAGCTCTCCTCGACGCTCGTCACGATCGGCTTTTCAGTGAACACGGTGAGACCGGCTTCGAGACCGAGACGGATATGATCGAGATGCATGTGGTTCGGCGAGCCGATCATCAGCAAATCGAAGCCACCGGCAGCGATCAGGGATTCCGGGGTGTCGAAAGCCTTGCCTGCAGAGATGCCATTGTCCGTCAGCGTCGCCATACCGGCCGGTGCGGGATCAACATAACCGACGATTTCGAAGCTCGGATCGAGCTCCCGAAACACCCGACCCAGATACCCGAGACGGAATCCGAGTCCGATTATGGCGACTTTCATGGCAATTCCCCTGCTTCCGTAATTATTTTTCGCAGACTGCGTCAAAAAACGGTCATCGTCAACAGATCAAGCAAAATTCCGCCGCCCTGTGAAAATGATTTTCATTCGCCCTGCGAAACGGCCGACAGTTTCAAATCCTCACCCCATCCCCGCCGAGCGCCAATATGGCGAGCAAGGACAGAAGGCGCGAAAGAGCACCCGCCAACCCATTTGTTAATTTACAATACCAAACATAGTCCAATCGTAAAGCCAATTTCGCCATTTTTCAGCCTTAAACCACCAAATCATTGGGATTTCAGTGGAATTTGTTAATCCCCGCAAGATTTTGCCGTTCATTTCAAAACCATTTGCGAAATAGGTTTTGAGTTGGTATTGTTTTCGGCAACCAGACCACGGGACGCCTTCATGCCAAACGACCTCTGCGCCTCCGGCACAATAAGCCGCCTGCCCACGGGCAGCCGTCAGTGTGGATGCACGTCATGACAGCAGCTTTGCCATTAAGCGAACTCCAGTCCATGCGCGGCGGACCGCTCTACGTGAAGCTGCGCATGATGATCGAAGAGGCCGTCGCCTCCGGCCGGCTGAAACATGGTGATGCGCTGCCGGCCGAGCGTGACATCGCAGACGCAGCCGACATCAGCCGAGTGACGGTGCGCAAGGCGATCGACGAACTGGTCAGCGAAGGCCTTCTCGTGCGCCGCCGCGGCTCAGGGACCTTCGTCGTCAAGCCGGTTCAGCGCATGCAACAGCCGCTGAGCCAGCTCACTTCCTTCACGGAAGACATGCGTCGGCGCGGCATGGTGGCGGGCTCCCGCTGGCTCGGGCGCGGCCTGTTTTACCCGACCGCCGAGGAAACCATGATGCTAGGACTGGCCGGGAGTGCCCGCGTGGCCCGTCTCGACCGCCTGCGCACGGCCAACGACATGCCGATCGCGCTGGAGCGCACCAGCCTGCCGGACGATCTGCTGCCGGATCCGGATGCTGTGGATAACTCGCTCTATCTCTGTCTGCTCGACAGCAATATCCGGCCGGTGCGCGCCAACCAGCGGATTTCGGCCGTCCTGCTCAAGGACGAAGAAAGCCGGCTGCTCGGCGTACCACCCGGTTCCGCCGCCCTGTCGGTGCAGCGCATCGCCTATCTGGAATCGGGGCGCGTGATGGAAATGTCGACGGCGCTTTACCGCAGCGATGCCTACGACCTCGTGGCCGAACTCAGCGTCGGTTCGCCGATGAAACCTCAGACCTGATTTCTAGAACTGAAAGCAAACACATGACGACGAAAATGCGTGAGTAAATCAACGAGATCCCGGCAGCAGCCGCTCGTCTCCTCGACACCTCCTCCTCGGTTATCGCGCAATGCGCCAAGGCCCTGCGCGACAAGGACCCGTCCGTGGTCGTCACGGTCGCCCGCGGCTCTTCGGACCACGCGGCCTATTTCCTCAAATACGCCATCGAGCTGCAGATCGGCCTGCCTGTCGCCTCGCTCGGCCCCTCGCTCGCCTCGATCTATGAGCGCCCGATGAAGCTCGGTAATGCCGCTGCCTTCGCCGTCTCGCAGTCGGGCGCCAGCCCCGACATCGTCGCCATGACGAAAGGTGCGCGCGACGGCGGCGCGACGACCATCAGCCTGGTGAACACCCTGCCCTCGCCGCTGGCCGACGCCGCCAATCATGCGATCGACATCATGGCCGGCCCGGAGATTGCGGTCGCGGCGACGAAATCCTTCGTCAACTCGATCGTCGCGGGCATTGCGATCATCGCGGCCTGGACGAAGGATGACAGCCTGGAGCGTGCGGTTGCCGCTTTGCCTGACCACCTCGACAAGGCGCTCGCGCTCGACTGGAACCCACTGATCAAGCCGCTCTCGACGGCAGACTCGCTCTACATGCTGGGCCGCGGACCGGCGCTGGCCATTGCCGCCGAAGCCGCCCTCAAATGCAAGGAAACCTGCGAACTGCATGCCGAGGCCTATTCCTCGGCGGAAGTGCTGCATGGCCCAGTCTCTATTGTTGGACGTGACTTTCCGGTCGTCGCTTTCGCTGCCCGCGACAAGGCCGAAGCCTCGATCGTCCAGACTGTGTCGAAGCTTTCGGCCGGCAATGCCGCCTGCTTCATCACATCCGAGCTCGGTGAAGGCGGCCATCGCCTGCCCTTCGTGGCAACGGGTCATCCGATCACGGATGCGCTGGCGCTGATCGTGCCTTATTATGGCTTCATCGAATCCCTGTCGCGCGCCCGGGGTTTCAACCCGGACAAGCCCGTCGCGCTGAAAAAGGTAACCGAGACCCAATGACATCAGCCTTTGCCGTGACCGCACGCCGCATCTTTGACGGCAACCGCATGCATGTCGACTCCGCGCTCGTCGTGGACGGGGACACGGTCCGCGCGATCGTCTCTCAGGCGGACCTGCCGGCCGGCATGCCCCGGTCCGCCGCGCCGGTTGCCCTGATCACCCCCGGTTTCATCGATCTACAGGTCAATGGCGGCGGCGGTGCGCTGTTCAACAACGATCCCACTGAAGCCGGCATCCGCACGATCTGCGAAGCCCATGCCCGTTTCGGCACCACGGCCCTGATGGTCACCTTCATCACCGACCGGCCGAAGCTCAAGCGCGTCGCCATTGCGGCTGGCGAGCAAGCCTACGCTCACAGCAGCGCTGGCTATCTCGGCCTGCATCTCGAAGGGCCCCATCTGTCGGTCGCGCGCAAGGGCACACACGACCCGGCCCTCATCCGCCCGATGACGGAAGCCGACCTCGCCTATCTCGAAGGTGTCGCTGGCGGCTTTGGCCTCGCCATGATCACGATTGCCCCCGAAAGCGTGACGCCAGAACAGGTGAAGCGCCTCGTTGCTGCCGGTTACCGCGTCAGCCTCGGCCACACCGACACCCCTTGCGCCGATGTCGCACCTTATGTCGAGGCCGGCGCCAGCATGGTCACCCATCTGTTCAACGCCATGAGCCAGCTCGGCAACCGCGAGCCGGGTCTTGTCGGCGCGGCACTCGCATCGCCTGCCCTGCATTGCGGCCTGATCGCCGACGGCTTCCATGTCGATCCGATCAGCATGCGCGTGGCCCTGGCTGCCAAACAGGGACCGGCACACATCTTCCTGGTGACCGACGCCATGTCGACCATCGGCTCGGATGAGACAAGCTTCGACCTGAACGGCCGGACCGTCTACCGCCGCGACGGCCGACTGACGCTTGCCGATGGCACTCTGGCGGGCGCCGACATCGACATGCTCTCCTGCATCCGCTTCGTCCACGAGCGATTGGGCTTCCCCCTCGACGAAGCGCTTCGCATGGCAACGACCTATCCGGCCGAAGCAATCGGTGCCGGTCGCCGCGGCACGCTGGAGCCCGGAAGGCGCGCCGACTTCGTCCTGCTTGACGAAGACCTCGACCTCTCCTCCACTTGGATCGGCGGGACCTGTGTCTACGAAACCGAGACCCGTCAGGACAGGGCCACCGCATGATCGTCTGCTTCGACATCGGCGGCACCGCGATCAAGGGCGCGGTCGCCTATTCCGCCGACGACATCCGTCCCTTCCCGCGCCAGCCGACGCCGCTGCATGACTTCGACGCCTTCGTCGCGACGCTGGCTTCGGTGATATCAGAGGCAGAAGCGCAGGCCGGCAAACGCCCGGATTGCATCGCACTGTCGATTGCTGGCGTGATCGATCCCGACACATCCAACGCCACGGTCGCCAACATTCCCTGCATCCATGGCCGTCCGCTCCAGGCAGACCTCGAAAGGGCTCTCGATCTCCCGGTTGTCGTGGCCAATGATGCGGACTGTTTCGTGTTGGCCGAAGCCGGTATCGGTGCGGCACGCGGCCACCGCGTCGTCTTCGGCATCATTCTCGGCACCGGCGTCGGCGGCGGACTCGTCATCGACGGCAAGCTGATCAACAGCACCGGCGGCTTTGCCGGCGAATGGGGCCACGGCCCGGTACAGGCGAATGAGGCCGGCACGCCGCCGGTCCGCGTGCCCCGCTTCCAATGCGGCTGCGGCCAGATCGGCTGCATCGACGCGGTCTGCAGCGCCCGTGGCCTGGAAAAGCTGCATCGCGAACTGCATGGCGAAACGCGCACGAGCGAGGACATCCTCGCCGACTGGCAGAACGGCGACGCAACCGCCGACCGCACCCTCGACGTCTATATCGACATCCTGACCGACGCCCTCTCCCTCGTTGTCAATGTCACCGGAACGACGATCCTGCCGGTCGGCGGCGGGCTTTCTAATGTGCCGGCCCTGATCTCGGCCATAGATGTGGCGCTGCGCCGCCGCATCCTGCGCAAGTTTGCGCACCCCATTGTCGTGCCCGCAACTTGCCGGGTCGAACCGGGCCTGATTGGCGCCGCCATTCTCGGCCTCGGCTTTGCGGCAGAACATCGGGAGGTGTGAGATGGGCACAGACATGCTGGTGAAGCTCTACGACCTGGCCCCAGACCCGGCACTCGACAAGCGCATGGCGGATCAGGGCATCACCCTGCGCCGCGCTTTGGTGCCGGAACGCACGGCCATCTGCGACTGGATCCGCCCACGCTTCGGCGCAGGCTGGGCAGACGAGGCGACGGCAGCCATCATGCGCCAGCCGGTGACCTGCTGGATTGCCCATGAGGGCGAAACGCTCCTCGGCTTCGCCTGCCATGAGGCTACCATGAAAGGCTTCTTCGGCCCGACTGGGGTCGACGAAAGTGCCCGTGGCAAGGGCATAGGCCATGCGCTTCTGCTGCGCAATTTGCTCGACATGCGCGATCAGGGTTATGGCTATGCCGTGATCGGCGGCGCGGGTCCTGTGGATTTCTATCAGAGAAGCGTCGGCGCAATCCCGATCGAGGGCTCCTCGCCCGGCATCTATCGCGGCATGCTGCCCACGGCCTCGCCCTCCGGCATGTCGGAGTAAGGTCAGCCAAGCTCCAGCGTCGTGATCGCATAGACACCGGCCTTCTGTAGGGAGGGCGGTGCCCCTCGGTACATGCGCGCCGTCCTGAAGCCAGGCTTGAAACCCAGCCGCTCGAGCAGATATCGGAACCCCTGCTGATAGTCAGGCACGTCTAAATGGATCTCCGCGCCTATGAGGTTTGCGAGGCAGACTTTCAGGAGATCCTCGGCGGTGCGTCCATCGATAGCAAAAAGCGGCCCGATCTTGTGGCCGCTGAGACAGGGCCGCACAACCGCATAGCCCGCCACTGCACCCTGCCGACGACAGACAAAAGCGCGACGCGGCGGCTGGAGCCAGCCGGTGAGAAAATCGTCGCGCACCTCCGGAAAGAACGCATGATCGAAGGCGAGGATATCGGCGATATCGGCTTCGCCGACGGCGTGGCAAGCGGCATCGGCCCTCGCCAAAGCCGGCATGCGCTCGATGCTCCAGCGCACCGTGTCATAGGCCGGTTCAAAGCCCATTCGAGCATAATTCGCCTGCTGCTCGACAACGCCATCGAGACCGATCACCCGACCGCCAAGATGCGCCATGCCGGCATCCCAAACCTGGCGACCGAGACCTCTCCCGCGAAAATCCGGATGGCAGATATAGAGACCAATGAAGCCGAAGCCGGTGCCATAACGCACGGTGGAAATTCCGGCCGCGAACCGCCCGTCGACGAAACAGCCGATGAAACCATCAGGGTCTGCCGCGCGGAAAGCTGCGGCATCGCCATGTCCCGGATTCCAGCCTTCCAATGCCGCCCAGCCGACCAGTTCCTCGACCTCGGGCAGCGTTAGCACGCGGATCTCCGCACCGCCTGCCACGCTCATACGCCCATGGCTTCGGGCGAAAAGCGCGCGAGATCACCATGATAGGGCTTGCGCACCGGCGTCGCATAAGCGCCGCGCTTGGCGGTTGTAAGCCCCAGCGCAATCAGACTTTCAGCCTGTTTGACGGCCGCCGCGACACCATCGACGAAACAACCGAGGAAGCCATCGGGATCGGCTGATCTGAAAGCGGCGGCATCGCCATGCCCCGGGTTCCAGCCTTCAAGGGCTGCCCAGCCGACGAGCTCCTCGACCTCGCCAGCCGTCAGGACCTTGATCTGCACATCCTCCACCACGCTCATACGCCCATGGCAGCGGGAGAGAAACGGGCGAGGTCTCCGTGATAGGGCTTGTGCACCGGGCTCGCATA
>JARXAQ010000152.1 GCA_029865825.1 Rhizobium sp.
GTGCTGGCCGGCATCATCGGCGCACTGATGGCGCAGGGATTGCCTGCCTTCGAAGCTGCCTGCGCCGGCGTTCATCTGCATGGCCAGGCGGCTCTTCGCGTCGGCAATGGCCTGACGGCCGAGGATCTCGTACGCGCTGTCCTTCCCGCCTGACGGCAAGATGGACGACAGCCGCCTAGAGTTCCGCCGGCTGCACAAGCCGGCTGCGCCGCAACAGGCCTTCGCCTTCCAGCAGCGGATAGCCGATCGACACAAACAGCGAGTTGATCTCCTTCAAATCCCGCATCGTGTCGATATGCAGCGAACTGGAATCGAAGCTTGCCGCATTGCCTTGGCGGAGCCGCTGCAGGTGTTTCTCCTCGCTCGCCTTGACCAGATTGCGGATCGCCTCCTTGCGGGCGACCAGCTGA
Organism: Rhizobium sp.; assembly: GCA_029865825.1. GTDB lineage: Bacteria > Pseudomonadota > Alphaproteobacteria > Rhizobiales > Rhizobiaceae > Allorhizobium. The sequence goes on from JARXAQ010000152.1 coordinate 411, forward strand.
CGCGCATGCTCCACGTCGCGGGTGACGAGCAGATTGAAGGCGAGATGGGCGTTCTGCAGCACCTCGTTATGCATGGCGCAGAGCTCAGCCCAGCCTTCGGCTGAAAAGGAGGACTTGCGTTCGCTCTTCTTGCGCGCCCGCGTCAGCATGTTCTGCGAAATGATGTCGGCCGCCTGCTCGATCTTGATCGTCGCCCCGAGTAGGTTCTGACACTGCGCGGCGGAGGTCTGGTCGAGCGCCGTCTCAGAAATCTTGGCAAGATAGAATTTGATGTCGCGATGGATCGCGTCGATCTGGTCATCCAGCGTCTCGATTCGCTGCGTCTTTTTCGGGTCCCAATACTCGAACAACTCAAAAATGCCGTTCAGCATGATCTCCGTCTTATCGCAGACGGTCAGCACTTCGCGGGTCGCATTGCTGATGGCCTGGGCCGGATTGACGAGATCGGCTGGATTGAGCGCCGACAGCCGGTCGTCATTGGCAGCAGGCACCTGGCTCACCGAGACGAAGCGCTCCAGCATGCTCGCCACCAGTCCGGCAAAGGGCAGGCCCAGCACCAGCACGGCGCCGTTCATCGCCAGATGCACCAGTACCACGGCCTCGCCGGGATATTCCGAGAACAGCGAGGGGCTCGCCACCACCGCGAACTGCAGCGCCAGCGCAAGCAGCGTCATCAACCCGCGGATCACGACATTGCCGAGCGGCACCACCCGCGTGAGCGGTTCGGCATTCTTGGTCAGCAGCGCGGCAATCACTGCCGCGCCAAAATTGATGCCGAGCACCAGCGGGATGATCAGGGCATCGGGGATCAGGTGCTGGTCGGCAAGCGACGCGGTCAGCAACACCGCCGCCACGCTCGAATGGAAGGCCCAGGCGAGCAGGGCGGCGAGGAGGAATGCGCTCACCCAGTCGCCGGCGAGATAGTTGAACAGCACCGGCAGGATCTGGCTTTCGCGCAGTGGCGCAGACGCCTCGCCGATCAGCCGCAGCGACAGAAGCAGAAGTCCAAGGCCAAAGAGAATCCGGCCGAGCTGCCGCCAATGCCGCGCATTGGTAGCGCGAAAGGCAACGGTGCCGGCCAGAAGCAGGATCGGCATCAGCAGCGAGAGATCGTAGCGAAGGATGCGCACGACAAAGGCCGAGCCGAAATCGGCCCCCAAAAGCGTCGCAATCCCGATCGCCGAGGTCACATAGCCGGCCGCCGTAAACGACGCAACGATCAGGGCGACCGCCGTCGCGCTCTGCAACGCCACGGCAAACAGAAAGCCGGCCAGCGCCGCGGAAAATCGGTTGCCGATCGCAAGCCGGAGCTTGTCCTTCAACACGCCGCCATAGGCGCGCTCGATGCCGGTCCGCACCAGGCGTGTCGCCCACAAAAGCAGCGCGACTGCGCCGGCGAGATGGATGAAGACGGCGATACCCGACATGGCTGTGCCCCGAACACTCAAAGTCTGGACGCGCACGTCCAAAAGGGGAAGCATGCCGGCCAGATCGCGGTCGTGACCGCGACTCTGCGACCGAGCCTAGTCCAGTTTCGCCAATGTCACAAATTGATGCATGTCAGGTGTTTTAGCCCGGCTCATGCAACCCGCTTCTGCAGTTCGATCGCGCCCTGCGGCGCATTTACCTTGCCCCCGGAGATGAAGAAGGCAAACACGTCACGCGGCGTCTCGGCTGCCGGTGCATCCTTCGCGATCAGGGTAAGGTCATCAGGCACGCCGCCTGCGGCATAGGTCTTGAACCGCGATGCCCAGGTCTCGATCTCCTTCAGCGGATAGCAGGTGGGTGTCTCGTCGGTGCCCTTCTGTAGTCGGGCATAGACGAAGTCGGCCGTCGGATCGGCAAACATCGGATAGTCGTGATGATCGGCACAAACGGCTGCCACACCATGTCGGCGCAGCATGTCGATAAATTCCGGAACCTGGAAGCTCTCGTGCCGGGGTTCGACGACATGGCGAAGAGGCAACCCGTTGAGCGTCTTAGGCAGCAAGCCAAGAAACGCCTCGAAATCCTCGGCGTCGAACTTCTTCGTGCCCATGAACTGCCACAGGATCGGCCCGAGATGGGACCCCAGTTCCTCGATACCCTGCGTGAGGAACTTCTCCACCGACGGTCCGGCTTCGGCCAGGATCTTGCGGTTGGTACAGAACCGGCTCGCTTTGAGTGAGAAGACAAAATCATCCGGGACTTCCGCAGCCCATTTTGCAAAGGTCGCCGGCTTCTGGCTGGAATAATAGGTGCCATTCACCTCGATGGCCGTCAGTTGCCGGCTGGCATGCTCCAGCTGTCGCTTCTTCGGCAGGTTGGAGGGATAGAAACTGTCGTCCCAGGGATCGAAAGTCCATCCCCCGATACCGCAGCGGATCGTGCCTGATTTGGTCATGAAATGCCTCCCGCGAAAGAAATTTAGGTCATTAGCTAAACAAAGCGCAGGCCATGCCGCTCCCGAGGCGCATCGAACGCCTCTGGTAGGGGCGGATCACTCCGCCGCCTGCACCTTCTTCACCGGCCGCCGCTGCAACAGCTCCTTGAGGAACTGCCCCGTATAGGACGCCTCGACCTTCACCACCTCTTCCGGCGTGCCTTGCGCCACGATCTGGCCGCCGCCGTCACCGCCCTCCGGGCCGAAGTCCAGAATATAGTCGGCGGTCTTGATGACCTCGAGATTGTGCTCGATCACCACGACACTGTTGCCCTGGTTCACCAGTTCCTGCAGCATTTCCAGAAGCTTGGCGACATCGTGGAAATGCAGGCCGGTCGTCGGCTCGTCGAGGATGTAAAGTGTGCGGCCGGTTGAGCGCTTCGACAGCTCCTTGGCAAGCTTGACGCGCTGCGCCTCGCCGCCGGACAGCGTGTTCGCCTGCTGCCCGACCTTGATATAGCCGAGACCAACATCGAATAACGCCTGCAGCTTGTCGCGCACCGAGGGCACCGCCTGGAAGAATTCGACGCCTTCCTCGACCGTCATGTCCAGCACGTCGGCGATTGACTTGCCCTTGAAGGTCACATCAAGCGTCTCTCTGTTGTAGCGTTTGCCGTGGCAGACATCGCAGGTGACGTAGACATCCGGCAGGAAGTGCATCTCGATCTTGATCACGCCGTCGCCCTGGCAGGCCTCGCAGCGACCGCCCTTGACGTTGAACGAGAAGCGGCCGGCCTGGTAACCGCGCGCCTTGGCTTCCGGCAGGCCGGTGAACCAGTCGCGGATCGGCGTAAACGCGCCGGTATAGGTCGCCGGGTTCGAGCGCGGCGTGCGACCGATCGGTGACTGGTCGATATCGATCACCTTGTCGATGAACTCGAAGCCGTCGATGCGTTCGTGTTCGGCCGGATTTTCGCGCGCGCCCATGACTCGTCGAGCTGCCGCCTTGTACAGCGTCTCGATCAGGAAGGTCGACTTGCCGCCGCCGGACACACCCGTCACGGCGGTGAACACACCGAGCGGAATGGCCGCCGTGACGTTCTTCAGATTGTTGCCCTTGGCACCGACCACCTTGATTTGCTGGCCCTTTTTCGGCTTGCGCCGCTGGGCCGGAACGCTCACGCCCATCTCGCCGGTCAGATATTTGCCGGTCAGCGATTTCGGATGGGCCATGATGTCCTGCGGCGAACCTTCCGCGATCACCTGGCCGCCATGAATGCCGGCCGCCGGCCCGATGTCGACGACGTAGTCTGCCGACAGGATCGCATCCTCGTCATGTTCGACAACAATCACGGTATTGCCGATGTCGCGCAGGTGTTTCAGCGTTTCCAGCAGGCGCGCATTGTCGCGCTGATGCAGACCGATGGACGGCTCGTCCAATACATACAGCACGCCGGTCAGCCCCGAGCCGATCTGCGAGGCAAGCCGAATGCGCTGGCTTTCGCCACCCGACAGCGTGCCGGAATTGCGCGACAGGCTGAGATAATCGAGACCGACATCGTTGAGGAAGCGCAGGCGTTCGCGGATTTCCTTGAGAACGCGCACGGCGATTTCGTTCTGCTTGTCGGTCAGCTTGCCGGGCAGCGTCTCGAACCAGGCACCGGCATTGCGGATCGCCATGTCGGTGACCTGGCCGATATGCAATCCGTTGATCTTGACCGCCAGCGCCTCCGGCTTCAGGCGAAAACCTTTGCAGGCCGGGCAGGGGGCGGCCGACATGTAGCGCTCGATTTCCTCACGCGCCCAGGCGCTGTCGGTCTCCTTCCAGCGCCGCTCGAGATTGGGCACGATGCCTTCGAAGGTCTTGGTCGTCGTATAGGAGCGCGCGCCGTCGGCATAATGGAAGTCGATCTTCTCTTCCGTGCCGTGCAGGATCGCCTTCTGCGCCGCCTCAGACAGGTCCGACCACTTGGCCGTCAACTTAAAGCCAAAAGCCTTGCCGAGCGCTTCGAGCGTCTGGTTGTAATAGGGCGAGCTCGACTTGGCCCAGGGCGCAATCGCCCCATCATTCATCCGCCGGTTCGCCTCAGGCACGATCAGCGCTTCGTCGATCTTCTGCTGGCTGCCCAGACCGTCGCAGGTCGGGCAGGCGCCGAAGGGATTGTTGAAGGAGAAGAGCCGGGGCTCGATTTCCGGAATAGTGAAACCGGAGACGGGGCAGGCGAATTTTTCCGAAAACAGCACGCGTTCATGCGTTTCGTTCAGGGACTTGTTGGCCGAACCGCCAGCCGAGGTTTCCTCTGGCGGCAAGGGCCGGTCAGCATATTCGGCAACCGCTAACCCATCGGCCAGCCTGAGGCATGTCTCCAGACTGTCCGCGAGACGGCTTGCGATATCGGAGCGCACCACGACGCGGTCGACGACCACGTCGATGTCGTGCTTGTATTTTTTGTCGAGCGTCGGCGCCTCGGCAATCTCGTAGAACTGCCCGTCGATCTTGACGCGCTGAAAACCCTTCTTCATCAGCTCGGCGAGTTCTTTTTTGTACTCGCCCTTCCGCCCACGGATCATCGGCGCGAGGATATAAAGCCGCGTGCCTTCCTCCAGTGCCAGCACCCGGTCGACCATCTGGCTCACCGTCTGGCTCTCGATCGGCAGGCCCGTCGCCGGCGAATAGGGCACGCCAACGCGGGCAAACAGCAGACGCATATAGTCGTAGATTTCCGTGACCGTGCCGACCGTCGAGCGCGGATTGCGCGAGGTCGTCTTCTGTTCGATCGAGATCGCCGGCGACAGACCCTCGATCTGGTCGACGTCAGGCTTCTGCATCATTTCCAGGAACTGGCGCGCATAGGCCGACAGGCTCTCGACATAACGGCGCTGCCCTTCGGCATAGATCGTGTCGAATGCAAGCGACGACTTGCCCGAGCCGGACAGCCCGGTCATGACGATCAGGCTGTTGCGCGGCAGATCGAGATCGATCCCCTTGAGGTTGTGCTCGCGCGCACCGCGGATGGAAATGGTCTTGAGTTCGCTCATGTCGGGCTCTGATCGGCAAAGGGAAGGGGACGGTTCCTGGGAGAACTGTCCTTATGTAGTGAACGGAGCCCCTGAGTCGAGGCGCAAGGGCCGGCCAATGTGGAATTTCGATTCTGTTGACAGGATCATAGAGAAATACTAGAACAAATAAAGAACATTTTCGCTGTGGATTTAACCGTGCCATCGCCCAATCGCTGCAGCGAATGGGATAAGGTGGGCTTTGATTGAATTTTGAACGCCGCGGCGGCGCGGCAGTAAGGTGAGTGTCATGGCTGGTAGCGTCAACAAGGTCATTCTGATCGGTAATCTCGGTGCCGATCCCGAAATCCGCCGGACCCAGGACGGCCGGCCGATCGCCAACCTGCGCATCGCGACGTCGGAAAGCTGGCGCGACAAGAACAGCGGCGAGCGCAAGGAAAAGACCGAATGGCATCAGGTCGTCATCTTCAATGAAGGCCTGTGCAAGGTCGCTGAACAATATCTGAAGAAGGGCTCGACCGTTTACGTCGAAGGCCAGCTCCAGACCCGCAAGTGGCAGGATCAGACCGGCAACGACCGCTATTCGACAGAAGTGGTGCTGCAGGGCTTCAACGGCAACCTGACCATGCTCGGCGGTCGTGGTGATGGTGCCGGCGCCTCGCGCGGCGGCGATATGGGCGGCGGTGACTTCGGCGGCGGTTATGACAGCGGTTACGATGCGCCGGCTCCCGCGCGGGGTGGCGCCTCCGGGGGTGCCAGCCGGGGCGGCAGCGCGCCTTCAGGCGGCTTTTCGCGGGATCTGGACGACGACATCCCGTTCTGATCGCAAGCGTTCTATGCTTATGTCAAAGGGAGCTTCGGCTCCCTTTTTCATGTCCGGATGTTCGTCGATTGGAAGATTCAAGTCGCACAGGGTGTGAAATTTCAGAATTAGACAATTGCCGAAATGACTGTTTCTCGCCGACTGTTCCTTCAGGATGGCGCCTCAGGCGCCAAAGGCCGACTTCACCCCATCGACCACAAACTGCACCGAGAGCGCAGCGAGCAGCACGCCGAGCAGGCGGGTGAGCAGTGCCCGCCCGGTCACGCCGAGGAAGCGATTGAGCCGGTCGGCGAGGAAAAGGGAGATGAAGACCATGCCAAGCACGGCGGCAATCACGGCGATCAGTTGCAGCTTGCCAACCCAGCCGGCCATCGTCCCGGAAATCAACACGGTTGCCGATATCGCGCCGGGTCCTGCAATCAGCGGAATGGCAAGCGGGAAGACGGCGAGGTTGTGAATGTGATCCTTGGTGATCGCGTCGCCGGTCGTCTTTTCCTTCCGCTCATTGCGCTTCTCGAAGATCATCTCGAAGGCAATCGCAAACAGCATCAAGCCACCGGCGATGCGGAAGGCGCCCATGGAGATCCCCAGCGCGCCGAGAATGGTGGCGCCGAACAGGGCAAACACGGTGAGGATGGCAAAGCCCATGAC
>JARXAQ010000164.1 GCA_029865825.1 Rhizobium sp.
TCGGGGCCAATCGAAACCGTCTCTATGCATTTTTGTGGGCCGACGACATGTTCCACCGCATGGTGAAACTCTTCAGCCAGCTTGCCATGAGTGACAAGCACAAGTCCGATCATTCTCTACTGCCCCTTAGCGCAAAAAATCGCCAGATAGCGTAACATTAGCGGTTCGTCCATCGACAGGACGCCATCTTGTCCATCAAAACGTGAAGTGCAAGCCAAAACCGCGTGCTCAGCGGCGCTTTGCTTCCATCGTTACAATTTGTGCGAGGATAAGCGCGAGAGGAAAGCGCGTCCAGCTTGGAACTCTTATGACAGGAAGAGTGATGTCGCCTGCAAGGAGATGACGCTCTGCTTCCGGCGGCAGACGTGCGCTTTCTTCTGGATGCACCGGCAAAATGGCAAAATGTAGCTCCGTCATTTCAACACTCTCGAGCGTGACGATCCCGCTATAGCGGAGCTCGATCAGTCCCCGGATTGCTTCCGGCCGTTGTGCGACCACTTGTCCGTCCCGGCGATACACGAAGACCTGGTCGTCCGCCACCAAAGCGCATGATGAGCCGCGAAGGCCCGCTTCAGCCAAGCAGTCGAAGGCGAGCGCAGACTTACCGCTGCCAGAGGGTCCAATGAACAGCAATCCCGTACCATCGACGACGATGGCAGTGCCGTGAATATTGTCCCGCATCTCGTTCATTTGCCGATCTCGACAGGCAGGGTCAGAATGAAGCGGGCACCTGTGACACGGCCGCGTGTGGCGTCCAGCACATTCTCTGCGCGCAGGGTTCCGCCATGTGCTTCGGCGATCTGCCGGCTGATCGACAGGCCGAGGCCGGAATTCTGGCCGAAACTTTCGCCCTCGGGACGGTCTGTATAAAAGCGTTCGAAGATCCTGTCGATATCCTCGGCCTGGATGCCGGGACCGTTGTCTTCAACCTGGATCAGGCAGCGAGTGCGCGTGCGTGACAGGCGCACCGTGATGCTGCCGCCTTGTTCGGGCACGAAGGAGCGGGCATTTTCGATGAGGTTGGTGACGATCTGGCCCAACCGTAGATCATGGCCGCTGACGATGAAGCCCTGTTTGGAGCCCGGCTTCTGGTCGATCACATAGTCGATCTGCACAGCCTTCTTGCCGTGGCGGATCTCGCGGGAGATGTCGACAAGGCTGGACAGCAGGATTTCGAGATCCACCGGCTTGGCATCCGAGCGGGCGAGTTCGGCATCCAGCCGCGAGGCATCGGAAATATCGCTGATCAGCCGATCCAGTCTGCGGACGTCGTGCTGGATGATATCCATCAGCCGCTGCCGGGATTCCGGCGTTTTGGCGAGAGGAAGTGTCTCGACCGCCGAGCGCAGCGATGTGAGTGGGTTCTTCAGTTCATGGCTGACATCGGCCGCAAAACTCTCGATCGCGTCGATCCGGTCGTAGAGTGCTGTGGTCATCTCCCGAAGCGCGATCGACAGATTGCCGATCTCATCCTGGCGGACAGAAAAGTCCGGGATCTCCTCACGCTCCTTGGCGCCCCGTCGCACGCGGATCGCGGCTGCGGAGAGGCGACGCAGAGGATTGGCGATCGTCGACGACAAAAGCAGAGAGACAACGATGTTGACGAGTGTCGCCACGCCGAAGACACGCAAAATTGCGAGGCGTTCCGCATGGACGATCTTGTCGATGTCTCCGGCCTGCGTCGACAGCAGAAGCACGCCGAGCACGGCGCGCGACCGCTGAACGGGGACGGCGACGGACACGATCAGTTCGCCCTGGTCGGTCACGCGAACGACGGCGCCCCGAACGCCGGTCAGCGCATTCATCACTTCCGGATAGATCGATCCGTCGCCGCCAGGGGCTTCTCGGTAGATCGGAAGATTGCCCGGCTGCAGGATCGTGTTGAACATCCGTGTGATCCAGTCCGTCAAGCTGGACGTGTCGTTGTCGACCGGTGGCAGGTCGAAACGAAGCACCTGGCCGCGAGAATACAGGTGACGAGAATCGAGCAGCAAGTTGGCGTCGGCATCGAATAGGCGGGCGCGGATACGAGTCGGAGAAATCAGTCGCCGTAGCACGGGTGCAACCCGTTCCGGGTTGATTGGAAACTCGAGGTCTTCATCGTTCGGCACGGGGGTGATGCTTTGCCCCGCCTGCAGTTCCAGCAGCTTTTCCGGATCGATGGTGATTGAGTTCGTGTCGACGGATGCCGATGCAGAAACGGCAGCGGCAATGATTTCGCCTTGCGTCAGGAGGCTCTCTACGCGTGCATCGATCAGTCCCTCGCGAAACTGGTTGAGATACATGATCCCCCCGACCAGCACGATCAACGCGGCGAGGTTGAAGAAAACGATCCGGCGCGTCAGGCTTGAAAACAGCGCATGGCCAAAGATCCGCCGAATGAGGATGAAGGGATGGGAGAACAGCCGACGTTGCTCGGAGCCGCCCTCCAGCTCCTCCAGATTCCCATCATCAACCTGTCTGGCCAAACCTCACCCTTTCACCCGTCTCCAATCAAATGCAACGATCCGTCGCTTTTTTCGGCAGAATGGGAACTTCAAGCCGCTTCACGGAAGCGGTAGCCCACACCGTAGAGGGTTTCAATCATGTCGAAGTCGGTGTCGACCATTTTGAACTTTTTGCGCAAGCGCTTGATGTGGCTGTCGATCGTGCGGTCATCGACATACACTTGCTCGTCATATGCGGCATCCATCAACGCATCGCGGCTTTTTACAACGCCAGGGCGCTGAGCCAGCGACTGGAGAATGAGGAACTCGGTAACGGTGAGTGTAACCGGGTCGCCCTTCCATGTGCAGGTATGGCGTTCCTGGTCCATGACCAGTTGGCCGCGTTCCAGGGTCCGGGCCTGCTGCTCGCTTCCAGGCTTTGCAGCACTACCGCCGGTCGCCGCCAGGTTTTCGCGGCTCGCGGCACGACGCAGGATCGCCTTCACCCGCTCGACGAGCAGGCGCTGGGAAAAGGGCTTGGTGATGAAGTCGTCGGCGCCCATTTTGAGGCCGAAGAGCTCGTCGATCTCCTCATCCTTGGAGGTGAGGAAGATGACCGGAATGTCGGACTTCTGGCGGAGCCGGCGCAGGAGTTCCATGCCATCCATGCGCGGCATCTTGATGTCGAAGATGGCCAGATGCGGCGGCCGGGCCAGAAGGCCGTCCAGCGCCGATGCGCCATCGGTGTAGGTTTCGACCTTGTAGCCTTCTGCTTCGAGGGCGATCGAGACCGACGTCAGGATATTGCGGTCGTCATCCACCAGGGCGATCGTCTGCATAGTGTAGGTCTCCATCATCTTCTAAGCGCTGCTCCTGGCTCTACCCCAGCCCAGCTCCGGTTTCGCGGCAGTGCTTCATGGGGATAAAGGTGGAACAAATTGTGGCAAAGGGGAAGGGTAAGAGTGGTCGAAACTGCCCACGAGGCCTTCTTAGGACGGCCAAGACCGATCACCGACAACGGAATAGAACGCGAACTAAACGATTTAAACTGGGTTATTGTTGTTTTAAATCGATTAAATAATTGATATTATTGAGTATTTTTTCAGTGGTCCTTGCGTTGTTCAAGCAATCGCTTTAAGTTTTGCACATCGGAGAGTTGTGGCCCACACGAGAGGACGGCGCATCATGGAGGAAATCGGCATCAGGAACCTGGCAACAGGTCTTGCAGAAGCTGGCTTGGGAAACGCCGCGAGTGTTCGCTACAATCTTCTGGAGGGCATCCTCTATGAAGAGGCGATTCGTCGGGGTGAGGCTGAACTGACGGCCGACGGCGCCTTGCGCGCCCTGACGGGTCAGCACACCGGCCGCTCCGCCAAGGACAAGTTCGTCGTGCGCGACGACAAGACCACGGATCAGATCTGGTGGGATAACAACAAACCGCTCTCGCCCGAGCATTTCCGCGTGCTGCATCAGGACATGCTGGCCCATGCAGCGGACAAGGACCTATTCGTGCAGGACCTGATCGGTGGCGCCGATGAGGCAAACGCGCTCCCCACGCGCGTCGTCACCGAATTCGCCTGGCACTCGCTCTTCATCCGCAATCTGCTGATCCGGCCGGAGCGCGAGGCGCTGAAAAGCTTCGTGCCGAAGCTGACGATCATCGACCTGCCGAGTTTCCGTGCTGATCCTGCCCGTCATGGCTGCCGCACCGAAACCGTCATCGCCTGCGACCTGACCAACGGCATCGTTTTGATTGGCGGCACTTCCTATGCCGGCGAAATGAAGAAGTCGGTCTTTACAGTTCTCAACTACCTCCTGCCGTCGAAGGGCGTCATGCCGATGCATTGCTCGGCCAATGTTGGTCCTGATGGCGACGCGGCTGTCTTCTTCGGTCTCTCGGGCACCGGCAAGACGACACTCTCTGCCGATCCGAGCCGCACCCTGATCGGCGACGACGAGCATGGCTGGGGAGAGAACGGCATCTTCAACTTCGAAGGTGGCTGCTATGCCAAGACGATCCGCCTTTCGGCAGAAGCCGAGCCGGAGATCTACGCGACCACCAAGCGTTTTGGCACGGTGCTGGAGAACGTGGTTCTCAACGAAGATCGTGTGCCTGACTTCAATAATGGATCGCTAACCGAGAACACGCGTTGCGCCTACCCGCTGCATTTCATTCCGAACGCCTCGGAAACGGGCCGGGCACCGCATCCCAAGACGATCATCATGCTGACCGCCGATGCCTTCGGCGTCTTGCCGCCGATCGCAAAGTTGACGCCTGAGCAGGCCATGTACCACTTCCTGTCCGGCTACACCGCCAAGGTTGCCGGCACGGAAAAGGGCGTGACCGAACCGGAAGCAACATTCTCGACCTGCTTCGGAGCGCCGTTCATGCCGCGCCATCCGACCGAATACGGCAACCTTCTGCGCGATTTGATCGCACGTCACGAGGTGGATTGCTGGCTGGTCAATACGGGCTGGACAGGTGGCGCTTATGGCACCGGTAGCCGCATGCCGATCAAGGCGACGCGTGCTCTGCTCACGGCCGCCCTCAAGGGCGAGCTGAAGACGGTCGAGATGCGCACGGATGCAAACTTCGGTTTCGCCGTTCCGGTGGCCGTGGCCGGCGTCGACACGAAGATCCTCGACCCACGCTCGACCTGGGCTGACGGTGCTGCCTATGACGCGCAGGCCAAAAAGCTGGTCGGCATGTTCATCGACAACTTCGCCAAGTTCGAACCACATGTCGATGGCAAGGTTCGTGACGCGGCCCCCGGCATCCGGATCGCTGCCGAGTAACAGCCGTCAGAGACTGCATGAAAGCCCGGCTGCCAGCCGGGCTTTTTGCGTTGGGCTTGCCTTCTGAAAAGACCCAGCCGATATGAGGTCTGACAGAGAAAGAACCGACGACATGGCCAGCGACCCTCTTCAGATCAACAGCCGCATCACCATTGCAGGCTGGGAACTCACGGAACAATTCGTTCTGGCGGGAGGGCCTGGCGGTCAGAACGTCAACAAGGTGGCGACGGCGGTCCAGCTCTTCTTCAATCTGATGGGATCGCCTGCGCTCAACGACAGGGTCAAGCAGAATGCCGCGAAGCTCGCCGGTAAGCGTCTGTCGAAGGAAGGCGTGCTGATGCTCGAAGCCAGCCGCTTTCGCAGCCAGGAGCGGAACCGGGAAGATGCGCGCGAGCGGCTGAAGGAACTCATCCTCGAAGCCGCCAAGCCACCACCGCCGCCGCGCAAGAAGACGAAGCCGACAAAGGGCTCCATAGAGCGCCGCTTGAAGGAGAAGTCGGGCCGCGCGGATGTCAAAAAGATGCGGGGCAAACCAGCGGGAGACTGATCATGGCGAGCACAGCGAAAGAGCTCATTCTATCGCCCGGCCTACGGTACCTTCCAGGTCGTTTGGACCGGGAGAGCCAGGAAAGCCTGGTCGAGCATATCAGGCAGATCGTCCAGCAGGCGCCGCTGTATGTCCCTGTCATGCCCGGCACCGGTCGTGAGATGTCAGTCCGCATGACGAATTGCGGTCCGCTTGGTTGGGTGACGGACAAGGAGCGTGGCTACCGCTACCAGTCGACCCATCCGGTGACGGGGCAAGCGTGGCCTGCCGTTCCGCCGCTCCTGCTGGGCCTCTGGCGAGACGTGGCCGGTTACGCCAAGGAACCTGAGGCCTGCCTCGTCAACTTCTACGCCGACGATGCCAAGATGGGGCTGCACCAGGATCGCGACGAGACGGACCTGTCAGCGCCCGTCTTGTCTGTGTCCTTGGGCAATACCTGCATGTTTCGGATAGGTGGCCTGAGCCGCAGTGACCGCACGACATCCTTGAAACTACAAAGCGGCGATGTCTTTATTCTCGGCGGGGAAGGGCGGCTGTCCTTCCACGGCGTCGACAGGATTTATGCTGGAACTTCGACACTTCTGAAGAGTGGCGGGCGCATCAATCTTACCCTACGGCGCGTCAATCCGTGATCCATAGCCGACGATACATCGCCTACAGTTTTCTGAGCGCGACCGTTTCGACGAGGTGATTGGTCCCCTTGCGCAGAATGAGGTCCGCCCGGGGCCGCGTCGGCAGGATATTCTCGCGCAGGTTCTTCAGGTTGATGTTCGCCCAAAGCCCCTCGGCGATCTCCTTGGCCTCGTCCTCACTGATCGTCGCATAACGATGGAAGTAGGAGTTGGGATCGCGGAAGGCCGTCTGCCGGAGCCGCATGAACCGGTCCACGTACCAGCGATGGATCGCATTCTCGTCGGCATCGATATAGATCGAGAAGTCGAAAAAGTCCGAAACCATTGGCACGATCTTGCCGTCGACGGGCAGGCTGCGCGACTGCAGCACATTGATGCCCTCAAAGATCAGGATGTCGGGCCGGTCGATGATCTGGCGCTTGTCTGGCAACACATCGTAGGTGAGGTGCGAATAGCCGGGCGCTTCGACATTCGGTAGGCCGGCCTTGATTGCCGACAGGAAACGCAGAAGTGCGCCGATATCGTAGCTCTCCGGAAAACCCTTCCGGTTCAGCATGTCGTTCTTGATCAGGTGGGCATTGGGGTAGAGAAACCCGTCGGTCGTCACAAGGTCGACCTTGGGACTTGATGGCCAGCGCGCCAGAAGCTCTTTTAGGATACGGGCCGTGGTCGACTTGCCGACGGCAACCGAGCCGGCGATGCCGATGACGAACGGCGTCTTGAAAACATCAGACATACTGAGGAAGCGATTGCGCTGTTCAAACAGCAGCTGCGAGGATTCCACATGTGAGGACAGGAGACGCGACAGCGACAGGTAAATCCGACGCACCTCATCGAGATCGATCGGATCGTCGGTCGAGCGCAACCGCTGCACCTCGTCCGCCGTCAAGGTCAGCGGCGTATCCGCCCGGAAATGCGCCCATTCTTCCGAGCCGAAGAAGAGGTAGGGGGAATAGCCATTGGCCTGGAAATGATCGAGGACTTCTGGCGCCTGGGAATCCCGCATAGCTATCGTCATGGATCCTGCCGACTGGCCTTCTCATTCAGGCCCGTCTGAGCGGTCCGGCGCTCAAGTTCCTGCATCACGTCTTGTAGCGGGATGCCCGCAATTTTCAATACGACCAACAGATGATAGAGCAGGTCCGCACTCTCGTAGACGAGGTTGCCGCGATCGTTCTTCACGGCCGCCATTACGGCCTCGATCGCCTCTTCGCCCAGCTTCTTGGCGGCCTTGTCCTGGCCCGCGGCCACGAGCTTGGCGGTCCAGGATTGGGCCGGATCAGCGGTCGCGCGCGTAGCGACGATCGTTTCGAGATCGGAGAGAGTGAAACCCGTCATGGTCTGCCTTCCCGCGCTCAGTCGAGCCGCATGGCGATGCCGGCAGCGGCCATATGGGCCTTTGCCTCGGCAATCGAATAGGTACCGAAATGGAAGATAGATGCGGCGAGCACCGCAGTCGCGTGGCCGTCGCGGATACCCGCAACCAGATCATCGAGATTGCCCACACCGCCAGACGCAATGACGGGCACCCGGACGCTGTCGGCAATCGTGCGCGTCAGGCCGATGTCGTAGCCGCTTTTCGTGCCGTCACGGTCCATCGAGGTCACCAGCAGCTCGCCGGCACCACGTTCGACCATTTGAATGGCGAATTCGACCGCATCGATCCCGGTCGGCTGGCGCCCGCCATGGGTGAAAATCTCCCAGCGCGGCGTTTCGTTTTCACGTGAAACCTTCTTGGCGTCGATCGAAACGACGATGCACTGGTTGCCGAACTTATCGGCGGCTTCTGCGACGAAGTCCGGGTTCTTCACAGCAGCGGAATTGATCGAGACCTTGTCGGCGCCGCACAGCAGCAGCTTGCGGATGTCGGCAACTGCCCGAACGCCCCCGCCGACGGTCAGCGGCATGAAGCAGTGGTCAGCCGTCTGCGCGACGACATCGAAGATCGTATCGCGGTTGTCGGAAGAGGCGGTGATGTCGAGGAAGCAGAGTTCATCCGCGCCTGCCGCATCATAGGCCTTGGCCGCCTGCACCGGATCACCGGCATCAATCAGATCGACAAAATTCACACCCTTGACGACACGTCCGTCCTTGACGTCGAGGCAGGGGATCACACGGGCCTTAAGTGTCATGTTGCGTCCTCAGCCTTTGGCGGCTTTGATCAGGGCCAGAGCCTCTTGCGGGTCAATACGGCCATCATAAAGCGCCCGACCGGAAATCGCACCTTCGAGCTTGCGGGCATCCGGCTGCAGCATACGGCGGACGTCTTCGATCGAGGCCAGACCACCCGAAGCAATCACAGGAATGGAAACGGCCTCCGCCAGCTCCAGCGTCGAGGCCCAGTTGATGCCGGTCAGAATGCCGTCCCGATCAATGTCGGTATAGATGATCGCGGCAACGCCGGCGCCTTCGAAACGCTGTGCAAGTTCGATCACGCCGAGCTCGGAAGCCTCAGCCCAGCCTTCGACGGCGACCTTGCCACCCTTGGCGTCGATCCCGACGGCAACCTTGCCCGGAAAGCGCTTGCAGGCCTCGATGACGAGCGCCGGATCACGCACGGCAATGGTCCCGAGGATGACGCGGGACAGACCCCGCGACAGCCAGCTCTCGATATGGTCGAGCGTGCGGATGCCGCCACCGAGCTGCACCGGATTTTTCGTTGCCTTCAGGATGGCATCGACGGCCGCGCCGTTGACGCTCTCACCGGCAAACGCACCATTCAGATCGACCACATGCAACCATCCGAAACCTTGATCTTCGAAAGCGCGTGCCTGCGCGGCAGGATCGGGATTGTAGACGGTTGCCTGCTCCATATCGCCCAGCTTGAGGCGAACGCACTGGCCGTCCTTGAGGTCGATGGCGGGGAATAGGATCATGATATCGGTCCTAAGGGCTCAGGGCGCCCAGGTCAGGAAATTGGCGATCAGCTTCAGGCCGAGCGCCTGGCTTTTCTCGGGATGGAACTGTGCGCCGACCATGGTGTCACGTCCGACAAAGGCGGTCATCGGGCCGCCATAGTCCGTCGTGGCAATCACGTCCACAGCCTGTTCGGCTGCCAGGTGATAGGAATGGACGAAATAGGCATGCAGCCCATCAGGCCCCGTCGGAATGCCGTCGAAGAGCGGGTGAGGGCGGTTGAGCGTCAGCGTATTCCAGCCGATCTGCGGGATCTTCAGGTTGGGATCTGAGGGCGTCATTTCGACGACATCGCCCTCGATCCAGCCAAAGCCCTCGGTCGTGGTCTTCTCCAGCCCGCGGGACGACATCAGTTGCATGCCGACGCAGATGCCGAAGAAGGGCCGGCCCTTGGTCTCGACCACTTCTGTGATGGCTTCATGCATGCCAGGTACGGCGTCGAGGCCGCGACGGCAATCGGCATAGGCGCCGACGCCCGGCAGAACAATCCGGTCGGCCGAGGCGACGCGGTCGGCCTTGTCGGTGAGTTCGATTTCGGCATCGAGACCGGCTTCGCGCGCGGCGCGCTCAAAAGCCTTGGTGGCGGATCGCAGATTGCCGGATCCATAGTCGATAATGGCTACACGCATGTCTTCCAGTCCTTTCTGCTCGACGGTCGAGGTCAAAGCCTCAGCCGGAGCAAGGTCACACGCTCTCCGGGGAGAGCGCGCCCTTAAACAAGGGTGCCCTTGGTAGAGGGAATTTGGTTCGCCTGACGCGGATCGATTTCGGTCGCCGTGCGAAGCGCCCGCGCAACCGCCTTGAAGCATGTCTCGGCGATATGATGGTTGTTTGCGCCGTAGTGGTTCAGCACATGCAGCGTGATCCCGGCATTCTGTGCCAGCGCCTGAAAGAACTCGCGCACCAGTTCCGTGTCGAAGGTGCCGATCTTCGGCGCGCTGAACGCCACATTCCAGACCAGGAAAGGGCGGCCCGATACGTCGATCGCTGCCTTGGTCATGGTTTCATCCATGGCGAGGTCGATCGAGGCGTAGCGGGTGATGCCCTTGCGGTCGCCCAGCGCCTTGGAAATGGCCTGACCAAGCGCGATGCCCGTGTCCTCGACCGTGTGGTGGTCATCGATATGCAGGTCGCCCTTGACCGCGATGTCCATGTCGATCAGCGAGTGACGGCAGAGCTGGTCCAGCATATGGTCGAAGAACCCGACGCCCGTCGAAATCTTGCCCTTGCCGGTGCCGTCGATATGAACGGAAACCGAGACCGACGTTTCGTTGGTCTTGCGGGAAATCTCGCCTCTGCGTTCTGCCATCTGGCCGCTCCATGGAAATATCGGCCCTCCCTTACCAGCCGGGCGCGCAAATATCCAGAAGTTACATTGCGTTGCCGCAACGGGGATGCGGCAGCCTTGGCGCAAGATTGCAATCGTCGAAAGCCAACTTACATAGAACCCGACAAATCGGCAGGAGATCTGCCAGAACCAAGGCCCGCGAGGCGGGCGAACAGGTGACGAATGACGACAATTATTACCGTGCGCAAGGATGGCCAGGTGGTGATGGCCGGTGATGGCCAGGTGAGCCTTGGCCAGACAGTCATGAAGGGAAATGCCCGCAAGGTGCGCCGCATCGGCAAGGGCGGCGATGTGATTGCCGGCTTTGCGGGTGCCACCGCCGATGCCTTCACGCTTCTCGACAGGCTCGAGAAGAAGCTTGAGCAATATCCCGGCCAGCTCATGAGGGCCGCAGTCGAACTGGCGAAGGACTGGCGTACTGACAAGTATCTCCGTAATCTCGAGGCGATGATGCTCGTCGCGGACAAGACGATCACCCTGGCAATCACCGGCAATGGCGATGTGCTGGAGCCAGAGCACGGGACGATCGCAATTGGTTCCGGTGGAAATTTCGCCTACGCGGCGGCAAGGGCGCTGATGGACAGCGACCGTTCGGCCGAAGAAATCGCTCGCCGTGCACTGACCATCGCCGGCGAGATTTGCGTCTACACCAACGGCAACATTGTCATTGAATCGCTCGACGCCGCCTGAATTTGGGCCGGCCGGACGACGAAAACCCACGCGACGATCCAATCCAGGGATCGTCAGGAGCACATCGAATGACCAATTTTTCCCCGCGCGAGATCGTCTCCGAACTCGACCGTCATATCATCGGCCAGCATGATGCCAAGCGCGCCGTGGCCATCGCCTTGCGCAATCGCTGGCGCCGCCAGCAGCTTCCGGAGGATCTCCGGGACGAAGTGATGCCAAAGAACATCCTGATGATTGGCCCGACCGGGGTCGGCAAGACCGAAATCTCTCGCCGCCTGGCAAAGCTTGCAGGCGCTCCTTTCATCAAGGTGGAAGCCACCAAGTTCACCGAAGTGGGGTACGTCGGACGGGACGTCGAGCAGATCATCCGCGACCTCGTGGAAATTGGCATCGTGCTGATCCGCGACAAGAAGCGTCAGGAAGTCGAGGCCAAGGCGCATGCCCTCGCTGAAGAGCGCGTGCTCGATGCCCTCGTCGGGGCGACTTCTTCCCCGGCAACGCGAGACAGTTTCCGCAAAAAGCTGCGCAACGGAGAACTGGACGACAAGGAAATCGATATCGAGGTCGCTGATAGCGGCTCCGGCATGCCCGGTTTCGAGGTTCCCGGGATGCCCGGCGCCAATGTCGGCATCCTCAACCTGTCGGAAATGTTCGGCAAGGCCATGGGTAACCGCAGCAAGAAGGTGCGCACCACGGTTAAGGCCTCTTACGGCGACCTCATCCGTGACGAGTCCGACAAGCTGATCGACAACGAGGTCATCCAGCGCGAGGCTGTGCGTTCGGTTGAAAACGACGGCATCGTCTTCTTGGACGAGATTGATAAGATCGCAGCGCGCGAAGGCGCAATGGGCGCCGGGGTCTCCCGCGAAGGCGTACAGCGCGACCTCTTGCCCTTGGTCGAAGGCACGACTGTCGCCACCAAGTATGGTCCGGTGAAGACCGACCATATCCTGTTCATCGCGTCGGGCGCCTTCCACGTCTCGAAGCCGTCGGACTTGCTTCCCGAGCTACAGGGTCGCCTCCCGATCCGCGTCGAGCTGAAACCCCTCACCAAAGAAGATTTCCGCCGCATCCTGACCGAGACCGAAGCGAGCCTCATCCGTCAGTATATCGCGTTGATGAAAACAGAAGCGCTCGATCTGGAGTTCACCGAGGATGCCATCGACGCTCTGGCCGATGTCGCGGTGCGTCTCAACGAAACGGTGGAGAATATCGGCGCCCGTCGCCTACAGACTGTGATGGAGCGAGTTCTCGACGAGATTTCGTTTCACGCGCCGGATCGTGGCGGTTCCAATGTGATGATCGATTCGGCCTATGTGCAGCAGCATGTGGGCGAGCTTGCCAGCGACACCGATCTGAGTCGCTACATTCTGTGATCTTTGTGCATCTATCGGCCGCTTTCACGCTTCCGTTGCCGACAAAGTGAGAGCGGCCGAGGTCGACAATACAGCCGACACTTATGTAAGGAGTCACGCTGTCGGATGACGGCGAATCCGCTGCATCTCCGTCAAGGACACACGTCCAGGGACAGCGCATCGTGCCAGGTATCACCAGGATCATTATTCTCGCCCTCACCGTGTTCGCTTGCGGGCTGACGGTTTCCCTGGCGGCCGATAGGGTGCCGTCTGGAAACCGGAATGTGGAGCAGCCAACGATACCCGGCGCCTCCGTTCGTCGGACCAAGGCCGGAAAGACCAGCTTCGATCTCAAATACGAAAAGGTGCGCGATCTTCTGCGCACGGATTCTGCCTTGATGGGCAAGATCAAGAAGACGGCAGGCGCCTACGGCATCGCGCCCATCCACATGGTCGGCGCCATCGTCGGCGAGCATACCTACAATGTCGATGCTTATGACAGCCTGCAGAGCTACTACATTAAGGCAGCCTCTTATGCAGGAAACAGTTTTCGCTTTGCCTACAAGGACGAGGGCATCGCCGATTTCGTGAAGCGACCCGAATTCGGCGAATGCAGCGGCTTCAGCGATTCCTATCGCCTCTGGACGTGCCGTGAAGGCGTTTGGCAGGATCGTTTCCGCGGCAAGACGGTAGGCGGCACGTCATTTGCGAACAATAGATTCAGTGCCGTCTTCTTCCAGCCATTCTATGCCGGGCAGACCTTTGGGCTTGGGCAGATCAATCCGCTGACGGCCCTGATGCTGTCGGATCTTGTGCACGAGAAGTCGGGTTATCCTAAACTGGACGAGACGGATGCCGCGGGCGTCTACAAGGCCATCATGGATCCGGACATTTCGCTGGCCTATATGGCAGCTGTGATTCGCAAGTCCATCGACGACTACAAGTCGATTGCCAATGTCGACATCTCTGGAAATCCTGGTGTCACGGCGACCCTCTTCAATATCGGCGGCTCGCAGCAACGGGCGCGGGCACTTGCAGCACGCAATGCCGGCGGTGCGGCCAATTGGCCGGAAGAGAACTATTATGGATGGCTCATCAACGATCGACTGGACGAGTTGGAAGCCCTGCTCTAGTTCCTAAAGGGGCCGTGGGGTCCTGAGGAGTCAGACATGGACGGCATTCCATCGAAAGCCGGTTTCGAGCCGCCAGCGCCGATCCCAAGGACCGTGCCCCCCAGCCGTCTCGAGATCATTCGGACAGTCCTGAAGAACCCGCTCGAATTGTGGGGCCAGCCTTCTTACACCTGGCCCTGGATCGTAACCCGGTTTTTCGGGCAGACAACCATTATCGCCAATGACCCTGGCCTGATCCGTCACGTGTTGGTCGACAACGCTGCCAACTACGAAATGTCGGAAATCCGCCAGCTCGTCCTGCGTCCGATCCTCCGAGACGGGCTGCTGACGGCCGAGGGACCGGTATGGAAGCGCTCGCGCAAGGCGATGGCGCCGGTTTTCACGCCTCGCCATGCCAGAGGGTTCGCCCGACAGATGCGTGAACAAAGCGAGCTTTTCCTGGACCGCTATCAGTCTGACGGTGCGGGCGTCGTCCGGGATATCGCCGTGGACATGACAGAACTCACCTATGCCATTCTGTCGGAGACGCTGTTCTCGGGCGGTATCATCTCGGAGCAGGGTGATTTTGCCAAAGATGTCGACGATCTCCTGCACAGCATGGGCAGGGTGGACCCGTTCGATCTTCTGCGGGCGCCCAAATGGGTGCCGCGCTTCACTCGGATCAGGGGTCTCGGGGTGTTGCGCAAGTTTCGTGCGCTCGTCCACCGAACAATGGATCATCGGCGAGACATCATTCGCAGGGACCGGGCTGCCGCGCCGGACGACTTCCTCACATTGCTTCTCGAGTTGGAAGGCCCGGAAGGCCTGACCTCTGATGAGATCGAGGACAATATTCTCACCTTTATCGGGGCAGGGCACGAGACTACAGCGCGGGCACTCGCCTGGACGCTTTATTGCGTGGCCAATTGCCCCGATATCCGAACGGCGATGGAGGTTGAAATCGATGGCGTGATGGCGACGGGTGCCGATCCGGTTGACTGGCTGGAACGCATGCCATGGGTCCGCGCGGCCTTCGAAGAGGCCATGCGCCTTTATCCGCCCGCGCCGTCGATTAATCGTGACGCGGTCGAAGACGACCGCTTTGTTGCCCCGAATGGTGAGGTTGTAGAGATCGCCAAGGGGACGACGGTGCTCGTCATGCCCTGGACCCTCCATCGACACGAACTATATTGGGATCGGCCCCGTATTTTCGATCCGAGGCGCTTCATGCCGGGTGAACGGGAAAAGATAGGGCGCTTTCAATATCTGCCGTTTGGCGCAGGCCCCCGTGTCTGTATCGGCGCGACATTCGCACTGCAGGAGGCCGTGATTGCACTCGCCGTCCTGATGCATCGCCACCGTTTCGACGTGACCCCACAGACGAAGCCTTGGCCCGTCCAGAAGCTCACGACACAGCCTGCCGGCGGTCTGCCCATGCGGGTGACGCCGCGATAGCGTCGAAGCGGCATGTCCTTGGCGCGGCCTGGCTGGAAAACGGTCCTTTGCCTGTGCCATAGGTAGGGACAGGCCGGAACGGCATGTGCGAATCGGGGCAGACTGCGTGACAACAGATTACATGCTGGGCATCGACACCGGCGGAACCTACACCGATGCGGTAATCTATACCGAAGAGGCCGGCATCGTCGCCAAGGCGAAGGCGCTCACCACCCGCCACGATCTATCGATCGGCATTGCGGGTGCCTTGGAAAATGTCCTTGAAACCGCCGGCATAGACCCCTCGCGCATCGGCCTCGTATCGCTGTCGACGACGCTTGCAACCAACGCGTTGGTCGAAGGTCAGGGCGGGCGTGCAGGTCTCATCATGATCGGCTTTGGCCCTGAAGACTTGAAGCGCGATGGGCTGGCAGAGGCGCTCGGTTCAGATCCGGTCTTGTACATCGGCGGTGGTCATGATGTTCACGGAAATGAGACCCCATTCGATGCGGATACACTGGAGAAGGCGCTGCCGGAGCTTGCGGCCAATGTCTCGTCCGTGGCGATCGCCGGCTATTTCGCCACGCGCAATCCGAGCCATGAGCGCCGGGCCCGTGAGATCGTTCGCGCCGGCTCCGGCCTGCCCGTCACCTGCAGCCATGAACTCTCGTCCAAGCTGGGCGGCCCGCGCCGGGCCCTGACGACGCTGCTCAACGCGCGCCTCGTTTCCATGATCGACCGCCTGATCGGTTCTGCGGAGCACTATCTGGTCACGCGCGGCATCCATGCGCCACTGATGGTCGTCCGGGGAGACGGCGCACTGATCTCCGCGTCCGAAGCGCGTGCGCGTCCCATCGAAACCATCCTGTCTGGCCCTGCCGCAAGCCTGGTGGGTGCCCGACACCTGACCGGTCTGGAAGATGCGGTGGTCTCCGACATTGGCGGAACAACCACGGATGTCGCCGTGATGGAGGCAGGCCAGCCTCGTCTAGACCAGG
>JARXAQ010000210.1 GCA_029865825.1 Rhizobium sp.
CCGTGCAACCCGCACCAGGCCCAGCATCGCCACACCCGCGATCAGCCCCCAAAACGCCCCCGAAATCCCAAGGATCGAAATCCCCGAGGCCGTCACCAGAAAGGTCACCGCCGCCGCCTCCCGCGTCTCCACCTGCTGGAAAGCAGCAACCGCCGAGCCGGAGAACGCCCCGATCAGCGCCAGCCCCGCGACCGACTGGATGAGGATCGGCGGCGCCAGCGACACGAAGCCGGTCACGGCACCGGCAGCCAACCCCAAAAGCACATAGCCAATGCCTGCAATGATCGCCGCCCAGTACCGCCGCTTCGGATCAGCATGCGCATCCTCGCCCGCGCACATCGCCGCCGTGATCGCCGCAAGATTGACCGCATGCCCGCCGAACGGCGCCGAGAGCGCCGAAAACAGACCGGTCACCGCAAACATCGGCCCGGGATTCGGCTCATACTTATTGACCTTGAGGATCGCGATCCCTGGAATGTTCTGCGAGGCCATGGTGACGATGAACAGCGGCAGCGCGATCGACACCAGCGCCGGCAGCGTAAAGGCCGGAAGCACGAATTCCACCGGCGGCGCAAGCGACGCCGCCCAACTCGCCATCGCGCACTCGGGCAGATCCACCCCGAAGACGATGACGACGACGAAGGTGAGAAGGGCCGCCGGCACGGCGTAGAGCCGCTTGAAGGCCGCCACCACCGCCCAGACCACGAGAATGGGCAGCCCCAACAACGGATCGAAGGCCACCGCCTTGAACGGCGCAAAACACAGATTGAGGATGACACCGGCCAGCATCGCATTGGCAACCGGCGCCGGGATCGCAGCCACGGCCCGGCCGAAAGGCCGGATCAGGCCTGCAAGCACGATCAGGGCCGCGCAAACGAGAAACGCCCCGACCGCCGCCGGAAACCCGCCGACAGGAATGCCCGCCGTCGCCATCAGCGCCGCCCCCGGCGTCGACCAGGCGACAGAGACCGGCAACTTGGTCCACACACTCAAGACGATTCCGCAAATTCCCATGGCCACTGACAAGGCCATCAGCCCGGAGGCCGCCTCATAATCGCTAGCGCCGACGCCCTTCAGCCCCTGCAGCACAACCGCGAAGGAACTCGCAAAGCCGACAAAGGCAACGAGCACGCCCATGAAGGCGGCCTGGGGAGAAAAGTCTTTGAACATGGCAGGACTCGCACACAAGGGGCCTCAAGATGACATAAGGCCAATCAAATTTTGGCCACGCTGGCAAGCCGAGCGGGCGGCGGGAAAGATCCCTTCAAGCGCCCGCAACGCCCAGTGACACCACGTCGCCTGAGGCCGCACGCCGGCCGCTGGCGTCGCCCTGATCCATGTTCTCACCCCCATCGCCGAAACTGCACACGCGGTTGCGCCCGCCACGTTTGGCGACGTAGAGCGCCTCATCGGCCCGACCGATCAGCCGCGTGAGTGACATCTCGCCGCGCGCCACAGCCACGCCGGCGCTCAGAGTCACGGGGATCGCCACACCGTCAAACGTGATCGCCAGAGCCTCGACGGTCTGCCGCAGCAACTCGCCCGACGCGATCGCCTCGATCTCCGACGCCTTAGGCAAAAGAAGGCCGAATTCCTCGCCGCCCATCCGGGCAAACAGCGCCTGCGCACCGAGTGTCTCTGCCATGGCTTGCGCCACCGCCTTCAACACGAGATCGCCGGCAGCATGGCCGTGGAGATCGTTGACCCGCTTGAAATGATCGATGTCGATGACGAGGAAGGCGCTTCCCGCCGGCATCTGCCGGGGCAGCCGATCCATCATCCAGTGGCGGTTACGGATCCCGGTGAGGCTGTCGGTCTCGGTGAGCGCGATCAGCCGCTTCTCCGCCCGCTCCAGGACCAGGATCACCACGAACATCGCGATGGCGAACTGACAAAGGATCAGGACCAGAAAGGACTCTGCCGCGCCAAACCCCATGACCGCAGGTGCGACAATGCTGGCGATGGTGATGACGGCGATGAGCGCCTTGAAGACGAGCGCCGACGCCAGGCCGTACCGGCTTTGCAGCCGCTCACCCTGGGGATCCCGCGCCACCAGCCAGGCGCTGGCCAACGCAAAACCCGCCATCACTGACAGGAAGATCGAGGAGCGGTAGAGATTGTCGAGATGGAAGCCCGTGGCAAGCGCAAGGCCGGAAAGCACCACGGGAAGCACGACGATCCACCAGCCGCGCCCGGCGGGCCGCTCGGTGACAAGGGTCAGGAGCCCGAGCCAGAACAGCGCATAGGAGACGGGACCGGAGACGAAGCTCAGGAACGTCCAGGTCGCGTAATCTATGTGCCCCTGGATGCCCTCGCCAGCCAGGACGGAGCCGGCCGCCAGCACCAGAAAGCCGATGGCCATCTTGCCCAATCCCCGGCTGCGCCGCGAATACCAGCGCAGATAGAGAAAGCACCCCGCGCCGACCACGAGGGACAGCGGGTGCAGGATCAGGATCGTCGCGAGGTCGAGATGCATGGGGAAGTCCAGGGCATGAGCGTTGCCGTGGCATTCTCCAAGGCAAAGCTTGCGGATTGTTAAAGGCAGCTGGCCGCCCCGCGCATGGCTGCATCACCCTGCATGCAGGGCCGGCAGAGACCTGCCCATTGTCCAGCGTCATCGGAGTTTCACGAAGACAGGGCAAACAGCTCCGACGGATGGAAAATGAGGCTGCAGCGCTTGCCTTTTTGCCCCTCTTTGCCTAAGGACCCCCCTCCGACGCATTCGGGGCGTCCCGTTCACTTCCGCCTGATATGGCTGGGTTCACGAAGGATATGGCCTTGATCCAGACTCCCTATTATCTCATCGACAAGTCGAAGCTGCTCCAGAACATGGAGAAGATCGCCAAATTGCGCGAACTCTCCGGCGCAAAAGCCCTGCTGGCACTCAAATGTTTCGCCACCTGGTCCGTCTTCGACTTCATGCGCGACTACATGGACGGCACGACGTCCTCGTCGCTGAATGAAGTCCGCCTCGGCCATGAGCGTTTCGGCAAGGAAACCCACGCCTATTCCGTGGCCTATGCCGATTACGAGATCGACGAGGTCGTCTCCCATGCCGACAAGATCATCTTCAACTCGATCGGCCAGCTGACCCGTTTCGAAAAGCAGTCCTCGGGTATCATCCGCGGCCTGCGCCTCAATCCCGGCGTCTCCTCCTCGAGCTTCGACCTCGCCGATCCCGCCCGCCCCTTCTCGCGGCTCGGCGAATGGGACCTTGCTAAGGTCGAGCCGGTCATGGACCTGATCTCCGGTTTCATGATCCACAACAACTGCGAAAACGGTGATTTCGACCTTTTCGACAAAATGCTCGGCGACATCGAACAGAAGTTCGGACCCCTATTGAAGAAGGCCGACTGGGTCTCCCTCGGCGGCGGCATCCATTTCACCGGCGAGAACTATCCGCTGGAGAAGTTTGCAGAGCGCCTCAAGCGCTTCTCCGGCGAATTCGGCGTCCAGGTCTTTCTCGAACCCGGCGAAGCCTCGATCACCAAGTCGACCACGCTCGAAGTCACCGTGCTCGACAAGCTCTATAACGGCAAGGATCTTGTCGTGGTGGATTCATCCATCGAAGCGCATCTCCTCGATCTCCTGATCTACCGGGAAAGCGCGAAGGTCCACCCCAACCAGGGACCGCACCGGTACCAGGTCTGCGGCAAGTCCTGCCTCGCGGGCGATATCTTCGGCGAGTTCAATTTCGAACAGGAACTGAACATCGGCGACCGCATCTCGCTGCAGGACACCGCCGGCTACACGATGGTCAAGAAAAACTGGTTTAACGGCGTGCAAATGCCGGCAATCGCCATCCGCGAACTGGATGGCAGCCTCAGGACGGTCCGTGAATTCGATTACACGGACTACGAAACAAGCCTGTCCTGAACTCCCTCAGGATGAGGTTCTGACGATTGGACTTAAGGAGTGGTCCCCACAATGAAGAAGAACGTGCTCATCATCGGCGCCGGCGGCGTCGCCCAGGTTGTTGCGCATAAATGCGCCCAGAACAACGACGTGCTCGGCGACATCCATATCGCTTCGCGCACCAAGGCGAAATGCGACGCGATCATCGCATCCGTGCATGAAAAGAAGGCGATGAAGCAGCCGGGCGTAATTGAAGCCCATGCGCTCGACGCCCTCGACATCGAAGCCACCAAGGCCCTGATCTCCAAGCTTGGTACTGAGATCGTCATCAATGTCGGCACCGCCTTCCTCAACATGTCGGTGCTGCGCGCCTGCATGGACACCGGCGTCGCCTATATCGACACCGCGATCCATGAAGAGCCGAACAAGATCTGCGAAACCCCGCCGTGGTACGGAAACTACGAGTGGAAGCGCGCGGAAGAATGCGCTGAAAAAGGCATCACTGCCATCCTCGGCGCCGGCTTCGATCCGGGCGTCGTCAACGCCTATGCCAAGCTCGCCAAGGACGAATATCTCGACAAGGTGACCGATGTCGACATCGTCGACATCAATGCCGGCAGCCATGGCAAATACTTCGCCACCAACTTCGACCCGGAAATCAACTTCCGCGAGTTCACCGGCGTCGTCTATTCCTGGCAGGGCGGCGAATGGAAGGTCAACAAGATGTTCGAGATCGGCAAGGACTACGACCTGCCGGTCGTCGGCACCCGCCGCGCCTATCTCTGCGGCCATGACGAAGTGCATTCGCTGGCGAAGAACATGGACGGCGCCGATGTGCGCTTCTGGATGGGCTTTGGCGATCACTACATCAACGTCTTCACCGTCCTGAAGTCGATCGGCCTCCTCTCCGAACAGCCGGTCAAGCTCGCTGACGGTTCCGAAGTCGTGCCGCTGAAGGTCGTCAAGGCCTGCCTGCCCGACCCCTCCTCGCTCGCCCCTGAATACGAAGGCAAGACCTGCATCGGCGACTATGTGAAGGGTTTGAAGGACGGCAAGGAAAAGACCGTCTTCATCTACAACGTCGCCGACCACAAGGAAGCCTATAACGAAGTGGGAAGCCAAGGCATCTCCTACACAGCCGGCGTCCCCCCGGTCGCAGCCGCCATGCTGGTCGCGTCAGGCGAATGGGACGTGAAGAAGATGGCCAACGTCGAAGAACTGCCGCCCAAGCCGTTCATCAATCTCTTGAACAAGATCGGCCTGCCGACGCGCATTCAGGACGAGGATGGCGATCGGGCCGTGGAGTTCTGAGAACTCGGATTAGCGCTTGAAGATTGAACGAATTGAGAACCCCGCCGGAGCAATCTGGCGGGGTTTTTCGTGCCCACAAGGCCCACCGCCGTCATCCTCGGGCGCAGTCCCGAGGATCTGCTGCCACGAGCGGTACATGGCGACGTCGAGAATGGGGGCACCACGGCAGATGCTCGGCACAAGGCCGAGCATGACGGATTGGGGTCAGGTTTCTTGCATCAACTTCAATGGCGGTGAACAGAGCCATGGTGTGCTGAACAGCAGGTGATCTGACAGTGAGTTTCGTCTGTTAGAGTCACCCAGAAGCAATGCTGCAGGTCGCGCATTAGGATCGAGAAGAGGCAACTGAACGCCTGAGCAACAACCCAAAATTGTAGCTCGGTCACGATGGAATTGTGTTATAAACAATGAACGAGTTTGACCGTCAGAAACCGCAACTTTCCAGGATAGAAGGTGAGTTCAACGGAAAAGGTGATGAGCTAGAGGACCACCTCTACCAGTTTCTTCTCGACCAGCAACGTCGAGGTGAGTTGATATATGGCTTATCCCACCCAAACAACAGCAAAATCTTCAAGAAGAAAAAATACTTTTGCAAAGAACGCAAAAACAAAATCGAGTTTGATGTCGTTGTTGAAACCTACCAGCCGGGATCAAGTCAACCAAGTTACTACACCGTTCTTGAGTGTAAAAACTACAGAAGCGCCCTACCAGACGAAAAGGTCCGATCGTTTTCTGATAAGCTTAGCTCAGTATTCAGGCACAATGCCAAAGGAGTGATGGTTGTACGTAATGCGATTCAGTCTGGCGCAGAGAATATTATTCGTGAGAGAGGCCTCGGGTTAGCGAAATACAATCCGATGGGTTTAGACTTGGTCATAGCTCGGATTGGAATCATTGCTTCAGACCGCGAGTTAATCAGCTCGAACATATTTACCGGAGAGTCAAGATCGAGACACCTTAAGTTCTCGGGACTGTACGATGGGGTATGCTTCGCATCTCTTGGGCATCTACTTGGAAAGATGCACGGAAGCTTTTGCGAGGAAATTTCGTCGCTACGAAACTCAGTTCCGTTTCTTTCATCCGCGTCCATTGCAGAAGTCGCAGCATCGGTGGCGAGCTCTACTGGCTATGTATCAGGCCCGTCAAACTTAGAACGAGTTTGCGAACATTTGAGTTTAAGTCTGCATTACAGCGGCCGAATTCTTCTAGACGACTACGGAAGAGAAATATTGGGTAGAGCAAATTTCAGCTCCAAATCCGTAGAGATATACCGCCACGGGGACCCCAACCGCATGCGTTTTACTCTGGCGCATGAAATAGGCCATTTTTGTCTAAATCATAGCGAGTTCATACACGCGGAATCAGTCATCGAAACCGATATAGATTCGGTTGACGATGGAACTGACGGTCAACAGGATCTGCGTCGTTTAGAGTATCAGGCGAACGAGTTTGCTTCTCATCTACTGCTGCCTACGAATGTGCTCAAAAGAAAGACAGACGAATTCAAAGTCATTTTAGGCCTGCGAGACAGAGGCTTTGGATACATATACGTGGATGACTCGCCCTGGAACTACGGGCCCTTTTTGGAGCTGCTGGGGGAGTTATCGTCATATTTTGCAGCGTCGAGAAAGGCGGTTGAGATTAAGTTTCTGAAACTTGGCTGGCTTAACGATCAGCGCAGGTATTCGGCAAGTGGGCCTAATTGGCTGCCAAGCCTCCCGCGCGCTCCAAACGCTAAGACATCGCGCGATACATCGAGCGAGTGACAAGCGGAGGCTTGGCTCAGACAACACAACAACGATCCCCCAACTTTTAGCTACAGCGTCCCTCAAGACATCCACGACATTGACACCATATCTTCAAAGATATATTTTGGGATCAACCAATGCCATACAAGGTGCAATTTCATCCCGAATTTGTCCCCGAATGGAAGGCTCTGGAAATGGGCCTGAAGGAACTGGTCGGCGAGGTTCTCGACCACCTCGAAGACGACGGACCCTTCCTCGGGCGGCCCGAAGTGGACACGTTGGCAGGTTCCACCCATGCCAACATGAAGGAAATACGGGTGCGGTTCGGCAAACAGGTCTGGCGTTTCGCATTCGCTTTTGACCAAGCCCAGAGCGCCATCATCCTCTGCGGCGGCGACAAGCAGGGCATGAGTCAGACGCTGTTTTACAAGACCCTGATCCGCAAGGCCGATACCCGCTTTTCAGCCTGGCTGAAGGAGAAACACAATGGACACTGACTGGAAAACCCTTCGCGCCGAACTGCCCGACGATGTCCGCACACGCCTAGACGCCAAGCGCAACGAGCGGCGGCTCGGCAAGGCGCTGGCCGAGGTCCGCAAGGCCATGCAGGCCACCCAGCAGGATGTCGCCGCCCGGGCCGGTATGACGCAGAACACCGTCTCGAAGATCGAGCGCGCCGATGACGTCCTCCTCTCCTCCGTCGTCCGCTACATGCGCTCCATCGGCGGCGGCGTCGAACTCGTGCTGAAGACGCCGGACGGCAAGGAAAGCCGTGTCGACCTCACGCCGGAAGTGAACTGAGCATATCCCCCCCGCCCCCACCATGCTACGAGGCCGCCAAACCCCGCCAACACACCCCGAGACCCCCCGCCCATGCCCGCATCCCTCTACGCCGACCTCACCACAACCCTCCGCCCCCTCCTCACCGAACTCCACCAATCCCCAGACCTCTTCCAGACCTGGGACGCCCATCTGGAACTCGTCGCGGCCGGCGGTCTCGTCGTGGTGAAGTCGAAGCGGGCGAAGGGCGTGGTCGACAGCCTGTTCTGGGGCCGCGCGCCGAAGTCGACGGAAAACAAGCAGTTGCCGGAGGCGGTAGCCTTTGCCGCGATCGACCGTTTCCTCGGCCTCGGCGCCCATTTGGCGCTCTCCGATGCCCTGCCCGAAAGCGCCGTGCTCGATGAGGCCTATCCGCACTGCGCGGTGAAATTGTCCTATCGCAAAAAGGGTGCGCCGAAGGCGAAAACGCTGTCGATGATCTTCATCGGTCTCAACGACGAGGCCGAGGCCGTGGCCTATGCGGAGCGGTCAGGCGACATCCTGCCGCTGGTCACCGCCCGGCCGCTCGCGGGCGACAAACTGCACGAATGGCGCTGACGGCGGCAAAGCCCCCCCCTCACTCGCCCGCAACGATATTTCCCCGCCTGCGCCAGAGCACGTCGTCGAGCCGGGTCTGCAGCCCGACGAAGCGGGCAATGCCGATCCGGTTGGCGATCACCTGGGCGGTCAGCGGCAGCGCCACGGCCAGCGCGACGCAGCCGATCACCACCGACAGCAGATCGAGATGCAGCACCTTGAGGCCGACGGCCCGGACCGTCGCGATGACCAGGATATGCATGACATAGATGCCCATGGTGCAGCGTCCGAGGATGACCAGCGGCCGGCGCAACGCTGAGCCCGCCAGAAGCGTCGACAGCATGAAGAAGGCGATCAGGCCGCACAGCGTGCCGATCGTCGCCAGCCGGACGTCGAGGTCCAGGCGATAGGCGATGGTGGCGGACAGCACGAACCCTGCCGTCGCCAGCCCGAGCGTCACGACAGAGCGCAAAGGCGCCGTCAGCCTCTCGGAAAACACCAGCCGTCCGATCGAGAAATACACCAGCCCGTAGGCGAGATCGCCGAACAGCGGCGGCACCTGCAACCGGTGCACGACGAACATCGCCACGAAGGCCGCGAGCGTCACCATCCGTGCCGACAGCGTCTGCAACAGGAAACTGACGGTGAAGGCGATAAACAGCGCGTAGAGAAACCAGAAGGGCGACACCGGATCCCAGCCGATGGTGGCGATCCGATCCAGGCTCGTGCCATTGTTGACGAGGCCCGAGCCGCTCATTGCCGCCTGGGAGACGAGATGCACGCTCGACCAGAAGAAATAAGGCCACGCAATCGTCAGAAGCTTGGGTCGCCAGAAGGATGGCGCAGCACCGGTCACCTGGGCCTGCCTCGCCCGGCCGCCCTCGTAGAGAAAGCCGGAAACGACGAAGAAGACCGGCATGTGCACGGTATAGACGAGATAGTCCACATACCCCCAGACGCCGTCGAAGGACACGAGACCCGCCACCTGCAGCCCACGCATCACATGGCCGTAGACCACGAGCAGGATGGCGATGCCCTTGGCGATATCGAGCCCGTCCAGTCTCTGGGTCTGCATGATCCCGCCTTCCCGTCCATGAGAAAACCGACATACGCATGCACCAGCCGACAGGGTCAATCGAAACGCTTCATTAACCTTAACTCGGGTCCTCGGCCCGGCAGGACCTCTGCCCGCTCACATCACCGCCCGTATCGCCGTGCCCCCGCCACGCAGGCCACCACGGCAACCGTCGCCGCCGCCATGCCCCAGCTGACGCTCTCGCCGAGCAGCAGGGCCGCCAGCGCCAGGCCGAAGAAGGGCTGCAGAAGCTGCAGTTGGCCAACGGCAGCGATCCCGCCCAGCGCCAGTCCGCGATACCAGAAGACGAAACCGATGAGCATGGAAAACAGCGAGACGTAAGCGAGCCCCAGCCATTGCCCGGCCGTCACATCGGCCACGGTCTCGGGCCTGAGCACCAGGGTAAGCAAGAGCATCATCGGCAAGGCCAGCACCAGCGCCCAGGCGATCACGGCAAAGCCGCCGATCTGCCGCGTCAGCCGCCCGCCCTCTGCATATCCCAGCCCACAGACCAGAATGGCCGCGATCATCAGCAGGTCGCCGGCAAGCGAGGCCGGCCCGCCGCTTGCAACGGCGAAGCCCACGACGATCAGGCTGCCGGCGAGCGAAAAACCCCAGAACACCGGCTTCGGCCTCTCCGCCCCGCGCAACACGCCAAAGACGGCGGTCGACAACGGCAACAGCCCGATAAAGACCAGCGACTGCGCCGAGGTGATATGCTGCAGGGCGAGCGCCGTTAAGAGCGGAAAGCCGAGCACCACACCGAACGCAATCACGACGAGCGAGACGAGATCACCCCGCAGCGGCCGCCGGGTCTTCAGCACCATCAGGACGGCCAGCGCCAGCAGCCCGGCGATCGCCGCCCGCGCGGTGGTCAGAAACACCGGATCGAACCCCTGCACCGCCACCCGCGTCGCCGGCAAAGAGGCCGAGAAGATCAGCATGCCCAATGCCCCGTTCCAGAAACCCAGCCTCGTCCTGTCCATAAAACCCTGTTCCTCGTCTGGCCTTCAGCGGCGGTGTGCGAACCCGGACCCGCGTCCGGCGACCCGCTTGCCTGTTGGCCGGACCCTAACCGCGCCGCCCTCGACTCGGCAGAGACAAAAGAGTACGGTTTGATCAAACTGTATGGATGACGGAAGCAACACGCATGGATGCAGCCAAAGCACAGGACAGGACCCGGCTCGCACCACGGCCGCCGGCGAACGGCGACGCTGACGCGTCCCCCACCGGCCGTACGGCACGGGTCATGGCCGCCATCCGCACCCGCATCGCCGACCGGAGCCTTGGTCCCGGCGCCAGATTGCCCTCGATCCGCAAGGGCGCCGACCTCTTCGGCGTGTCCCCCTCGACGATGGTGGAGGCTTATGAACGGCTGGTGGCCGAGGGCGTCATCGAGGCCCGTCCCGGTTCCGGCTATTATGTGCTCGCCACACAGGCCCCGCTCCTGCTGGCCGACCTCGCCCCCCGCCTCGACCGCGCTGTGGATCCCTTCTGGGTTACGCGGCAATCGCTGGAAGCCTCGGTCGACGCCTTGAAACCCGGCTGCGGTTGGCTGCCGCCCGATTGGATGCCGGAACAGGACTTGCGCCGGGCGCTGCGGTCCCTGTCACGCGCTGAGCCCGCGCGCCTCACCGAATACGGCACGCCGCTCGGCCTTTTGCCCCTGCGCCAGCATCTCGCCCGCCGGATGGCCGAGAGCGGCATCGAGGCGCAACCCTCCCGGATCCTTTTGGTCGAAAGCGGCACACAGGCGATCGATCTCGTCTGCCGGTTCCTGCTCGAACCCGGCGATACCGTTCTCGTCGACGATCCCTGCTACTTCAACTTCCTCGCCCTCTTGCGCGCCCATAGGGCAAAGATCATCGGCATCCCCCACACGCCGTCCGGCCCTGACCTCGACGCCTTTGCGGCCGCTGTCGCCACCCATCGCCCACGCCTTTACGTGACGAATTCCGGCATCCACAACCCGACCGGCGCGACGCTGTCGCCATCCGTTGCCCATCGACTGATGAAGATCGCCGAGTCGGCCGACCTCACCATCGTCGAAGACGACATCTTTGCCGATTTCGAGCAGCAGCCGGCCCCGCGCTTGGCGGCCCTCGACGGGCTTCGGCGGGTCATCCATGTCGGCAGTTTTTCCAAGACCCTGTCGGCCGCAACGCGCATCGGTTACATCGCCGCACGGGCCGATTGGATCGAGGGCCTCACCGACCTGAAGATCGCCGCGTCCTTCGCCGGCCCGGCGCTGTCGGCAGACTTGGTGCTCTCGGTCTTGAAGGACGGCAGCTATCGACGGCATCTTCAG
>JARXAQ010000143.1 GCA_029865825.1 Rhizobium sp.
TGGATGATCTCCTTCATCCGCTTCTCGATCTTCGGCAGATCTTCGGGCGTGAAAGGTTCTTCCTTGGCGAAGTCGTAATAGAATCCGTTCTCGATCACCGGACCGATGGTCACCTGGGTGCCGGGCCACAATTCCTGCACGGCTTCCGCCATCACATGGGCTGCATCGTGGCGAATGAGTTCCAGCGCACGCGGGTCGGTGCGGGTGACGATCTCAATCTTACCGTCCACCACGGGATCGGAGAGGTCGCGCACGGTGCCGTCGAGGGCAATCGCGACAGCCTTCTTGGCGAGCGACTTGGAGATCGATTCGGCGACCTGCGCACCGGTCGTGCCGGCGGCGTATTCGCGGATGGAACCATCGGGGAAAGTGAGAGATACGGAAGCGGACATGCTATGTCTCCTGATCCAGTCCCGCCAACGAATGCGGGTGGTGAAAGGGGCGGGTTGGATCCCGCGATTTACCGGCGCTCAATAGGACGAATGCGCTGCGGAGTAAAGGATCTTGCTAGGCGGGGCCGAGCCTCCAGAACTGCCGTGCTTCTGGTGCAAAGCCGGCAAGGAGGCGTTCGAAGGCTCTGCCATCCACATGCCGCTTCAGGCTTTCTGCAACGTCCTCGATAGCAGTCTCGGTCGAGAGGTTATGGTCGTGGCGAAAGGCGCGGATTTCTTTCTGCAGTTCATCCCGCGGGACAAACGGCAGCTTCGGCTCGTCGAGGTGCCAGTCACTGACGAAGATCGCCCGCAGGACCGGCGGCAGAACACCGGCAAAGGCAATAGCCTCGGCGACTGTCAGGCGGCGGCGAAAGACGTAGAAGACCGCCTGGAGCATCGTATAGGCCTGATGCGACGAGGTCAGCATCGAGGTGGCGACAAGGTCTTTCATAAAACGATCGAAATCGGCCGAGGCCTGGCGATATTCGAGGGGCATGGGCATGTTAGGCACTCCGCAGCACGGTTTCCTTCCGTACGCTCATGGAGAACTGCAGCGCCGATTCGTCAAGTCAGTGCGAGCCTTGGCGGCCGACACGCCAGAAGCGCCAGGGCGCATACCAGCGCAGCGGTGGCGCCAGCGCCTCGGGCACAGGATCGACTCCCCAGCTGCCACCTGGACCACAGCGCGTGACGCGAAACAGCGTCAGCCAGCCACCCGACCAGAGGCCATGACGCGCGACGGCCTCGTAGCCATATTCCGAGCAGGTCGGCATGTGACGGCAAGAACTGCCGATGATGCTCGAGACCGTCAGCTGATAGAGCCGGATGAAGCCCATGCCGAAGAGCCGGCCGGGGGTCTTGGCGAAAGGCCCCGCCCAATTGCGGCCGCGCGACTGCGGTGCGCCGTGCTGACAGTCGGGCGCGTTACACATAGTCAGCTGGCCTCGGCCGTCCGGTCCCCATGCTCGATCTGATCGAGGCAATCGACCACGGCATCGAAGGTCAGCATGGTGGAGGCATGACGCGCCTTGTAGTCGCGCACGGGTTTCAGGAAGCGCATGTCCTCGAAGCGGCCGGAGGGGCCCTCGCCTGCCTCCTTGAGCATGGCAAGCATGTCGAGGCGCGCGCTCCGCAATTCATCAGCCGTCGAACCGACAACATGGCGGGCCATAATGCCGGAAGAGGCCTGGCCAAGGGCGCAGGCCTTCACCTCATGGGCAAAATCCGAGACCACGCCATCTTGCAGGTTGAGATAGACCTTGACCCGCGATCCGCAGAGCTTGGAGTGTTTTTCCGCCACGGCCTGCGCCTCCGGCAGGGTGCCGATGCGGCCGATATTGCCGGCAAAATCCAGAATCTTGGCGTTGTAGATGTCGTCCATGATCAATCCGCGCTGTTGCTCGGCTCGTATATAGGGATAGATCGCGGCTTTGCTGCAATCATCGTCGCAAGAAGTGCCTTTTTTCGTGCTCAGGGCGCTATTATATCCAACTGGCAGGCCGAGGACAAACGCGTCTATGGTCGCACCGGCGTGCGCGGCTCCTCAATTTTCATGAACGGACTTGCTTTATGTGCCGCATTACGCCTTTACAATCGCCAAAAGCCAAACAAGCGGCCGATACCGATCGGGACCGGGAGATCAAAGGCATGGATGCCATCGTCAAAAAACTGCCGGCCGAGATGCGGCGCCCGACCCGCGAGGAAGTGGAAGCTGCGGTTCGCACGCTGTTGCTCTGGGCCGGTGACGACCCGGCACGTGAGGGCCTGCTCGATACGCCGGCCCGCGTTGCGAAGGCCTATGAGGAGCTGTTTTCAGGCTATGGCGTCGACCTCGACGAGGTTCTCGGCCGGACCTTCGAGGAGGTCGGCGGGTATGACGATATCGTGCTGGTCCGTGACATATCCTTCTTCTCCCATTGCGAACACCACATGCTGCCCGTCATGGGCAAGGCGCATGTCGCCTATCTGCCGAAGGGGCGCGTGCTGGGGCTTTCGAAAATTGCCCGTGTCGTCGATGTCTTTGCCCGCCGCTTGCAAACGCAGGAAAACATGACAGCGCAGATCGCCCAGGCAATCGACGAGACGCTGCGGCCACGCGGGGTTGCCGTTTTTCTTGAGGCCGAGCATATGTGCATGGCCATGCGCGGAATCCAGAAAACCGGGTCCACGACGCTCACCACAACCTTTACCGGTGCTTTCAAGGACAATGCCGCCGAGCAGGCGCGCTTCATGTCCATGATCCGGCTCCGGTGACATCCGACAGAGTTCAGCCGATGCCGCCAATCGATTTCGACCAGCCCTCTCCCGATAAGGCGATTCTCGAGGAGGGTCTTGCTTTCACGCCGAAGTTCGACGCAACCGGCCTCGTCACTGCGGTGGTGACGGATGCGCGCGACGGTGAGTTGCTGATGGTGGCCCATATGAACGCCGAGGCTATCGCGCTCACGCTCGACACCGGGATCGCCCATTATTTCAGCCGCTCAAGAGCGAAGATCTGGAAGAAGGGCGAAAGCTCCGGCAATCTGCAGACGGTCAAGGAAATTCGAGTCGATTGTGATCAGGATGCCCTGTGGCTCAAGGTCGAAGTCGCGGGCCATGAGGCGACCTGCCACACTGGGCGTCGTTCCTGCTTTTACCGCACCGCCCAGCTCGATGGCGTCAGGCCCGTGCTGACGATTGCAGACGGTCACCGCCACTTCGACCCGGATGCGGTTTACGGCCAGTGAGATAGGCCGGCTGCCCCTAACGAATTCGTAAGCAGACAGTGTCCTAATGTCCTTCGGAGTGTTCAGCGAAATGGGGTTCTGGAGATGCTGAACTGGAATATGATGACAGGCGGCGGTGCCACTGTTGCACAGCCGAACAAAGACGGCACGAAACAGGGAACAGCACCACCTGTTCCAATCGACGCACGCAGCAAGGCCAAGGTGGCGCTGGCGCTTGGCGGCGGGGCAGCCCGCGGATGGGCGCATATCGGCGTGCTCCGTGCCCTCGACGAAGAGGGTATCGAAGTCGGCATGATCGCCGGCACCTCGATCGGGGCACTGGTGGGCGGGTGCTATCTCGCCGGGAAACTCGATGAACTGGAGGCCTTTGCACGGTCGCTCACCATGCGCCGCATCGCTTCGCTGCTCGACCTCACCATCGGTGGTGGCGGGTTGCTTGGCGGCATGCGCCTCACCAAACGCATGCAGGAGCATCTCGAAGGCCTGACGGTCGAGCAGTTGCCGAAACCCTTCGTTGCGGTGGCGTCTGAATTGAACAGCGGCCATGAGGTATGGATCGACGGCGGCAGCCTGATCACGGCCCTGCGCGCCTCCTATGCCCTTCCCGGCATTTTCGAGCCGGTACGCTGCAACAATCGCACGCTGATCGATGGCGCCCTCGTCAACCCGGTCCCGGTATCGGTCTGCCGCGCCTACGAGCAACCGCTAGTGATGGCCGTCAATCTGCACTACGACGTCTTCGGACGCTCGGCAGTGGTCAAGCACAAGGCTTCTCCTCCTGCCGATCATGTCGAAGAGCGCGCACCGAGCAAAGTTGGTCTGACGGGCGTCATGGTTCAGGCCTTCAACATCATCCAGGACCGCATTTCCCGAGCACGTCTCGCCGGCGACCCGCCGGATCTGGCGTTGCATCCCCGGCTGAACGATATCGGCTTGTCCGAATTTCATCGTGCTGGCGAAGCCATTGACCGCGGATATGAAGAGGCCAAATCGCGCGTCGGCGAGATCCGACGCATGCAGGAAGCCGTGCTGCGGTAAAGGCAGCGGGCGGGTCGATCGACCACGCCCGTGCCGCACAGTGTCAATTGTCAGCCTGCGATGTAAGCCTTGATATGTTCGGCTTCTGCTTCGATCTCACGGATGCGGGATTTCACCACGTCACCGATCGAGATGATGCCCGACAGCTTACCGCTGTCTTCGACGGGCACGTGACGGAAACGGCGGCTCGACATCAACTCCATCAACTCGTCCACCGTCGTCTCCTCACGGCAACGATAAACATTGGCCGTCATGAAACCCGAGACCGCCTGATCGAAGGCATCGCGCCCGGCGGACCCTAGAGCCCGCACGACGTCGCGTTCGGTAAAGATCCCGACAATCCGGTTCTCCATGCCGACGACGACGACGGCACCGATCTTGTTTTCGTCGAGAACACGGGCGGCTTCACCGAGCGTCACCGTCGGACTGATGGTGATGACGTTCCGGCCCTTTTGCTCGAGTATGCTTCTGGCTGATGATGGCATGATTTCCTCCTCGCATTGGTGGCTGCGCGTGCGCAGCTCCCTCCCCGGGTCCCAACCCAGACCTGCGCTCAAAAAGGGTGCCTCTTAATCAAGTGGAATGCAATATGTTGATTGGAAGGGGGTGTTTTCAGGGCTTCCGACGGTCGAAGAGCTGGAACCCGAAGAAGCCCATGAGGAAGCCGCCGATATGGGCATCCCAGGCGATGGCGCCGGAATCAGATCCCATCAACGGCAGACCGACGGCGATCGCGATATTGCCCAGGAACCACACCAGGATGAAAATGCGAACGGTGCGGTCCGACAGAGCCGCGGGGATCGACAGCAGAGGCGGCTCGCTATCGCCAGAAGCCGGGCCGCCGCGCAAACGTCCGCCAAACGCAAACCGGCAGGCTGCCCCCATCAACGCGGATATGACGCCGGAGGCCCCGACCATCTCCGAAGGCTCTCCCCAATTGACGGCCGCATGCAAGGCCACAGCGGCGACAGCGGAGACAATCCAGAAGACGACGAAAC
>JARXAQ010000090.1 GCA_029865825.1 Rhizobium sp.
CTGGGGGAGATGATGCTGTAATTCTTGGGGCTGGCCTGAGGGCCCTTTAACTCGGCTGTTATTGGATCAGCCATGGGGCGCAAGTCCGATGGCTACGACGGGGTACATATTGAAAAGACGCCCAAAACGAAAAAGCCTGCCGCGGGAGGAGGTGCGGCAGGCTTTTCGAAATATTGAACACCGACTGGGAGGAGGAGTGCCGGTGTTCTGTAGGACGACCTTGGGAGGAGGAGTGGTCGTCCTGCGTCGAAGCTCTGCGGGAGGAGGTGCATTGCTTCGATGACTGTGATCATACTCCGATAGCCGCCGTTTCCAAGCCTCAATGCTGCACTGCAGCTATGCGCAAAATGCAATGCTTCGTGGTTAGGAATTAGGCAGGCCCGACGGGGGAAACCCCCTCGCCCCCGAGAACCAAGGGGATATGATCGAATAGGGGGCACCGAACCGATCGGAAATCGGCTCGCCAGATCCCGGGGCCTCGTGCCACGTCATAGGAGCCGGAGTTTCCCGTCCTGCCTATCACATCCTTGATAGGCAGGCGGCGCGATGCCGCACCCTGCAGCACTCTCCCCTCTGATCCGGGGGCATCGCCCAGGCGTAGTTCAAGATGAGAGTGGGCCAATCCGCCCGACAGGATACCCTTCGTGGATACAGCATCGTCACCCTCCATTGCATACGGTTTCCCGCTGAGCCGCGCGGCGGCGCTGGAACGGTTGCGGGACTTCGTGCCCGCAGCAGGCGCTCACTACGCTCGACTGCGCAACATCGACCGGGGTCCGGGTGACCACCAGCATGTTTCGCGCTTGTCGGCCGCGCTGCGTCGGCGCCTGATCAGCGAGGATGAGGTTATCTCCGTCGTTCTGGAATACCACGGAGCGGCGGGGGCCGAAAAATTCGTCAGCGAGGTGTTCTGGCGGACCTATTGGAAAGGGTGGCTCGAACAACGTCCTTCCGTCTGGCTCGACTATTTGCAAGCCGTGGCGCGAGAAGCGGCGCTGCTCGACCGAAACCCGGATTTGGCACGCCGCTATCTTGAGGCCGTGGAAGGACGCAGCGGCATCGACTGCTTCGATGCCTGGACCGCGGAGTTGCACGACACCGGTTATCTGCACAACTGGGCGCGCATGCAGTTCGCCTCGATCTGGATCTTCACGCTCAGCCTGCCCTGGGAGCTGGGGGCGGCCCATATGCTCCGCCGGCTCATGGATGGCGACCCGGCCTCCAACACCCTCTCGTGGCGCTGGGTTGCGGGATTGCATACTGTGGGCAAGACCTATCTGGCGGACCCCGAGCGTATCCGCGCAATGACCCATGGCCGATTTTCGGCCCAGGGGCTGGCGCGCAAGGCTCTTGTTCCTGCGGACAGCATCGTAGTGCCGACAGCGTCAACGCCCCGCGCAGCCATTCGCCCCGAACCGGGCGTACCCAGCCTGCTGCTGCTTACCGTCGAGGATCTGTCGCTGGACACCCTTCCGCTGGCTGACACGCTGTTGGTGACCGCCCTTGCCTTTCTACCGGGAGAGAGCGAAACCGACCGCATTGCCCTCTCGGATGGGTTGGAGCGTGCCGGGCAAAGATGGCCGGATGCGGCGGCACTCGGCGCTTTGACGGCGGACGATCTCAGTGCTGCGAGAGCCCTCGGCTGCCAGCAGATCGTGACAGGCTTCGTGCCCGTCGGGCCGATCGCCGACAGACTGGCGTCGCTCCGCGCGGCAGCGGCAGCGGATGGGCTGCGGCTTGCCGAGCATCGGCGTGGCTGGGATGCCCGCGCCTGGCCCCATTGCCGGAAAGGGTTTTTTGCGCTGAAGGAAAAGATACCGATGTTGCTGGCGGCTTCAGGAGATGCATCATGAATGAGCCGGTCACGGTCTGGTTCGACGGCGGCTGCCCGCTATGCCAGCGAGAGATCGCGCTGATGCGAAAACTCGACCGATGTGGCGCAATTCGTTTTGTCGACGCCTGCGACACGGCCACGGACTGCCCTGTCGACCGCGCCGAGATTCTCGCCCGCTTCCATGCGCTCGAAGCGGGTCGCCTGCTTTCCGGGGCGGCGGCCTTTGCCGCCATGTGGCGGGCAATCCCGATCTTGCGCCCGCTCGGCCTGCTGGCCGGCTGGCCGCCGGCCACGCCGCTGTTCGAGCGAGCCTATCGCACCTTCCTGCGCTTCAGACCCCGCCTGCAACGGTGGCTGCGATGAGCGATCGCTTTCGGCCGGTTCCGCAAGGACGCCTCGCTCGCCTTGCCGCCTTCGGCCAGATTGCCGGTGGTGTGGCGACCGGCGTGCTGGGCGAAGGCCTGCGACGGCTGGCACAGGGCGAAAGGCCTCAGCTGTCGGACCTGCTGCTGACGCCGTCCAACGCGCTCAGGGTTACCGACCAGCTGTCTCGGCTGCGGGGTGCCGCCATGAAGCTCGGCCAGATGATTTCGCTCGATGCCGGGGACATGCTGCCGGCGGAATTGACCACCATCCTCGCGCAGCTGCGCGATTCCGCGCACATCATGCCACAACACCAACTCGACGGCGCACTGGCGGCCGCCTGGGGGCCGGACTGGCGGCGCCGATTCGTCCGATTCGACATGAAGCCGATCGCGGCCGCCTCCATTGGACAGGTGCATCGAGCCCGCTTGGCGTCCGGGCGCGAGCTCGCGATAAAGGTGCAATATCCCGGCATTGCCGCGAGCATCGACGCCGATATCCACAATGTCGCCACGCTGCTCAGGCTATCCGGACTCCTGCCGGCGGGCCTCGACATTTCGCCGTTGCTTTCGGAAGCGAAACAGCAATTGCACGAGGAGGCGGACTACCTGCGCGAGGCCGACGAGATGCGCAGGTTCGGCGCCTTTCTTGCTGGTGACCGCCGCTTCGTCGTACCAGAACCGGTCGACGACCTTCTCCGGCCAACGGTCTTGGCAATGGATTTCCTCAGCGGAGTTCCGATAGAAACCCTTGCGGACGCCTCCGACGAACAGCGTCATGGCGCGGCAGCGGCTTTGCTCGACCTGGTGTTGCGCGAGCTATTCGACTTCGGCCGCATGCAGACAGATCCGAACTTTGCCAATTTTCGTTGGCAGCCGGAGACGAACCGCATCGTCCTTCTTGATTTCGGGGCTGTCAGATCTGTCGGATCAAATGCGACCGAGGCCTATCGAGGGCTGCTGCGCGCTGGTCTGGCGAAGGATCCCGACCGCGTGCTCGCGTGCCTGCATACAATGGGCTTTCTCTCGGCAGCGCAGATGGCTCGTCACGGTGCTGCGCTGAAGTCCATCGCGGAGACGGGATTGCGGCACTTGCATGCACACAAAGAGGGCCTTTTCGACTTCGAGGACCGTAGCCCGGTGCCCGTCCTGCGCTCTCTCGCGGCCCCGATCATACTCGACCGGCAGAGCTTCGGCCTGCCCCCGGCGGAGATGCTGTTCATCCAACGCAAGATCAGCGGAATGGCATTGCTTCTGATGCGCCTCAGGGCACAGGTGCCTCTTCTCGCCATCCTCGCGCGCCACGCTTAGAGCCCCCTTAGGCGTCACTACGTTCGAATTTCATGCGTCTGGCCGCGATATTCGGATAGGGAATCTGCGGGTTCGCGGACACCTCAGCCGCAAACGGGCAAAAGGACGGCCCGAATAGGTCACAAAACTGTATGGCTTATAGGAGATAAGTGGCGGACAGGGTGGAAGTGCCCGTCTTCCTAAAAATCAACGCCTTACATATCCCATCAGCCAAAACGGCACCGTTGAAAACACTGGTGCTTCTAAAGCGCTTCCCACGAAAAATGAGAAGGCAGTAGAGGCGGCAACCTGGCTGGCTGCCAATCCCGAAGAGGTCTTAGGGCCGATCATCCCCTTCATGCGTCAGCGCTTCGATCTGTCGGCGGCTGAAGCTATTGCGGCTTGCAAGACGGCGCACGCCCTGCGGTACGCAGGATAACGGGCAATGCAAGTGCTCAAAAAACACGACATATTGTTCGCGCACAAAGCGCTGAACCTCGCGCCTGGTCTGTCGGCTGGCGACCGACAAGTCGCGGGCGCGATCATCGATCACTACAACAAACGAACGGGGCAGTG
Organism: Rhizobium sp.; assembly: GCA_029865825.1. GTDB lineage: Bacteria > Pseudomonadota > Alphaproteobacteria > Rhizobiales > Rhizobiaceae > Allorhizobium. The sequence goes on from JARXAQ010000090.1 coordinate 4,063, forward strand.
CGATCCAAGTGTGGGGCGACTAGCGACGCTGCTTGGTGTCGGCGAGCGCACTGTGAAGCGCGCGACCGAGACACTTTGCAACCTAAAGCTCTTCTCCAAGGTCAGCCACGGGGGCAAGCAGCACCGTGCCAGCTACGTGCCGAACTGGGATCGCTTTAGCGCGATCGTCGCCGATTGGGACCGTCGAATGATGAGTGGTGAGGGACCGTCAGACGATGGTGACAAGGGGCCAATCTTGTCCATTGAAGGTGACAGAAATGGCCCCGTCAAAGGTGACAGAAATGGCCCACAAACCCTTCGAAGCAACCAATCGAATAAACCCATAGCGCCGTCCGGTGCGAGTGGACAGGTGGCTTTCGATGGCAATTCGAGGGTGGAAGAGCCGCCACGGCAAAGCCAGCCGACAGGCCGCAATAGGCTTTTGAGCGTGAGTGAGCGGCAACCGAATGCGGCTCAATCTGCACGACCAAAGGTTGTAAAGTCTCCGTCGCATTTGGAAGCGGCGACCGAGCAAGCCAAGCGTCGATGGGACGCGGATCTTCGAGCACTCGGTTGGCACGCCCACGCCGAGGCGATCGAGCATATGACCGAACCGATGATGGATGAGGCGACCTTTGCGGAGCTGCGAAGGCGCGGTGATGGGCTGCGCCTACTGATCGACCAGCTTGGCCCGAGCCTGCTGGGCGCTGCGGCCGAAACAGGGAGACAGAACTGATGGGAAGACTGAAGACACTAAAGCCGAGGATCGGCACGCTTGCCCCACGTATAGGCCGAGCGGCTGGTGATGAGCAGGCACGACACCGCGAGCGAGATTCGCAGCTAGAGCATCGCGGCTGGTACAAGACGGCGCGGTGGCAAAAGCTGCGACACCAGATCCTCCTTCGTGATCACTACACATGCCAAGTCACCAAAGTCTTGTGCATAGCGAAGCATCCCGCACCGAACAGCGCCGTGGTTGACCATCGGAAGCCGCATCGAGGAGACCCGGTGCTGTTTTGGGATCCGGACAACCTTCACTGCGTGAGCAAGGCCTACCACGACAGCGAGAAGCAGCGCGAGGAAAGGGCAATACGCTGAAGGGGGGGAGGGTCAAAGTCTTGGAAACCCTTAGCGCTAGACCCGCGCCCCTCTCATTCGGAGGTTTTTTTACCGGAGATGCGCGAAATGAACCGGACACTGTTCGATACAGAACAACAAGCATCTGAATACTTTGAAGAAAAGACGGATGATGCCGTTAATTTTCCCCCTGGGGATGCATTTTCTTTCACATCGTCGGACGGCGCCAAGTGCGTCCAGTGCGGACGGAATTTCCAGCGTCAGCCGAGGTCAAAAAGCGCCGCTTGCTCTGACGAGTGTCGACGCGCTCGCCGCCTGGCCTATGGGGCGAGCTACCGGGCCGAGGGGCGAGAAATGGCGGCGAAGATCCGGGCCCGGTTCGGTCCTGATGGTCCGACGAAGGAAGATTTCGAGCGGCTGGCGAGGTCAGCCAACATCAAGCAAACCCGAAAGGACAGACCATGACCGAAACGAACTCAACCCCTGAAGAGAAGCTGGAAGCGCTGAAAGCCCTCTGCGACGAAATCCAGCATCGCGCCGCGAAGCTGATGGTCGATAACGGTGCGCCGATGGAGATGATGCTCGATCGAGTGCTCACCTTCGCCGCCGCCCAATCCTGCAACATCGCCGGATCTCCTCGCACCGCCGCCGTTTTCCGCGAGGTTGCCGACAAGATCGATGCCGGACTTTTCCACAGGGTGACCGGCGAGAACGTTCCGCGCCGCGACCGCCATTGACTTCGCCGCGATTTGAAGGCAGCTTTGCGTCGGATCGATTGTTCGTGTCACTGGCTGGACCGGGGCACAAGGCAACGAACCACCTTCGACAGGACCGGCCACCACACCGGACGCGAAGCACTGAATGGCCCAAGGGGCCCGTGTTTTGACCTATCCGAAGGTGTGCCTATGCGATCCGCTCTCCAATGCCGTAATGGTTTGACAACCCGCATGACTTCCCCGCTCGAACTCCGGTTCGCCGCATCGAAAGGCGTGGTCGAAGGGTATGCCAGCGCGTTTGGCGGACCGCCTGACGCCTACGGCGATATCATCGAGAAAGGCGCGTTTCAGCGCACGATTGCCGACCACAAGCGCGAGGGCTCAATGCCCGCGATGCTCTGGGCGCATGATCCGTCACGACCGATTGGCCGATGGACGGAGATGCACGAAGACGGTTTCGGCCTCTTCATCAAGGGCACGATCAACCTCAATACCAGCTTCGGGAAGGACGCTCACCAGCACCTGGCGCAAGGTGACGTTGGCGGGCTTTCGATCGGCTTCATGATCCCCGAAAGCGGCTCCCGACAGGACGGAACCGCGAAGATCATCACCGATCTGGACCTCATGGAAGTCTCGGCTGTCGTCTTCCCGGCGAACCGTCGGGCGCGGGTCAACAACGTCAAGTCTCTCAATTCGAAATCGGAGCTGGTCGACCTCCTGCGGGAAGCCGGCT
>JARXAQ010000117.1 GCA_029865825.1 Rhizobium sp.
GACGTCGTCGTAACCCGAGAGCATCGTGGCCCGTTGCGGGGTATCGGTCGACAGACGTTCGGCCCAGCGGACCAGGCTTGCCGGACGCAGCACGTCGTTGAAATATTCCGGCACGATGGCGTAGTCCGCGATCAAATTGGGAAGCGCACCGGTCCAGACCTTGATCCGGTCGGCGACGATCCGGATGATCCAGTCCCCCATGTATGTCGAGACGACAGGAACATGGGCGAGCGCCAATTCCAGGATGACCGTTCCGGAGGCGGCAATCGCGGCATCCGCCTCTTCGAAGGCCTGCCATTTGGCCGCGTCACCGAGCAGGATCTCGGGCCGGATCGCCCAGGATGCGGTAATTTCGCGGACCCGCGCCTCCTGCCGCGCCACGGTCGGCAGCAGGAAACGGGTGTCGCCGTTGCGGCCGACAAACTCCGTCATTGCCGCGCCGAAGACGGGCAGGAGCTGCGTTATCTCGGCGCCGCGTGAGCCTGGCAGCAGCAGGATCGTGCGTGGCGCACCCGCACGTCTCGGCGGCCGAGCCTTGCGGGCTTCGCGCACCCTTACGATCTCGGGATGACTCGTCAGACGGTGACCGATGAAGTGGGTTGTCGGACCACCGAGCTTCTGCATGACTGCCGGTTCGAAGGGCAGCACGGCGAGCACTTCGTCGACATAGGACAACATGGCCTTTGCACGGTATTCCTTCCACGCCCAGACGCTCGGGCAGACATAATCGACCACAGGCAGATCCGGCAGGCGCTTGCGGACCTTCTTTGCGACCCGATGGGTGAAATCGGGGCTGTCGATAATCAAAAGCAGGTCCGGCTGTGCGGCGACGATAGCGTCGGAGGTTTGTGCAATCAGTCGAATCAGGCGCGGCAGCTTCGACAGCACCTGGGTGATGCCCATGATCGACAATTCCGAAAAGTCGAAGAGCGAGCGAAGCCCTTGCCCTTGCAGCGCTTCACCACCGACGCCCATAAGTTCGATCGGGCCTGAATGGCGCTTTTTCAGTGCAGCGATCAGATCGGCACCCAGAAGGTCGCCAGACACCTCGCCCGCGATAACGGCGATCTTCAGGACTCTTCCGCTCATGCAGTTGGACCCTTTCCTGCACGCTCGATGCCGATGACGAACAGGCCGGCCGCGTCAGCGGCTTCGATCATCGCCTCGCGTTCGACCACCAGAGCCCGCCCTGCCTCCACGGCAATCCCGGCCAGGCCCGCCAGCCTGGCGTTTTCCACGGTCGAAATGCCAATGGTCGGAAGGTCGGCACGCAGGTCCTGCTGCGGTTTGCAAAGCTTGACGATCACACCCTTGCGGCGCTGGGAAATGCGTGCCTCGGCCCGAAGACCTGCGACACGGGCGAGCATTGCATCGGTCCCCTCTACACCCTCGAGGGCAACGATCCGGCCGCCGACGCTGACGGCACCCTGCCCCACGTCAAGCCGTCCCAGCGTCTCGGCCGCGTCCGCGGCCCGCTCGATGTCCTTCAGGTCGTCTGCCGACGGCGTCACCTTGCCGAGTGGGCCGACGGTCGCAAGTAGTCCGGGGAGGATCTCGTGCGCCCCCAGCACCTCGCAGCCTTGCGCTTCGATCAACGAAATTACCATGCGCAAGACCGCGTCGTCGCCACCGGCCAGAAGGGTTTTCAAAGCCATCGGCAATTTCAGAATAGACCGAAGATTGACACGGATCTCGCCAAAGGCCGGACGCTTCTTGACCGCGCCGGACATCACGACACGGCCGATCCGGTGCTTGTCGAACAGAGCCGACAGGCCGGCCATGTCGCCAACGCCGATGACGGCCGTCTCATAACCCTGCCAGTCCGCATCGGCCTCGTGTTTCAGGCGCAGAATGAATGGATCCTCGCCTGTGGCACGGGCGGCCTCGGCGAGAAACAGCGGCAGCTTGCCACTGCCTGCAATGATGGCAAGGCGGCGTTTCGATGCCAGGCCTTCAGGTGCGCTGGCGACCGTCATGGCATCAATTCTTGCCGCGATGGGGCGAAGACAGCGCCCGGTCGCTTTCAGCGGCGATGAAATCGAGGATTTCGATGACCTGTGGGCAGTCCAGATAATCGTCGCGGATTGCCGCAGCATTCGCACGGGCAGAGCCCTCGCCTTCGAAGATCTGCTTAAAGGCGCGACGGACCTGATGGATGACCGAACGTTCGATACCGGCGCGCGTCATGCCGACGACGTTGAGGCCGCCCAGGATGCCTGGATTGCCGTTCAGCATACCATAGGGAATCACATCGTAGCTGACGGCGGACAGCCCGCCAATGAAGGCATTCCGGCCGATGCGGGTGAACTGGTGCACGGCGCATCCGCCGCTCAAGATCACGTGGTCTTCGACCCGCACATGGCCTGCCAGCATGACGTTGTTCGACAGGATGACATTGTTGCCGAGAATACAGTCATGGGCGACATGGGAATTGGCGAGGAAGAGGCAGTGGTCACCGATCCGGGTTATCCCGCCGCCGCCGACCGTGCCGCAGTTCATCGTCACGCCTTCGCGCATGGTGCAACTGGCCCCGACAACCAGGCGGGAGTCAGCACCCGCCTCGTGCAGGCTCTGCGAAACGCCACCGATGACTGCCATGGGAAAGATGCGGCTGTTTTCGCCGATCTCGGTCAGGCCGGTCACGACCGCATTGGACAGCAATTCGACACCAGCCTTGAGCGTGACCTGTGGCCCGACATGGCAGAAAGGACCGATCCGCACGTTTTCACCGATCACGGCGCCGGCTTCGACGACCGACATCGGATGAATCACGGCAGTGGCGGCGATCGTGCTCATTTCGCATCCTTGCGCATGATCATCGCACCGATATCGGCTTCTGCTGCCAGCTGGCCGTCGACCTTGGCGTCGCAGTGAAACTTCCAGATATTGCCGCGCTGCTTCTGCTTGACCACATGAAATTCGACACGGTCGCCGGGAACAACGGGCTTGCGGAAGCGGGCATTATCGATGGTCATGAAGTAGACGAGATTGCCGCCCTCGCCCTGCTTGCGGGCGCAGATCGCGCCAGCCGTCTGGGCCATGCCCTCGATCAGAAGAACACCCGGCATGATCGGCGAATCCGGAAAATGACCGGTGAAATGCGGCTCGTTCGCCGTCACGTTCTTGATCCCGATGGCCGAGTCGTCGCCATCGATCTCGATGATCTTGTCGACTAGAAGGAAGGGATAACGATGAGGCAGAAGCTTCATGATCTCGAGGATATCAGCCGATCCCAACTCGGTCTTGATGGCGTCAGTCATTGCTGGCTCCTTTGTCCTTGGCGCGGCTATCGTAGCGGCTCAATGTCTCGGCCACCTCGCGCAGATAATCCCTCAACGGGCGGGCCGGGATCCCGCCGTATTTCTCGCCCGGGGGCACGTCGGCCAGGACGCCGCTCATGGCGGCAATCTGGACCCCGTCCCCAATCTTGATGTGACCGTTGACACCGGCGGCGCCACCGATCATCACGCCGTCGCCAATGACCGTGCTGCCGGCAATGCCGACCTGGCTGACGATGCCGCAATGCCGGCCAATGCGCACGTTGTGTCCGATCTGCACAAGATTGTCGATCTTCGTGCCCTCACCGATCACCGTGTCATCCATGGTGCCCCGGTCGATCGTGGTGTTGGCACCGATCTCGACGTGATCCTGGATAATGACCCGTCCGACCTGGACGATCTTCATCATGCCGCGCGGACCCGGCGCATAGCCAAAACCGTCCTGGCCGATGCGGGCGCCATTGTGAATGATGACATTGTTGCCGACCAGGGCGACCTGGACCGTAGCGCCCGCCGCGATCGTGCAATCCCGACCGATGCGTACGCCCGGGCCGATGACGGCCCCCGGACCGATGTGCGTGCCGCTTCCAACCTCGGCGCCAGCGCCGATCACGGCGAACGCTTCAACCTCGACGCCATCTTCCAACCGTGCAGTCGGATCAACATGGGCGGAGGCCGATATTTGTGCCTTTTCGCTGGTCATGCGGACAGGCCGAAGCCCTTCGGGATGCAGAAGTGCACCTGCGAGTGCAAACGCCGTTTGCGCGCTCTTCGCGACGAGGACAGGAATGTGTGCGGGAACCAGGGACACCAGCGCCTTTTCGCAGAAAATCGCAGAGGCATTGCAGGTGAGAAGGTCGTCACGATTGCGACGGGACAGGATGTAGCACACATCGCCCGGCTTTGCGCGGGCGACAGGCGAGACCGATCGTATGATCGTCTCGCCATGCGCTGCATTTGTCAATTCCGCCCCCGTTTCAGCTGCAAGCGCAGCCAGGGTCACCCCGGCATGGGGCGGAAAAAAGTGGTTATGCTCCATCAGAAAACGCTCCAGAACTTCAACCTGTCTGCAGTTCTGGACCGCTCGCCTTAGAACTGGTTTGCCATGCTGAACCGGAATTCCTGCGTGTCGTCGAAGTCTTCCTTGGCGACAGGAACTGCGTAATCGAAGCGAAGCGCACCGAAGGGCGAATTCCACAGGATGCCGGCACCGACCGAGGCCCGCAGCGACATGCCCGTACCATCGGCACCGCCGTCGCTGGCCAGCTTGCTGCCATACAGCGTACCGGCGTCTGCAAAGACTGCGCCGCGGAAGTTCAGGTCCTGCGGAACGAGCGGCATCGGGAAGGTGGCTTCGGCCGACGCGGTGAAGTAAGTCGTGCCGCCGATGGCGTCATCACCCATGCGCGGGCCGATACCGCTATTGGCGAAGCCACGGATTTCCTTGCCGCCGATCTTGAACTGATCGAAGACGTTCAGGTTGTCGTCGAGGGCAACAACATGACCTGCCGAACCGGCCAGCGATCCGACGACGTCGAACTCATCCGACAGCGTGTAGAAGATGCGAGCGCGGGCATAGGCCTTGTAGAAGTCGGAATCGCCGCCGAGACCCGCATATTCATGCGTGAAGCTGGCATAGATGCCCTCATGCGGATTCTGGCGATCGTCGACCGTGTTGTAGACGATCGAGTGACCGAGGATCGACTGCGACCAGGTGCTGCCCGTGATGGCGTCGATGTATGGCTGAGGGACGGTGTCATCCCCGGTACCGGCCAGACCGTCAGCACCGAACGCACCGTCTTCGATGTAGTCGATCTGCTTATAGGTGTAGCGCAGCGTCGTCGCCAGATCCTCGGTGATCGGCGCGGTAACGCGCAACGTTCCACCCTGCTCCTCGTAGTCGTATTCCGAGTTGCCGCTGGTCGAACTCTTGAACAGATCGAAGCCGACAGCCAGGCGATACCCGAGGAAATACGGCTCGGTGAAGGAGAAGTTGTAGGTCTGGGTATCGTCGAAGCCACCGCCGGCAGCGACGCGGATGAACTGACCGCGGCCGAGGAAGTTCTTTTCTTCGACCGAGGCTTCGAGAACCACGCCACCATCATCGACGGAGTAACCGGCACCGATGCCGAACGAGCCGGTCGGCTGATCCTGCACATCGACAACCACCACGACGCGGTCCGGCGAGCTGCCGGGCTGGGTGGAGATGTTGACGGCCGCGAAGAAGCCGAGAGCTTCAAGGCGACGCTTGGCACGGGAAATCGTTTCCTGGTTGAAGGCATCGCCTTCGGAGATGTCGAATTCGCGACGAATGACGTAGTCACGGGTGCGCGTGTTGCCGCGAACCTCGATCCGCTCGACATAGGCACGCTCGCCTTGGTCGACCAGATAGGTGACGCCGATCGTATTGGTTTCGAAATTGCGATCACCGCGCGGCACGACGCGGGCGAAGGGATAACCGGCCGACGAGACCCGGCGCGAAATGGCTTCCATCGACTTCTGGACGTCGCGGGCGCTGTAGGTATTGCCTTCGCGGGTCTCGAGCAGACCCTGGAGCTGCGCACCATCGACACCGTCGACCGTCGATTCGACCGAGACGGCACCAAACTTGTAGCGCTGCCCCTCATCGACCGTGATGTTGATCGTGTATTCGTTGCCAGCTTCGTTCAGCACGGCTTCCGACGAAATGACGCGGAAGTCGGCATAGCCGTGGTTGTAGTAGAACTGGCGCAGCGCTTCTTCGTCGGCGCGCAGCTTGTCTTCGTTGTAGACGTCCTTGCGGGTCAGGAAGGACAGCATGCCCGATTCCTTCGTCTGCAGCACGGATGCGAGACGACCGTCGGAATAGGCGCTGTTGCCACTGAAGTTAATGGCGCTGATCTTGGTGCGCTCACCTTCGTTGATGACGAAAGCGAGGTTCACGCGACCTTCGGCGACAGGAACGACCTGCGTCGTCACTTCGATGTCGCTACGACCGATCGCGGAATAGGCTTCCTTGATGCGCTCGATGTCGGCGGTGATCAGGCTGTCGCTGTAAGGACCCTGCGGCTGCGTCTGCACGATGCCGACCAGCTTGTCGTCCTTGATCTTGCGGTTGCCGTTGAAGACCACCTGATTGACCAGCTGGTTCTCGGCGACCGTCACGACCAGCGTACCGCCGGATACGGAGATCTGCACATCCGAGAAGAAGCCGGTCGCGTAAAGACGCTTCACGGATTCATCAATTTCGGCGTTGGAGAAGGTTTTGCCGGGCTGGATGGACAGGTTCGAACGAACCGCTTCCGCCCCGACACGCTGTGCCCCGCGCACGTCAATCCGCTGAATGACCGCAGCCTGAGCTGCGACAGCCGAAGCCATGACGGCAACACTTGCACCCGTAGACACGATACCAGCAGACAGCGCGACCGCCGACACTGCGTTCAAAAATCTTGAACCAGCCTTCATGTGTATACTTTACCTTCTTCAATTGCCCCGAAGTCGCAACCCCGACTCCGGCCCGTGTGTGGTTTTAGCGGGTTTTACCCTACAAGCAAGACTGCGCGTTAATTTCTGTTTACTTCATTTCGATCCGTGGCCCAATCGCCACTATCAATTTGAAACATCGTAAACAAATCCTTCCGCCCAGCGCAAGTTCGACGCTCAACCTATCAACCGGCTGATGTCGTTCCAGGTGGCAAACACCATCAGAGACAGGATCATCGCCAGACCGATACGGAAGGCTACCTCCTGTGCACCCTGACCCATCGGCCTCCCCCGCACTGCTTCAATCGCGTAGAGAACGAGATGGCCGCCGTCAAGGACCGGAACTGGCATCAAGTTCAAAAGTCCCAGCGAAACAGAAAGAACCGCTGCCAGATTTAACAGAGCGATAATGCCGAGCGTCGCCATTTCTCCGGAGGCCTGCACGACGCGGACAGGACCGCCCAGCTGGTCAGCGTTCATCCGGCCAGCGATCATGTTGCCGATGTAGTCGAAGGTGCCGGTGACGATGTGACCAGTCTGGCGAAAGCCCTCCCAAACGGCCTGCAGAGGTGACAGCTCGACGATGCGGAAATTGCCGGCTTGCTGGTCCGTGATGATGCCGATCTGGCCGACTTCCATGGAATTGCCGAAACGATCGGTGGTGACCGCCCGCTTCGGGACAATGCCGAAATCGAGCTGCTGCTCGCCACGGCGCACGGTGACCGTGACCGGCACTTCGGGGCGCATGGTGATGTAGCGGACAACGTCGTCGAAAGTCTCGATGGTCCGGCCGTCGAGCGCGACCAGCACATCGCCACGTTCGATACCGGCGATTTCGGCGGCACTGCCCTGCTTCAGGTCCGCGACCACAGGATCGGACACCGGCTTGCCCATAGTACCGAACATCACAGCGAAGATCACGATGGCAAGGACGAAATTGGCGATCGGCCCGGCAGCAACGGTGACGGCCCGCTTCCACAGCTTCGCGCCGTTCAGCGTCTGGGCCTTCTCCGTCTCGCTCAGCTCTTCAATGGCGGCGCCATCCGGCATGCTGGCGGCGTCCGCATCCCCGAAGAACCGAACGTAACCACCGAGGGGAATTGCAGAAATCTTCCAACG
>JARXAQ010000145.1 GCA_029865825.1 Rhizobium sp.
GTCTGGTTATGTGGAACCGCCGCTACCTTGAGTTTTTCTCGTATGTGGACGAACGCACATGCCGCGGCCTCACTTTGGCTGAGTTGCTGACTGCTGGCGTACTTCGAGGCGATATCAAACTTCCAGACGGCTTTTCAGCGCTGGAGTGGGTGGACGAAGAGGTGGAGCGTAGTCAAAGAGCGACGCATTCCGAGCTCATGTTGAACGATGGGCGTTGGGTATCGAAAGAAACACGGCCTCTTGATGACGGGGGTTGGGTCACGTTGTACTCCGATATAAGTGACAAAAAGGCCGCCGATTTCCAGTTGGAGCGGTTTGCCAGCAGAGATGGGTTGACTGATCTCGGGAACAGGCGAACTTTTGACCGTGAGTTTGCTCAAGCCTTTGAAACGGCCAAGAACGCATCAAGCGAACTTTCCCTTCTCATGATAGATGTTGACCACTTCAAATCTTACAACGACACTTATGGCCATCCAGCGGGAGATGAGGTTCTCCGTTCCATCGCAGGGGTTCTCAAGGGTGCGTGTCGCAATGAGCATGACCTGGTCGCGCGCTACGGCGGCGAAGAGTTCGCGGTGATATTGCCAGGCTCCACCCGCGACGTAGCCTTCGACGTCGCCGCCCGATTAACTGCTGCGGTCAGGAAGCTCGACATTCAGCATGTTTCGAGCACGAAAGGTCGGGTTACCGTTTCCATCGGTGTTGCATCAACACTTGATGGAGGCGGTGATTGTCAGCAACTTCTGCGCCAATGTGATGAGGCTTTATACGCTGCCAAAGCCGCAGGACGAGACTCAGTTCGTACAGCAAAAGCGCAGGATTTTCTGGATACACCCGGGAGTGACGCCACCAAAATCGGGCTGCAAGGTTTTGCAAACGCTTGAAGCGTCTAGATTGTGCCGCCGCGCTATGTAGCTGAAACGTCTATCAACCAACAGGCTATATGACGGAATTCACATCCGCTTCGCGCCTTCATCCCGGTCGTGACATTCTGACCGACGGTTATGGAGCCGATGGAAGCACGGGAAACCAAGCATGAGGTTCTAGTGTCAGAAGCGACCGGTTTTGACACGTTGGTGTCTTCAGGGATTAGTGTTTGCGGAAAGCAGTTAGCGCCTAGTGCGCTTTGCGAGTAACGTTCCCTCCTAACGCTGGAGGGCTTGCTACAATGGGCGAACTGATCATCTGGACTTACGATTGGGTGCCCGAGTTTCCTCGCGGTTTTGTGCGTGATCTAAGGCTACGATGGGCGTGCGAGGAAGCCGGCCTAGTCTACGTAGTCCGAACGATCCCTTTCGACGGCCGTGAGACCAATCATCTTGATCGTCAGCCCTTCGGCCAAGTCCCCTACCTCAACGACGGAGAGCTGAAGCTATTCGAGAGCGGTGCGGCGCTTCTGCATCTGGCCCGAAAGAGCGAGAAACTGATGCCGCCTGATCCTGTCGGGCAAGCGGAAACGCTGCAATGGACGGTCGCCGCACTTAATTCGATCGAGATGGTCACCGTGCCGTGGTGGTTCTTGAAGATGTCCGGTGATCCAGACAACAAGCTTACTGGGTGGCTGGTCCAGCGCCTCGACCATCTAGAAGCAATATTCAGCGATCGAGAATGGCTCGCCGCTGACCGTTTCACCGTTGCGGACCTGCTGATGGCGGACGTGTTGCGGATTTCGGATGTGCGTGCGTTTGGCGATCGGCCGGCGACCGAAGCCTATGTCGCCCGGATGACCGCTCGACCCTCATTCAAAAAGGCTCACGCCGATCAGATTGCCCTTTTCGACGCGGCCGACGCGGGAAAATTAAAATGAACTTGCAGAAGATCTACCCCTCATTGCTCCCCCGCAGACCTTGCGGCGGCCGAGGGCTGGTGCACGAAGCTGCTAGGTCGTGGACCGGATCACCGGCCGATGAACACGCTGTTCCACTGGGCGCTCTTTGATCAAGGAAGGCTTATGCTTTCAAGCCGCGACGAGATCGCCGGCAGGGGCGTAATGTTCCTATGGGTCGATACTGTCGCGGCCGAGCGCCATCGATTGGAGGATTTGGGAATTGTGCTCGGGAAAGACATTGAGCGCGATAACTCGATACTGGCTCAGGTGCGTGATCCGGACGGCAACCTGATCACGCTAGCGACGCCGCCTTCGCGGTCCTTTCCGCCCGCGTAGGCGAAGTAGCCGGCAATCGCATGTGTCGCAACCAAACGGTTATGACACATTCTACCGGTGTTCACTTGTCACCCAGATGCCGCCGAAAGAGGACAGTCCCCTTACAGCCCCATTCCGGACCTTTCAACTAAGCCAGATGATTGATCTGCCTCGTTTATCTACCGGCATGCGTCCGATGTGGCGGGTCGCCGGTTCGAATCCGCTCAAGGCTGCGACGACCTGCTGGGTCTATCCAAAAGCAGCGATCGGTCCCATATTTGTGTTGACTATGTGGATGAGCAATAGATCCGATCGGTTTTGCAATTTCTCAGGCCGGTTGGCATTTTCACCACAAGTGCCCCCTTGTCCTGCGGCAAGAGGCAACAGTGTGATTGATCCTGTTTAGATGAGCTCGATCAATTGGGCCGCACACATTTGCATTTATCCTCGACTAGCTGCCACTCGCAGCCCATCGACTTGGCAAACCGCGGGTTCAAGACGGTAATGTCGTTGACGTCGACACGGCCGCAATACCAGCGCTCGCAAGCGTCGATCTTGACGACCCCCTCGATCCTATCGGTCCGGCGAGTGCATCTATCTCCGAGCACGACACCGTCAGGTCCAATACGGCGCGATTGCGGCGCTGTTTCAGCGCTAGCGGTGGTGTGGATGTCCGTAACGGCAATCCATACCAGAGCAGCAGAAGTGATGAGAAGCCAGCGGAGAAGAACAGGCAACATGTCGATCAATCCTTGGTGTATTTCTGCACTGGAGCATCGGGGGCTGGACCAGTTGGTAACGGGATCCGCCTTTGCGGCGTCGTGGTTCGCGGTCTAACGTCGAGGTCCGGTTCGCCTCGCTGCGTTCGTCCCGGCTTCAGATCAAGTGCCTCGCCAATGCCGATGCCGAGATTCAGCAGGTCGCCGATCGATGGACCACCATCCTCAGGTTCGACCCGTCCCAGGTACTCGTCACCCTGACCGGTGTTACGCTTTTGGCGGACCGTTGGAGCTGTTTGGACGGGCTTGCGCTTCAAGTCTTTCGCCTTGGGAATTTCTCTTTCGCGATGGATGATGAGCTCCTTGGGCTTGTGATAGACCTCGGGCACGCAATTGGCTCCGATGCGCTTGGTCCGCGATGGGCAGGTTAGCAGCGGCGGCAGGTCCAGCTTTCTGCCGGAGCTACAGACCAGCCGCTGGTTCTTGCCAGTGCCCTCCAGACGGCAGGCCGCCAGACAGGCATGCGGATTGTCCGGATCGACACCATTGGCGCATTTGAGCTGACGACATTGCCGATCGCCAGGTCCGGCAACGCTTCCGGCCGGGCATTCCTGACAGAGGAGCTGGCCCTGCTTCAGCCCTTCGGCATCGGGAATGGCATTCTGCGGGCATAAAGCGCAAATGCCGTCCCGAGCAAGGTCGCCAGGGCGTTTCACGTAGAATTCACCGGAGGCGCAGACAGGTTGGCACTCGTAGTAGTAACCCGCCTTGGCCCGGACCGGCATCTGCCCGGCTGGGCAGGTCTGGGTAACCGGCTGGCAGACGCCCTGTGTGACGTTGCCTGATTCAACCGAGATGGAACTGGTCGTCTGGGAAAATGTCTCCGCGTCACAGGCCAAGCAGGCGCCGTTCTGAAGTTTTTCACTGGGGCGGCAGCCGCAGGTCCCAGACTTGGAGTCATACGTTCCGTTCACCGGCGTATCGCAGGCGCAGCGCACCGCGATCATGCCTTCAGAGGCGGGTTTTGTCTCCAGTTTTGAAGGTGCGGTACAACTGCATGTCCTCCTGACGGTATAGTAGGCACGCGGCGTGATCGTTTCGACGATGCTGCGACCGGATCCTGAGATGACCGCCGTGTCCCGCATGAACTGCCAATTCCCGCACTGGGGGTAATTGTCATCCATAACTGCCACCGGCCCGTCGTCATGATGGCCGAACAATTCTCCAACTGCGTCTGCACCGCTTTCGGCAATGTCGAGAATGGCACCGCCAACATCACCGACAAACGCCGCGCATTCCTTGACGTCACCGATGTAAGCGGTTGCCACTTCAGCAACAGCCTTTGCCTTGCCATAGATCGTGCAACCGCAGGACATGTATTCGAAGACGCTCTGGAGCGGCGTTGCCGTCGCGATATTGCTGGCCCCCTCCGACGAGGCAAAAGCGACCAGCGCCTTATATCCATCCTCACCCAGAAGGGATTTCAGTGCCGAACTGAGTGCCCCCATATGGGTCAGCACGTCAGCGATCAGCTTGCCAAGCTGGCCCGTCGTCATCTGCTCGCACGTGCCTTGGCTGTCGAAAGCGCCTGCCGCACCAGCACCGACGATCAGTCCGACTGTCGATACAAAAACCGGGTCACCTGTCGATAAATGGGCCGAGCATTGAAGGAATTCCGGATCGGCGGCTTCACCGGCCAGCTTGATGGCGCTTCCAACAGGGATGAGTGCATTCAAACAATCGATGATATTGGCCTGCGCTGGCGCAGCGCCATACGGGCCGAAGAAGACTGCAAGCAGGAAGACCAGGCCGGATATCAATCTGCGCGGCATCTTCACTTCTCCCGTGACCCGCGCATCAATTCAGCCGGATCGCCTGCACACGCCGATTGGCGGCGCGCCCGTATTCCGTTCCGTTGTCGTCGAGAGGCTCGGTCAGCCCCCGGCCTTCCGTTTCCAGCCGCGTTGGAAGTACACCCTGCTGGATCAGCCAGAACTTCACGGCCTTGGCCCGCTTGGCGGAGAGATCCTGGTTGTATTGGGGCGAACCGACATTGTCGGTATGGCCGACCAGTTTCAGGGAAATGCCGGGATTGCTGCGCAGGGCGGCGAGCAGTTCGCTCAATGTCGGCAGCGAATCCTCGAACAGCTTGTCCGAGTCTGTGGCAAAGTGAATGTACAGCTGGACCTGACCCGTCTCCATCAGGCTCTTAGCGATCGGCTGCTGGACCGGTGCGACAGGAGTTGGTGCAGCAACAGGCATGACGAGCGTCGGGCTGAAGCTGAAGCTGCCCTCCATGGAGCCGTAATTGCTCGACGAGATGCCATTGCGCGTCGCGCCCGCATAGGTCTTGCGGCCCGGCTCCGGCAATACGGACACATTGCCACCCTGAGACGTCAGCACGCCGTAGTGCACAGCCGCAAGGCAGATGTTTGAATCCTCCGTGTAGATATCCATACCCCAGACATTGGACATGCTCATGTCGATTGGGGGGCAGAAACAGTTGAATGCCTCGGCGGTTGATCGAAAGGCGACGAAATTGTCCGGGCACTGGGCAAAGGGCGCAAGCTGCTGTGCGATCGGCTGAACCGGCGCATAGATCGCCTGCTGGGTGGTCGGGGTGAAGCTGAAGCTGCCGTCCATGGAGCCGTAATTGCTGGATGAGATGCCGTTGCGTGTCACGCCGGCATAGGTCTGACGTCCGGGCAGCGCCGTGATCGTCAGGTTTCCGCCAGCCGGTGTTAGGAAACCGGCATGAACCGCCGCGAGGCAGAGGTTGGAATCCTCGGTATAGATGTCCATCCCCCAGACATTGGACTGGTTCACATCAATAGGTGGGCAGAAACAGAGCGTCGGTTGCGTCTCACCGCGAAAAGCAACGAAATTGTCGGGGCACTGACTGATGGTGCTCGCGACTTCGACGGGCGCCACAGTAGCCGCTGGCACAATCGCGGGCGCTAGAGACACTGCTGGGGTTGGCAATGGAGCAGGCGGCGGTGCGGCAATAGCGGCCTGTCGGGGCACGTTGGCAAAGCTGAAACTGCCTTCGGACTGGCCGTTGTTGCCGGAGGAAACGCCATTGCTGGTCAGGCCGGGATAGGCGCGCTGTCCGGGTGCGGGCACAATGGTGACGTCACCGCCATCAGAAGTCAGAATGCCGGCATGAACCGCCGCCATGCAAATGCTGGAATCCTCCGTGTAGGGGCCCATACCCCAGACCCCGCCACGCTCGGTACTGTCTGGAAGACAGGAACAAGTAAAGGGCTCAGCTGTGCCGCGAAACGCGACAAAGTTGTCAGGGCATTGCTGCAGTGCAAACGCATTGGGTACAAAGATGAAAAGAACGCAGCTAATACCCGAGAACATCAATAGTCTTGCAAAAATCGTCACAGCAGTCCCCGTCGTAAAGGTCTGATCCGGCGACGACGTTAGGAAGAATCTGCATTTTTGCACTCCCCGAACGGGTAGGTATGAAGGCTCTTCCTCAGATGAACTGCGAAACTCGCCGCAATTGGACTTGCACGGCGCCTAAGACGCAGCCACTGTATGGGGGCGCAATCGAGACTGGTGGGACTGACCATGGGCTACGTTGCAAGCGATGTTTCCGATCTGCAGGCCTCGTTCTATGAAGCGGCGGCCAATTCGGACATGTGGCCCGAAATCTTGCAGAAATTCGCCTGCACATTTCGCTCGCGCGGATGTCTTCTGACGACGCCAAATTTCATGCCCGGCGGCATTCCCCACTCCCCGGGCATGCGCGACGTGTTGGACCAGTTCTTCAGCGAGGAATGGCACACGCGCGACCTGCGCACCAATCTCGGGCGATCGAAGCGCCTGACCGGTGGCTTTTTCTGCGACCAGGACCTGTTGTCCCGCGAGGAAATCGAGACGAGTGACTACTATCATGGCTTTGCCCGCAATGCCGGCGTACCCTGGTTTTCGGCTGCTGTGCTGACAGGTCACTTCCACAACGACTTCATCGCCATTTCGCTGCAAAGATCTGCGAGCGACGGGGCATTTGCCAAAGATGAGCTCATCCGCCTGAATGCACTTCTGCCGCAGCTTCGCAATGCGACGGACCTCGCCCGCAAACTTGCCAACCTGCGTGGTAAGTCGATCACCGATGGACTTTCACTTGCGGCAGTACCGGCGATCCTGCTTGATCGCACCGGCAAG
>JARXAQ010000217.1 GCA_029865825.1 Rhizobium sp.
AATAGATTGCCAGCGCGACAAGCGCGACGATGGCGATCAGAGCGACATAGTTCTTGATAAGGCTGGTCGCGGGATCCGTGAAGGACAAGAAGTCCGGGATGAAGCCGGTCGACAGCAGCGTGAATTCCTTCGGGAAGGGGCCGATCGGGCGACCGCCGAGCACGACATAGGTCAGCCCGCGGAAGACAAGCATGCCGGCCAGCGTCACGATAAAGGAGGGGATCTTCTGGTAGGCCACCCAGTAACCCTGGGCAGCGCCCATGGCGGCGCCGAGCACCAGACACAGCGGCACGACGAGCGAGAAGTGCCAGCCCCACTTGACCAGCATGATCGCCGATATACCGCCGATAAAGGCGACGATGGAGCCGACCGAGAGGTCGATATGGCCCGCCACGATGATCAGCAGCATGCCCAGCGCCATGATGACGATGAACGAGTTCTGCAGAACGAGATTGGTGATGTTGACCGGACGGAACAGGACGCCCTCGGTCAGCACCTGGAACAGCAGCATGATGACGACGAGCGCCAGAAGCAGGCCGTATTCGCGGATGTTCTTGCGCAGGTAGTCACCTACGGAGACCTTGGGGGTTTCGGTTCTTGTATCGATGGCCATTAGTGTTTCTCCCCAGAGCGCATGATGGCACGCATGATGGACTCTTGGCTTGCTTCTTCCTTGGACAGTTCGGCTACGATGCGCCCTTCGTTCATGACGTAGATGCGATCGCAGGTTCCGAGCAGTTCGGGCATCTCCGAGGAGATCATCAGGATGCCCTTACCTTCGGCGGCAAGCTGGTTGATGATGGTGTAGATTTCGAACTTGGCGCCGACATCGATGCCGCGTGTCGGTTCGTCGAGAATGAGGACTTCCGGATTGGTGAACAGCCACTTGGACAGAACGACCTTTTGCTGGTTGCCACCCGACAGATTGACCGCTTCCTGGTAGATCGAATGCGACCGGATGCGGAGCTTCTGGCGATAGTCGGTGGCGACCTTGGCTTCCTTGCGATCATCGATCACGGTGCCGCTGGAGACGCCTGCCAGATTGGCCAGCGTGGTGTTTTCCTTGATGTTGTTCTGCAACACCAGACCCAAATGCTTGCGGTCTTCGGTGACATAGGCAAGGCCTGCATCGATCGCCTTGGGAATGGTCGAGACGTCGACCTGCTTGCCGTGCATGCGCACTTCGCCGGTGATCTTGTGGCCCCAGGACTTGCCGAAGACGCTCATGGCGGTCTCGGTTCGGCCGGCGCCCATCAGGCCTGCGATACCGACGACTTCGCCGGCGCGCACGTTGAACGACACGTCGTGCAGGAACTGGCGGTCGCGGTGGTTCTGGTGGAAGACGTTCCAGTTCTTCACGTCCAGCAGCACGTCGCCGATCTTCGGCTCGCGTGGCGGATAGCGGTCTTCCATGTCACGGCCGACCATGCCCTTGATGATCCGGTCTTCCGTGATCTCCTGGGTGTGACAGTCGAGCGTCTCGACCGTGCCGCCATCGCGCAGGATGGTGATCTGGTCGGCGACTTTGCGGATTTCGTTCAGCTTGTGCGAAATGATGATCGACGTCATGCCCTGCTTGCGGAATTCCATCAACAGGGTGAGCAGGGCGTCGGAATCGGTTTCGTTCAGCGAGGCGGTCGGTTCGTCCAGGATCAGCAGGCGGACCTTCTTCGACAGCGCCTTGGCGATTTCCACCAGCTGCTGCTTGCCGACGCCGATGTCGGTGATGCGGGTAGACGGGCTGTCCTTCAGGCCAACCTTTGCCAGCAGCTCTTTCGTCCGCGCAAAGGTCTGGGGCCACTGGATGACGCCGTTGTTGGCGACTTCGTTGCCGAGGAAGATGTTTTCGGCGATCGACAGGAGCGGCACGAGGGCCAGTTCCTGGTGAATGATGATGATGCCGAGCTCTTCGCTGTCGGAGATCGTGCTGAAGCGGCGAACCTGACCATCATAGGAGATGTCGCCGTCATAGGTTCCGGCAGGGTAGACGCCGCTGAGTACCTTCATCAAGGTCGACTTGCCGGCACCGTTTTCGCCGACGAGCGCGTGGATTTCGCCCTCGCGCACCTTGAAGCTGACATTGTCCAGCGCCTTCACGCCGGGGAATGTCTTTGTGATGCCACGCATCTCGAGAATGATGTTGTCCATGGGCAGAATTCCGGCGCCAATCCAGCGATCCCTGAAGATCCAGCCGGAGGCGCGAGCTCCTTCAATGCGTATAGAAAATGGGTCCGCGATACCTCGCGGACCCGAGAGTGACCCGAAGGATCAGTTGTCGATCTGGTCGGCCGTGTAGTAACCGGCGCCGACGAGAACGTCCTTTGCATTGGCCTTGTCGACAGCGACAGGCTTCAGCAGGTAGGACGGAACGACCTTCACACCGTTGTTGTAGGTCTTTTCGTCGTTGATCTCGGGGGCCTTGCCACCCATGATCGCGTCAACCATCGAGACGGCAACCTTTGCCAGTTCGCGGGTGTCCTTGAACACGGTCGAGTACTGTTCGTCGGCAAGCATCGACTTGACCGAAGGCAGTTCGGCGTCCTGGCCGGTTACGACTGGCATAACCATGTCGCCCGAACCGTAGCCGACGCCCTTCAGGGCTGAGAGGATACCGATCGACAGGCCGTCATAAGGAGACAGAGCGCCGTTCAGCTTGTCTTCGGTGTAGGTCGAGGACAGGAGGTTTTCCATGCGAGCCTGGGCGACGGTGCCGTCCCAACGCAGGGTACCAACCTGGTCCATGCCCTGCTGGCCGGACTTGATGACGATGTCGCCGCTGTCGATCAGGGGCTGCAGAACCGACATTGCGCCGTCGTAGAAGAAGAAGGCGTTGTTGTCGTCCGGCGAACCGCCGAAGAGCTCAACGTTCCAAGGCTTGGTGTCCGGGAACTTAGCCTTGAGGCCGTCTACGAGGCTGGTTGCCTGGAGAACGCCAACCTGGAAGTTGTCGAAGGTGGCGTAGTAGTCGACGTTGCCCGAGTCGCGGATCAGGCGGTCATAGGCAATAACCTTGACGCCGGCGTCTGCAGCCTTCTGCAGGATGTCGGACAGGGTCGTGCCGTCGATAGCGCCGATGACGAGAACCTTGGCACCCTTGGTGACCATGTTTTCGATCTGGGCGAGCTGGTTCGGAATGTCGTCGTCAGCGAACTGCAGGTCCGGCGTGTAGCCAGCTTCCTTGAACAGCTTTTCCATGGTCTCGCCGTCGGAGATCCAGCGGGTCGAGGTCTTGGTCGGCATGGAAATGCCAACGACGCCCTTGTCCTGTGCATAGGCGAAGGGTGTAAAGGATGCGATCCCGATTGCGAGCGACGCAATCATGGCTCCAAGTTTCTTCATGGTAACCTCCCTGGTCATACCGTGCGAGGCCAAGCTCCTCCTGGCACTCGCTGAAAAACAAGAACGAGCGGCTGACGCAGCAGCCCCCAGCTCCGTTGGGACTCTTATCTCGCCCCATATACCGATCAAATGATTATTTTGACTTTCTGCATACCGTGGTTGATATATCGTTGATGGCAGATAATCACATTCATCGACTCCAGCCGAAGCATTTCAGCCTGATCAGCTCAATTGCCGAACTGGGCCAGTTAAGCCTTGCGGCTCAAGCACTTGCCCTGACACAGCCGGCCGCGTCACGGATGCTCGGCGAAATCGAGCGCGATGTCGGGTCGCCGATCTTCGTCCGGACTCCGAAAGGCATGGAGCCTACGGCGGTGGGGAGCGCGCTGACCCGCCGGGCGCAAAACGTGCTGGAAGAGATGCGGGAGGCGGCGCGCGAGGTGGACGCGATTCGACGGGGGCTGACCGGTAAGGTGCGTGTCGGTGCGGTGACCGGCGGTGCCGTCGGCTATGTGGTGCCGGCGATCAAAGCCCTGAAGGCGGAGGCCGCCACCGTCGACATTCATGTCGATGTCGCCTCCAGCGGCGAGATGATCCGGGATCTCCTGTCCGGACAATATGATTTTGTGCTGGGGCGCATTCCGCCCGGCATCGATGCGCGCCAGTTTCACGTCGAAGGCGCCACGATGGAGGAGGTGGAAATCGTCGTTCACCGGACCCATCCACTTGCAAACGTCGACCGTCTGAATGTCTCTGACATGGCGCATTTCCCTTGGGTCATGCAGGCGCCCGGCACGCCGCTGCGGCATGCCGTCGAAAGCGTCTTCATCGAAGAGGGCGCGCCTATTCCGCGCAATATCGTCAATACGACGTCTCTTCTTGTTATGATCGCCATGCTGGCGTCGTCGAATGCGATCGCGCCCATGTCCCGCGAAGTTTCCGATCTTCTCTGTCGGCAGACGCCTGTCGGCGACCTGTGCACGCTTACGCTGGATACACCTATTGTGGTCACGCCCTATCACCTGATCACGGTGAATGGGAAACGGCTTTCGCCGATTGCAGCTCGGCTCAGAGATCTGCTGCTCAGTCGGTTTCTCATCCGCGGGCGCTGATGCCACCGGCGCCGGGAGCCACGCAAAAGGCCTGCAAGCTTGCAATTTTGGTTATGTCAGGCACACTGTCATGCGTCCGTCATGAATGAAAGCTCGAGGAGCATTGATGACCGAGCAGACCGAAGGGCAGCGCCATGAAACCGATGGCGCCGACAAAAGCCCGACAAGCGTGGTCGACCTGGGTATTTATCGGCAGTCTCTGGATGCCCTCCCGGTTACATTCCATCGTCGCGAACTGGATGCGATCCTTTGGATTTATGGTCGTATGGTCGGGGAGGGCGATTGGCGCGACTATGCCATCGACCACCTCAAGGACAAGGCGGTCTTCTCCGTCTTCAAGCGCGCCGGTGAGTATCCGCTTTACCGAATCGAGAAGAACCCGAAACTTGCGGCCAAGCAGGGCGCTTTTGCGGTCGTTGCCACCGACGGGCGTATCTTGAAGAGAGGCCACGACCTGAAACAGGTGCTCAAAGTCTTCGACAAGACACTCAAAGCTCTCGACTGACGGTCAAAGCGTTCCCGGATATGCGTTTAAATCCGGCTTGGTCGTTTGCGCCTCACCCAGTGGTCTCTGCATGAATATGGTGTCGAGCCAGAGACCATGTTTGAATCCTGTGCCATCGAGTCGGCCCGCGAAGGTAAAACCGCAAGTGCGGTGGACCGCGACCGATGCCTCGCTTGCGGCGCCGACAACGCCGACCATTTGGCGAAAACCGAGCGCCTCGCACCGTGTTACCAGCGCCTGAAGCAGGGTCTTGCCAACGCCGATTCCCCGCGCAGCCTCTGCCACGTAAACCGAATCCTCGACCAGCCACCGGTAACCCGGTCGTGTGCGGAATGCCGACGCATAGGCGTAACCGAGAAGGTGGTCGGCCTCATCCACGGCTGCGATATAGGGATAACCCTTGCTGGTGATCGCGGTGAACCGCGCAAGCATTTCGTCGAGCGCGGGCGGGTCAAGCTCGTAACTCGCCGTCTCCTGCAAGACTGCCTGCGCATAAATGGAGGTGACAGAGGACATGTCCTCCGGTGTCGCGTCACGGATTATAGGGGCCATAAAAACGCTCCGATCAAAAATGCTGTCTTGTTCCATGGGTGCACAACACGGGCAAGCCCGCCAAATGTCATGGTGACATCGTGGATGGCACGCCTTCCCCCATGTCGGCTCCCGTCCTCTGGCCTCGCCGTTGCGTTTTCGTCTTCGATGCCCCGTGGGCGGCTTGACTCGCTGCAAAAACCTTGTCATCCCTCGCCCAGAAGAGGAATTCGGTTCATGCGCGCTTTCGGGCAAGCCTTCGCGGTCTCAAACCACCTGCAGCGCCTCGCTGTCGGTGGCGCATGCATTTCTCTCGTATCCACGACCAAAGCCAAAACGACGACGAAAACCGTCTGACGTCTTCGGCCACCGCTCTCTCCCCGGCACGGCCGGGGACAAGGAAGGTTGCGTACCCATCGCAAACTTCCCTCCTCACCATCCGCGGAGAGACAGAAAGAGAGCATTGACATGGGTTTCAAGATTGCAGTTGTAGGCGCCACCGGCAATGTCGGTCGCGAAATGCTGAACATCCTTTCCGAACGCGGTTTCCCGGCATCGGAAGTCGTCGCGCTGGCGTCCGCCCGCTCGCAAGGCACCGAGGTCTCCTTCGGTGACAAGGTTCTCAAGGTTCAGAACCTGGAAAACTATGATTTCTCCAATACCGATATCTGCCTGATGTCCGCCGGTGGCACGATTTCGCAGAAGTGGTCTCCGAAGATCGGCGCACAGGGCTGCGTCGTCATCGACAACTCCTCGGCCTGGCGCTACGATTCCGACGTTCCGTTGATCGTTCCGGAAGTGAACCCGGACGCCATCGTCGATTTCAAGAAGCGCAACAACATCGCCAACACGAATTGCTCGAC
>JARXAQ010000287.1 GCA_029865825.1 Rhizobium sp.
ACTGAAGAACTTCTTGTCGATCGTCATCGCTGCTGTCGCCATCATCATCTTTGCCAGTGCTGGTGCACTGTCCTGGCTTCATGCGCTGGTGATGATCCCCGCCGTAGCCGTCGGCGGCTATGCCGGGGTCGCCGTAGCAAAGAAAGTGCCACAAAACGTGCTGCGCTGGATGGTAGTCGCGGCAGGCCTGGGCCTTGCCGTCTATTACTTCGTGACCGGCTGACCGGACACGTTCGCCAGCAGATCGGGCCGGCGCTCGCGGGTGAGTTTCACCGCCTGCTCTTGGCGCCACTTGTCGATCGCAGCGTGATTGCCTGAGGTCAGGATCTCCGGGATCTCGCGGCCTTCAAAGATCTGGGGGCGTGTGTAATGCGGGTGCTCCAGCAGCCCGCCTTCAAAGCTTTCATGCACACCCGAAAGCTGGTTGCCCATGACGCCTGGCAGGATGCGCACGACGGCGTCCAGGAGCGTCAGGGCGGCTGGCTCGCCGCCGGACAGGATGTAGTCGCCGATCGACACTTCTTCGAGCTGACGGGCCTCTATCACGCGCTGGTCGACGCCTTCAAAGCGACCGCAGACAATCAGAACCCCGCCACCGGATGCGATCTCGCGAACGCGCTCCTGGCTCAGGGGACGACCACGTGGGCTCATCAGCAGCCGGGGTCTTCCATCATTGGCTATGGAATCGATCGCCCGCGCAAGAACGTCTGGTTTCAGCACCATGCCAGCGCCGCCGCCCGAGGGCGTGTCGTCGACGCTGCGATGCTTGTCCTCGGCAAAATCGCGGATCTGGACGGCCTCAATGGACCAGTCACCGCGCTCCAGTGCTCGGCCCGCCAGAGCGTGGCCGAGATGTCCCGGAAACATGTCCGGATACAGCGTCAGGATCGAAGCCTTGAATGCCATCTGCTATCAGCGATCGCCGTTGGAGCGGGGCTTGCCGCCGCCAGCGCCATAGGGCTTTTCCTCACCGTCATCCTTCAGACCGGCGGCGATGGGGTCAACGAGAAGACGGCCACCTTCGAGATCGATTTCAAGAACGGCAGCTTCAGAAAAAGGAATGAGAACGGGACGTTTGCCCGGGCCCTTCAATTCCAGCAAATCGCCGGCACCGAAGTCGTAAACGGCGGTCACGGCGCCATAGTGATTGTTCTCGGCATCGTAGACCTCAAGGCCTTCGAGGTCGGCGTAGTAAAACTCGTCGTCGTCCAGATCGTCGTTAGGCAGGGCGTCGCGGTCGACGAAAAGTTCGGTGCCGTTGAGCGCTTCTGCCGCGTTGCGGTCGTTGATGCCACGGAAGCGGACGATGGCAACGGTCTTGCCATCCCGGATATCGAGGATCTCGAACTTGCGGCCGTCAGCGCTGTAGAGGACCCCGTAATCGGCCAGCCCAAGCTGGTCCTCCGTGAAGGTTTTCACCCGCACTTCGCCGCGCAGGCCCTGGGCGGCGCCGATGACGGCCATCAGAATTGGATTTTCCAGCGTGCTCATGGCGATTGGGGTCCTGAAAGCTGTTCGTATCGCCCCTCTTTTAGGAGGAACGGTGGGGAAAGAAAACGCAAAAACGGGCGGTGGGAGACCCACCGCCCGCCTGAAACGATCTAAGGTCGCTTATTCTGCGGCGGCTTCGGCAGCGGCAGCAGCGGCGTCAGCAATCTTCTGAGCCTTTTCAGCGGCGCGTTCCTGGGCCTTCTTGCCCGGCTTTGCCTTGTCCGGGTTGCTGCGAACAGCGCGTTCGGCGAGGCCGGCTTCTGCCATGAAGCGCAGGACGCGGTCGGTCGGCTGGGCGCCCTTGGCGATCCATTCCTTGATCAGGTCGGCATTCAGTTCAACGCGCTTGTCGTTGTCCTTGCCGAGCATCGGGTTCCACGAACCAACCTTCTCGAGGAAGCGGCCGTCACGCGGCGAGCGGGCGTCGGCAACGACGATCTGGTAGTAAGGGCGCTTCTTGGAACCACCGCGGGCGAGACGAATCTTGAGGGACATTGTATTACTCCTTGAGGTTTTCAGTCCGGGCAGCCGAGGCTCGCCCGTGTTCTTGTTGAGGCCGCCGTCAGGCGGTCTTTTCGATTGCACCGCCATGTTCGGCGGCAATGGCTTCATGATGCCGGATGACTTCGGTGATGATGAAGTTCAGAAACTTCTCGGCGAAATCCGGATCCAGATGCGCATCCTGCGCCAGGCGGCGCAGGCGGGCGATCTGGTATTCCTCGCGCGCCGGGTCTGCCGGCGGCAAATCGTAGGTGGCCTTGAGAACGCCGACAGCCTTGGTGCAGCGGAAACGTTCGGCCAGCATGTGAACCAGCGCCGCGTCGATGTTGTCGATCGACTGGCGATAGCCGGAAAGCTGCTCCTTGACGGACGGATCGATCATCAGAGCTCTCCTTACTTCTTCTTCGGCAGGCCAGGCAGGCCGGGGAAACCACCACCGAGCCCGGGAAGCTTCGGTGCGCCTAAGCCCGGCAAGCCGCCCATTCCGCCGCCGAGACCCGGCATGCTGCCAGGCTTGATGCCGGCTGCTTCTGCCTGCTTGGCCAGCGCTTCCAGCTGCTTCGGGTCCATGCTTGACAGGTCCGGCATGCCCATGCCGCCACCCATGCCGCCGAGGCCCATCTTGGAAGCGAGGCCGCCCATCATCTGCTTCATCATGCCGCCGCCCTTCTTGCCGCCCATGGCCTTCATCATGTCGGCCATCTGGCGGTGCATCTTGAGCAGCTTGTTGATGTCGGAGGCATCCGTGCCGGAGCCGCCAGCGATGCGCTTCTTGCGGGAATGCTTGAGCATGTCTGGATTGGCGCGCTCTGCCTTGGTCATCGAGGAGATGATGGCGAGCTGGCGCTTGAAGACCTTGTCGTCGAGTCCGGCCGCCGAAATCTTGTCCTTCATGCCAGCCATGCCCGGCATCATGCCCATGATCCCGCCCATGCCGCCCATGGCCTGCATCTGCTTGATCTGTTCAGCGAGATCGTTGAGGTCGAACTTGCCCTTGGCCATCTTCTCGGCCATGGCGCGGGCTTTTTCCGCGTCGATATTCTCTGCGGCCTTCTCGACCAGCGAGACAATGTCGCCCATGCCGAGAATACGGTCAGCGATACGGCGGGGATGGAACTCGTCGAGTTCCGACATCTTTTCGCCAACACCGATGAGCTTGATCGGCTTGCCGGTAACGGCGCGCATCGAAAGCGCCGCACCGCCACGACCATCACCGTCCATACGGGTGAGTACGAGGCCGGTGATGCCGACGCGTTCGTCGAAGTTGCGGGCGAGATTGACGGCGTCCTGACCGGTCAGCGCATCGGCAACCAGCAGGATTTCATGCGGCTTCGAGCGGGCCTTGATCTCGGCCATCTCGATCATCAGCGGCTCGTCGATATGCGTACGGCCGGCGGTGTCGAGGATGACGACGTCGTGGCCACCGAGCTTTGCGGCCTGCACAGCACGCGATGCAATATCAGTCGGCGACTGGCCGGCAATGATCGGCAGCGTGTCGATGCCGGTCTGCACGCCGAGCTGGCGCAGCTGTTCCTGGGCGGCCGGACGACGCGTGTCGAGCGAGGCCATCAGGACCTTCTTCTTCTCGCGATCCGTCAGGCGCTTGGCAATCTTGCCGGTTGTGGTCGTCTTACCAGAGCCCTGCAGGCCGACCATCATGATGACGACAGGGGCAGCGGCCATCAGGTCGACGCCGACGCCATCGGTGCCAAGCATTTCCACCAGCTCGTCATGAACGATCTTGACGACCATCTGGCCGGGTTTGATCGACTTGAGAACGGAGGCGCCGACCGCCTTTTCGCGGACGCGGTCGGTGAAACCCTTGACCACTTCGAGCGCGACGTCGGCTTCGAGAAGGGCACGACGGACCTCGCGCATCGCTGCCGAGACATCCGCCTCGGACAGGGCGCCACGGCCGGTCAGTCCATTCAGAATGGAACCAAGGCGGTCCTGGAGGTTTTCAAACATCGGCTCTTCCTTGCATGGTTTCGGACACCCGAAACCTCGGTCTTCCCGGCGACGAAAACAAGACGCAAAGCCAAAAAGCACCCGAGGGCGCATCGCGCTGTCGGGTGTTGACCTCCGGGATCGCTTTATACCTTGACGGGTCCCGGTCGGCGGCTCGGAGTGCTTGTCTCTTCGCAGATGCGCCGGATAAACAGGAATTGATGCCGAAAGTCAAGCGGGGCCGGCATATGCGGCCGTTCGAACGCCGGTCTGGGCGATCTGAACGTGCCCCATTGTCGTATCAATCGTTGAAGCACATATGGAATCGTCATGAACAGACGCAGCTTTTTCAAATGGTCGGGCTTTGGCCTTGTCGCCGCAGCGCTTGGAGGCTTCGGCATGCGTGAAGCGCAGGCGGGCAACCGCTATTACACGGGCCCGATTTCGGATCACTTCAACGGACGCACCTTCTTCAACCCCGGCGGGGAGGAACCGCGGGGGTTCTTGGATCTCCTGCGCTGGCAGTTCGAGGGCGGCAAGATCGCCTGGCCGAAACGGGTCGATGACAGCAATTTCAAGACGACCCGTCCCGAGGCGCGGATCGCTGGCAAACGTTTGGTCGTCACCATGGTCGGTCATGCGACCCTCCTCATCCAGACGGCGGGGCTCAACATCCTGACGGACCCGGTCTGGTCGGAGCGCGCCAGCCCGGTGTCGTTCGCAGGGCCGCGTCGCGCGAACCCGCCGGGCATCGCCTTCGATGATCTGCCGCCGATCGACATCGTCCTCGTGACGCACAACCATTACGACCATCTGGATGTCGCTACTCTGGAGCGTCTTGTATCCCGGGACAAACCGCAAATCGTTACGCCGCTCGGCAATGATACGATCATCGCCGGCGAGGCAGAGAATGCCCGCATCGCTGTCATGGACTGGGGTGATCGGCTCGATCTCGGCAACGGGCTCGTCATCCATTGCGAACCCTGCCATCACTGGTCGGCGCGTGGAACGGGCGACCGGCGCATGGCGCTGTGGGCGGCATTCGTTCTCGAAACGGCGGGTGGCAAGATCTATCATATCGGCGATACCGGCTACGATGAGGGGCGTCACTACCGTGACATCAGCGCCAAACATGGCGACATCCGCCTCGCTATCCTGCCGATCGGCGCTTATGAGCCGCGCTGGTTCATGAAGGCACAGCATCAGAATCCGGCCGAGGCGATCGACGGCTTCAGATTGAGTGGCGCCAGTTTTGGCATAGGCCATCATTTTGGGACATTCCAGCTGACCAATGAGGGCATCGACGATCCGCCGAAGGCGCTGGTTGCGGCCATGGCGTCAGCCGGGATCGGTCCTGACCGTTTCCGTGGTCTGCGACCGGGCGAGCCGTTCGACGTGCCGGCCAGCAGAGACAGCTGACCAGACGGCTTCACGGTCTGTTTTCAATCGAGCGTTGACAGCGCGGACCGAAGCGACCAGACTTCACGCATTCACCAGGGGTGTCCCGTCAAGGGGCTGAGATTCCGCTACGCCAGACCCGATAAGGGCCAAACAGCGCGGTGACCCGTTGAACCTGATCCAGTTCATACTGGCGTAGGGACGGTGCAAGCGCTGCAGACTCATGATTCGGAAACCCGAATCCCGTGGCGTCTTTCCATCTTTCCGGCTGAACATGACTGGGTCTCCAAATCAACACTTGGAGCTCCATAATGAACATTGCCCCTAATCTTATCAGACCCGAGGTCACCACCGGGCCGCTTCCCGCCTCCACCAAGATCTTCCTTCCCGGCGATATCCACCCGGAAATTCGGGTGCCCATGCGCCAGATCGCGCTGCATCCGACAGCGGGCGAAGCGCCGGTCATCGTCTACGATTCCTCCGGTCCCTACACCGACACCAATGCCACGACCGCGATCGATCAAGGGCTTGCCCGTCGGCGGCTCACCTGGATCACGGAGCGGGGTGACGTCGAGGCCTATGAGGGCCGAAACGTCATGCCGGAGGACAACGGCTTCGTTTCGCCTGAGAAGATGACGCCGATGTTTCCCGTGAATCATCAGCCACTTCGCGCCCGAGGCGGCAAGGCGGTCACGCAGCTTGCCTATGCCCGGGCCGGGGTCATCACGCCGGAAATGGAATTCGTTGCTATCCGGGAAAATCTCGGCCGCAAGGCGCAGAAGGAGGCACTTTTCCGCGACGGCGAGAGTTTTGGCGCCCATATCCCTGATCATGTGACACCGGAATTCGTTCGTCAGGAGGTGGCATCCGGCCGCGCCATCATTCCGGCGAACATCAACCATCCGGAACTTGAGCCTGTCATCATCGGCCGGAATTTCCTGGTGAAGATCAATGCCAATATCGGCAATTCGGCCGTCACCTCCTCCATGGCCGAGGAAGTCGAGAAGATGGTCTGGGCGATCCGCTGGGGTGCGGACACGGTCATGGATCTCTCGACCGGCCGCAACATTCACAACATTCGCGACTGGATCATCCGCAATGCGCCGGTGCCGATCGGGACCGTTCCCCTCTACCAGGCGCTGGAAAAGGTGGGCGGCGTCGCCGAAGACCTGACCTGGGAAGTCTATCGCGACACGCTGATCGAGCAGGCGGAGCAGGGGGTGGACTACTTCACCATCCATGCCGGCGTCCGGCTCTCCTATATCCCGCTCACGGTGAACCGGGTCACCGGTATCGTCTCGCGCGGCGGCTCGATCATGGCGAAGTGGTGCCTGCACCATCATCGGGAGAGCTTTCTCTATGAGCATTTCGAGGAGATCTGCGATATCTGCCGAGCCTATGACGTCTCCTTCTCGCTCGGCGATGGATTGAGGCCGGGCTCGATTGCGGATGCCAACGATGCTGCACAATTCGCCGAGCTGGACACCTTGGGTGAGCTCACTCAGATCGCCTGGGCCAGGGATTGTCAGGTCATGATCGAAGGTCCCGGCCATGTTCCCATGCACAAGATCAAGGCGAACATGGATAAGCAGCTGGCCACCTGCGGCGAGGCACCCTTCTACACGCTGGGGCCGCTGACCACCGATATTGCGCCGGGATACGATCATATCACCTCCGGCATCGGGGCCGCGATGATTGGCTGGTTCGGCACGGCCATGCTTTGCTACGTCACGCCGAAGGAGCATCTCGGCCTTCCCGACCGCAACGACGTCAAGATCGGGGTGATCACCTACAAGATCGCCGCGCACGCGGCAGATCTCGCCAAGGGTCACCCGGCCGCCCAACTGCGCGACGATGCCCTGTCGCGTGCGCGCTTCGAATTCCGCTGGGAGGATCAGTTCAACCTGTCGCTCGATCCAGAGACCGCGCGCTCCATGCATGACGAGACCCTGCCGAAGGAGGCGCACAAGGTCGCGCATTTCTGCTCCATGTGCGGCCCGAAATTCTGCTCGATGCGGATTTCTCACGACATCCGCGCGGAGGCGCAGAAGGAGGGGCTGGCGGCTATGGCCGAGAAATACCGGGCGGGTGGCGATCTCTACATGACCGGCGAGGAGATCGCGGCACTTGAAGCGGGAGAGAAACCATGACGGTCCTGGTTAAGGGGGCGGGTGTTGCCGGTCTTGCGGTCGCGCTTGAACTGGTACGACGCGGGCTTGGCGTGGAGGTCGTCGAGCACCGGGCCGGTGTCGGGCTCGGAGCATCACACTGGGCGGGCGGCATGCTGGCGCCTTATTGCGAGGGCGAGGCGGCAGACGAGATCGTGGTGAGGCTGGGTCTCATGGCGGCCGATTGGTGGGCCGTCGCCGTGCCGGGTCTTGTTGCGCGCAGGGGTACCCTGGTGGTCGCTCTGCCGCGCGACCGGGCTGAGCTGCAGCGGTTTGCCTGCCGCACGCACGCGCATCAGTGGCTGGATGGGGAGGCCGTGGGGGCGTTGGAGCCGGCGCTTGCCGGGCGGTTCACTTCGGCCCTGTTCTTTGCCGAGGAGTCGCATCTCGATCCGCGCGCGGCCTTGCAAGGGCTTTACGAAGCGCTGCGGCGGCTTGGCGTTTTATTCCGCTTCGCCGAGGCCAAGGTTCCGCCGCTCTCCGCCTATGAGGCGGTGGTCGACTGCACGGGTCCGGCGGCGATCGACCGAGTGGCGGGCCTGCGTGGAGTTCGGGGTGAGATGCTCTACCTCGAAACTAAGGACGTTTCCTTATCCAGACCGGTGCGCCTGCTCCACCCCCGCTATCCCATCTATCTCGTGCCGCGCGGAGAGGGCTTGTTCATGCTCGGGGCCACCATGATCGAGAGCGACGATGATGGTCCGATCACGGCGCGGTCGATGATGGAGTTCCTGAATGCCGCCTATGCACTTCACCCGGCCTTCGGCGAGGCGCGCATTCTCGAGACAGGCACGGGGGTGCGGCCCGCCTTTGCCGACAATGTGCCGCGTGTGATCGAGACCGAGGAGGGATTGGCGCTCACCGGCATGCATCGCCACGGCTTCCTGCTGGCGCCGGCCTTGGCCGGCCAAGCGGCGCAGAGGATTGCCGATCGTCTGGCGGTTCGTGATCCGATGAAAAGGAGGCAAAACGCATGATGCTTATCGTCAATGGTGAGGAACAGGTGGTGGAGGCCATGACCCTGGCCGAGGTTCTGGCCGCGCTGGATTTCGAGGGGGATTGGCTGGCAACCGCCGTCAATGGCGATCTCGTTCCCCGTGACGCGCGGGAGAGGCATATCGTGAAAACGGGTGACCGGATCGAGGTCCTGTCGCCCATGCAGGGAGGTTGAGATGGCGTTCGAACTCTATGGCAGGACATTCGCATCCCGCCTGCTGCTTGGGACTGCCCGCTATCCATCGCCGGCCGTTCTCGCCGAGGCCGTGCGTCGCTCGGGGACCGAGATCGTTACGGTGTCGTTGCGCCGGGAGACGGCCGGGGGCAAGACTGGCGGAGCTTTCTTCGAGCTGATCCGATCGCTCGGCGTCCAGATCCTGCCGAATACCGCCGGTTGCCACAGTGCGACCGAGGCGGTGCTGACGGCCAAAATGGCGCGGGAGGTCTTTGCCACGAACTGGATCAAGCTCGAAGTGATCGGTAGCCAGGATCTCCTGCAACCGCATGTCTTTGAATTGGTCGAGGCTGCCCGGATCTTGTGCACCGAAGGTTTCGATGTCTTTCCTTATACGACCGACGATCTGGTGGTGGGGGAGCGGCTGCTCGGGGCCGGTTGCCGGGTGCTGATGCCCTGGTGCGCGCCAATCGGCAGTGCGATGGGGCCGCAGAACCTGCCGGGACTGAAAGCCATGCGAGCGGAGTTTTCCGATGTCCCGCTGATCGTGGATGCAGGGATCGGCCGACCGTCTCATGCGACGGCGGTGATGGAGCTCGGCTACGATGCCGTTCTCTTAAACACAGCCGTGGCGAGCGCCGGGGACCCGGCGGCCATGGCGGAGGCTTTTGCAAAAGCGATCGATGCGGGCCGATTGGCCTATCCTGCCGGCATGCTGGAGCCACGCGACATGGCCGTGCCCTCCACTCCTGTAATCGGCAAGGGGGTCTTCGCATGAAGCTCGATCCCTTCTACCTGATCGTTGACAGCGCCGACTGGATCGAACGGCTGGTGCCGCATGGCGTACGCCTGGTGCAATTGCGGATGAAGGAGGTCGACGAAGCGACGCTGCGGGAGCATATCCAGCGGGCGAAAACGGTCTGCGCCGTCCATGATTGCCAGCTGATCGTCAATGATTACTGGCAGATCGCGATCGACGAGGGCTGTGATTTCGTTCATCTCGGCCAGGAGGATCTCGCGGTCGCAGATCTCCCGGCCCTTCGCCGGGCAGGACTTAAGCTCGGCCTTTCCAGTCATGACGATACGGAACTTGCGGCGGCAGTCGCTGCGAAGCCAGACTATATTGCGCTTGGCCCGGTCTATCCGACGATCCTCAAGCAGATGCCCTGGGCGCCGCAGGGGCTGGACAGGCTGACGCTCTGGAAACGGGCGATCGGGGATCTGCCGCTGGTGGCGATTGGCGGCCTGCGTCCCGAACGCCTCGCCGGCGTCTTTGCAGCCGGCGCCGACAGCGCAGCCGTTGTCACGGACATTACCCTCAATGCGGATCCGGGGGCTCGTACCCGGGAATGGTTGGCTGTGACCCGGCATCTGCGATGAGCAGCGGCCCTCAGAGCCGAGACTGGTAATTTGGCTGCATTTCCGCCATATAGGCGGAAAAGGCATGGGAAAGATGACGATGGGCGATCGGGTCGAATTCGCGAAGATGAACGGGCTTGGCAACAAGATCCTGGTTGTCGACATGCGCGGACGGACCGATCGGGTTACCCCCGATGCCGCGATAGCGCTTGCGAGCGGCGGCGAGACGGCCTTCGACCAGATCATGGCGATCCATGATCCGAAGCGCGACGGGACTGACGCCTATATCGACATTCTCAACTGCGACGGCACCATGGCGCAGGCGTGTGGCAATGGCACCCGTTGCGTGGTGCAGGCGCTGGCAAGCGAGACCGGCCGCAAGAGCTTCACCTTCCAGACCGTTGCCGGCATCCTGAATGCCGTCGAGCATCAGGACGGGACCATCTCCGTCGACATGGGCAAGCCTGTCTTTGTCTGGAACAAGATCCCGCTTTCGGAAGAGTTCCACGACACAAGCCGCATTGAGCTGCAGATCGGCCCGATCGACGCGCCAATCCTGCATTCGCCGTCGACCATGTCGATGGGCAATCCGCATGCCGTCTTCTGGGTCGATCGCGATCCGATGACTTACGACTTGGAGCGCTTCGGGCCGCTTCTGGAAAACCATCCGATCTTTCCGGAAAAGGCCAATATCACGCTGGCGCAGATCGCGTCGAAGACCACCATGGTCACCCGCACCTGGGAACGTGGCGCTGGCCTGACCCTCGCCTGTGGCTCCGCCGCCTGTGCTGCCGGCGTTTCAGCCGCCCGCACGGGCCGCACCGAGCGCAAGGTGACGATCACAGTTGCTTCCAGCCCCAATCGCGGCACGCTCACCATTGATTGGCGGGAGAGTGACGACAAGGTCGTCATGACCGGTCCTGCGGAATGGGAATGGTCGGGCAGCCTCGATCCTGTCACGGGGGCATGGCAGCGGGATGCGGGTTCTGACGCCGGGGCGGTCGCTCGTGAGCGCTGACCGTCAGGGCGGTGTCGACGTCATCACCTTCGGCTGTCGCCTGAACACCTACGAATCCGAGGTCATGAAGGCGGAGGCCACCAAGGCGGGTCTGACGGATGCGATCCTCGTCAACACATGTGCTGTCACCTCCGAGGCCGTGCGCCAGGCGCGCCAGGCGATCCGCCGCGCGCGCCGGGAAAACCCTGGAGCCCGCATCATCGTCACCGGTTGTGCGGCCCAGACGGAGGCGGAAACCTTTGCGGCGATGCCTGAAGTCGATGCCGTGCTCGGCAATGAGGAAAAGCTTAAGGCCGAGCATTATCGCCGCCTGCCGGATTTTGGCGTCTCGGCGGAGGAGAAGGTCGCGGTCAACGACATCATGAGCGTGACCGAGACGGCACCGCAGATGGTGGCGCATATTGATGGCCACGTGCGCGGTTTCTTGCAGGTGCAGAACGGTTGCGACCATCGCTGCACCTTCTGCATCATCCCGTTTGGACGCGGCAATTCGCGGTCTGTGCCGATGGGTGCAGTGGTCGAACAGGCGCGCAAACTCATCGAGAACGGCTATCGCGAAGTGGTGCTGACCGGCGTCGATGCGACCAGCTACGGCGCCGACCTGCCGGGCACGCCGGCGCTGGGCCTGCTTGCCAAGACGCTTCTGAAGCAGGTGCCGGAGATCGAGCGTTTGCGACTCTCCTCGATCGACAGCATCGAGGCTGACAGCCATCTTTTCGACCTGATCGCGAACGAAGACCGCTTCATGCCGCATCTGCATCTGTCCCTGCAACACGGCGACGACATGATCCTGAAGCGGATGAAGCGACGGCATTCGCGTGGCGAAGCACTGGCCTTTGCCGAACAGGTCCGCCGCCTGCGTCCCGGTTTCGCCTTCGGAGCCGATATGATCGCCGGCTTCCCAACCGAGACGGAGGAGATGGCGGCAAACTCTGCGCGTTTGGCCGAGGAGATCGGTATCGCGCATCTGCATGTCTTCCCCTACAGCCCGCGGCCCGGCACGCCGGCTGCCCGCATGCCGCAGCTCGACCGCGCCCTCGTCAAGGCTCGCGCGGCGCGCCTGCGGGATACGGCGGAAAGATTGCATGCGATGCATCTGTCCGGTCTCGTCGGCTCCCGCCAGAAGGTGCTGGTCGAGCGCAACGAAATGGCCCATACGGAAGACTTCACCCTCGTTTCGACGCCTGGCCTGACGCCGGGCCTGCTCGTCGAGGTTTCGATCGGCGGCCACAACGGCCGCCATCTGACGATTGCATCTGTGGCGGCAAGCGCTGCGGCCTGAGAGACGGAACAGACAGACCATGGCCCTCGGTTTCATCAAGAAAGTCTTCACCTTCGGCAAGGAGAAGCCTGCCGAGCGGGCGCCTGATGCCGTTGAAGACAAAGCGTCTTCGTCTGAGCTTGAGGCAGAGGCCCTGGCGCGCGGCGCATCTGATGATCTTCTGGCGGATTTGCCCTTGGCTGATGATCCAATCCTTCCCGAGGAGATGGATACGGCTGGGGGACCGTCACCTGATCTCCTATCAGGCCAGGCCGAGCCCGATGCATCTGAACCGACGATCGCAGATGCTGCCGATCTCGACATGGTGCCGCTGGAGCTTCTGAAGGCGGAAGAGTCTGTCGAGCAGGGTTACGTCATCGAAAATGCCGTGTCGACCGAGGCTCTTACACCGACCTTCCATGAAAATCCGATCCAGCCCGCCGATGTATCGCAGGGTCTCATCGTGGGAGCGGCTGAGCCATCGAAAACACGCGCGCCAATCGCCCTGCCCAAGGGGTTTGCCACGGCCGATAGTGTGCCGGTCGAAGCTGTGGCTGCGGCTCCGCAGGTCAAGCAAACCTGGTTTCAGCGCCTGACCGCTGGATTGTTTCGCACCTCGTCGCAACTCTCCGGACAGATCACCGCTCTTTTCACCAAGCGCAAGCTGGATGACGAGACGCTGGAGGAGCTGGAGGACCTTTTGATCCAGGCCGATCTCGGCGTGGAGACCGCCCTTCGCGTCACCGATACGCTTGCCTCCGAGCGATATGGCAAAGACGTCACCGGCGAAGACGTCACCAAGATCATGGCGGCTGAAATCGTGAAGGTGCTGAAGCCGGTCGCGAAGCCTCTGGCGCTCGATCTGTCCCATAAGCCGCATGTCATTCTCGTCGTCGGCGTCAATGGTACGGGCAAGACGACGACGATCGGCAAACTCGCCGCCAAGCTCTCAGGGTCGGGGCTGAAGGTCATGCTCGCTGCCGGCGACACCTTCCGTGCCGCGGCGATCGAACAGCTGAAGATCTGGGCCGATCGGACCGGTTCGACCTTCCTTGGCACCAAGCTCGGGGCCGATGCCGCCGGTCTCGCCTACGAGGCCTTCGAAAAGGCCAGGGCGGACAAGGCGGACGTGCTGATCATCGATACGGCCGGCCGCCTGCAGAACAAGGCCGAACTGATGGCCGAACTCGAGAAGATCGTGCGCGTTCTCGGCAAGCTCGATCCGGATGCGCCGCATACCGTGTTGCAGACGCTGGACGCCACCACCGGCCAGAACGCGCTTCAGCAAGTCGAGATTTTCCGCAATGTCGCCGGAGTCAACGGCCTGATCATGACCAAGCTCGACGGCACGGCGCGCGGCGGCATTCTCGTCGCCATCGCCGCCAAGCACAAACTCCCCGTTTATTTCATCGGCGTTGGTGAAGGCATTGACGATCTGGAGCCTTTCGAGGCGGAAGATTTTGCCAGCGCCATCGCCGGGATCGCGCGCTGAGGCGCATCAACTTCAAGGAAAAAGCCTGATGTCGGACACATCGACCGATACCCATCCCTCCAAGGCCGACAAACAGCATCCACTGTTGAAGATGGCGCTCGAACTCGGGCCGCTGATGGTCTTCTTCTTCAGCAACCTGCGCGGAGAGTGGCTGTCACGCACCTTTCCGGAACTGACCGCTATCGGTGGGCCGCTGCTCATTGCCACCGCCCTGTTCATGGCAGCGACGGTGATCTCGCTTCTGGTTTCGAAGATCGTCTTCAAGCATCTGCCCGTCATGCCGCTCGTGTCGGGGGTGGTCGTGATGGTCTTCGGCGGGCTGTCGATCTGGCTGCAGGACGAGACCTTCATCAAGATGAAACCGACCATCGTCAACACGCTGTTCGGTCTCGTGCTGCTTGGCGGTCTGGCTTTCGGCACATCGTTGCTCGGCTATGTCTTCAACGCCGCCTTCCAGCTCGATGCCGAGGGGTGGCGGAAACTCACGCTGCGCTGGGGTGTCTTCTTCCTCTTCCTCGCCGTGATCAACGAAGTCGTCTGGCGCAATTTCTCTGACGACGTTTGGGTCAGTTTCAAGGTGTGGGGCACCATGCCGATCACCATCCTGTTCACGCTGGCGCAGATGCCGCTGATCATGAAACACTCTCTGGAAGACAAGGAAGAGAAATGACCGACATGACCAGCCAGCCGGGCGACACCTCCACAACGCGTTTCTGGCTGGTGGTGACGGCGGTCATCATTCTGGTTCAGGTGCTGTCGCAGTATCTGATGGGCCGCATCTGGATTTGCGAGTGCGGCTACGTGAAGCTCTTCGAAGCCGGCGTGAATACACCTGGGAACTCGCAGCACCTCTTCGATTGGTACACGCCCTCGCACATCATCCATGGCTTCCTGTTCTACGGACTCGGCTGGCTGGTCATGCGTCGCAAACCCGTCGCGGCACGGCTCGCGCTCTCGGCGCTGATCGAAGCGGCCTGGGAAATCCTCGAGAATTCACCCATCATCATCAACCGCTATCGCAGCGCCACCATGGCGGTCGGCTATACGGGCGACAGCATCCTGAATTCGGGGATGGATATGGTGTCGATGATTGCCGGCTTCTTTTTTGCCACTCGAGCGCCGGTCTGGCTGACGATTGTTATCGCCATCCTTTTCGAGATCGCTACGGCAGTCGTTATCCGCGACAACCTGACACTCAACGTGATCATGCTGGTCTGGCCGATCGAGGCGGTGAAGGTGTGGCAGGGCGGGCTCTGACGGCCCGTCAGGAGCCGGAGAGGGTTTTTTCGATTACCGGCAGCAGCTGGGTCTCGATTGATTCAGGATCGAAGGGCCCGACCTTCTTGAACAGGATCGTGCCGTCAGATGCGATCAGGTAACTCTCCGGGATGCCATAGACGCCCCAATCGATCGCCGCCTTGCCATTGGGATCGACGCCGATCGCCTGGAAGGGGTTGCCGAGTTCGCCCAGGAAACGCAGCGCATTGTCGTTGCGGTCCTTGTAGTTGATGCCGACGACCGTGATGCGCGGGTCCTTCGACAGAGCGAGCAGCAGCGGATGCTCTTGGCGGCAGGGGACGCACCAGGAGGCGAAGACATTGACCAATGTCAGTTTCCCCGAGATTGCCGCGGTGGTCAGGGCGGGCCGATTGGAGCCATCGAGGGCCGCAAGCTCAAGAGGGGGTGCTTTCGTACCGAGCAGTGCCGACGGAATCTCCGAGACATCGCGGCCGGATTCGAGCTGCGTTGCGAAGGCGATCGCCAGTGCCGCGAAGATGACGAGCGGCAGAGCGGCAATGACGTAGCGCATCCGGCCTTTCGAGTTTGGCTGAGCCTGCTCGTCTGAAGGGGTCATGCCGCTGACCCTTGCGCGCCTGTCGACTCCGACCTTCTCCGGATGCCCTGGGCTTCCAAAAGCTTGAGTTCCGCTTGGCGGGCACGACCGTCAAGATAGACCCAGAGCGTCAGTCCTATGCAGATGACGGCGGCAAGTCCGTAGGATCCATAAACATAAAAGGCGTGGCTCATGCCGCATGCTCCCGGCTCGCCTGACGGGCGGCCATACGCCGCTGGGCGGTTACGCGCCGGCGCCAGATCTCGTTGCGCATCGCCATCAGATGCAGGGTGAAGAACAGAGAGGTGAAGGCGATCGCCATGACCAGGAGTGGCCAGAGGAATTCGGGGTCAATTGTTGGCCCATCCATGCGCATAACGCTCGCCGGCTGATGCAATGTATTCCACCAGTCGACCGAGAATTTGATGATCGGAATGTTCACGAAGCCGACGAGGATTAGCACCGCGCTCACCCGTGCTGCCCGCGCCGGGTCATCCATGGCGCGGTTGAAGGCGATGAGGCCGAGATACATCAGGAAAAGAACGAAAACAGACGTCAGTCGGGCATCCCAGACCCACCAGGTGCCCCACATCGGCTTGCCCCAAAGCGAGCCGGTGACGAGTGCGATGAGAGTAAAGCCGGCTCCGAGAGGGGCTGCCGCCTTGTGACTGACATCGGCCAGGGGATGACGCCAGACGAGCGTGCCGATGGCCGACAGTGCCATCACGGAATAACACATCATCGAGAGCCAGGCCGCTGGGACATGCACATACATGATCCGGACGGTGTCGCCCTGCTGGTAATCGCCTTCCGTGGTGAAACTCATGCCGAGACCGACGA
Organism: Rhizobium sp.; assembly: GCA_029865825.1. Classification (GTDB taxonomy): domain Bacteria; phylum Pseudomonadota; class Alphaproteobacteria; order Rhizobiales; family Rhizobiaceae; genus Allorhizobium. Next base: position 16,481 of record JARXAQ010000287.1, read on the forward strand.
CGAACAGCACAGCCGTTAAACCTGCCAGCCAAGGCAGGATCCGAGCCACAAGGGCCAGAAAACGGGTCGGGTTGGCGAGATCGCCGATCTTGGAAATGGCAAGGCTGCTTTCGGTCATGATGTGTTTCTAACCCGTCTCCGATCTGCCTGCAATTGATCCCAGTCAAACCGCCGCCCGTCAATCCGCGGCATTGCGAAGCGCTGCTGCTGCCGCCACGGGGCCGATCACGGCAAAGAAAAGGGTGATCGCGATGAGGAAGAGGAAAGGGGGGAGGAAGGGGGCGGGATCCTCGACTGCGGCGTAAGATGCGCTTACGCCAAAGATCAGTACAGGAATTGCGAGTGGCAGGACCAGAATGGAGACCAGAAGGCCGCCACGGGGCAGCGCCACGGCAACCGCGGCCCCGGCTGCACCGATGAAGGTGATGGCGGGTGAACCGACGAGCAGCGTCACCATCACGGCTCCGATCGCCACTTCATCCATGTTCATGAACAGTCCGAGCAGAGGTGAGGCGATGACGAGTGGCAGGCCGGTCGCTACCCAGTGAGCGAGGCATTTGGTCAGCACCGTGAGGACGAGGGGCGTTTCCTGCATCAGCAGGATATCGAGTGACCCGTCATCTCGCTCCGCCTGGAACAACCGGTCCAGACCGAGAAGGGCCGACAGCAAGGCGCCGATCCAGACAATGGCCGGGCCGATGCGCGCCAGCAGGTTGAGGTCCGGGCCGACGCCGAAAGGAATGACGGCGACCACCGTCATGAAGAACAGGACCC
>JARXAQ010000292.1 GCA_029865825.1 Rhizobium sp.
CGTAAACCGTGATCGCATTGAAGGCGGCTTTGGCTTGCTCCAGCCCGATCGCCGCATCGGCCGGGAAGCGCGCGAAGGCAGCGGCAAGAAACTCGCCCCATCTTTCGAGTTCATCGAACCGCCCGGCCTGGCCGTAAAGGCTGATCGCATTGACAGCGGCTTTGGCTTGCTCCAGCCCGATCGCCGCATCGGCCGGGAAGCGCGCGAAGGCGGCGGCAAGAACCTCGCCCCATCGTTCGAGTTCATCGAACCGCTCGGCTTGGCCGTAAACCGTGATCGCATTGAAGGCGGCTTTGGCTTGCTCCAGCCCGATCGCCGCATCGGCCGGGAAGCGCACGACGACGGCGTCAACGACTTCGCCCCATCTTTCGAGTTCATCGAACCGCCCGGCTCGGCCGTAATCCGTGATCGCATTGAAGGCGGCTTTGGCGGTGGCAAGATGATCGATGAATGTGGCGAATGAGCCGTCGGATGCCATTATCGTACTGGCGGCAAGCTCAAGGAATTGGCGATGCCACATTCGCGACGGATCGGTCGCGCAGCCCGATTCCGATTGCAAACCGAAGCCGATCTTCAACTCGAAAGGTGCGACGCTGGCGAACCGGTCGAAAGCGGCCTTCCAGCCTGTGTCATCCGTTTGCTGCATCGAAAACCGGCTGACGGCCTGGGCGGTCTCGAGCCGGCCTTCACCGATGGCAAAATTAGTTTTCTCGTCAGCGGGCGAAACCGAAGCGAACGCATCCAGAACCGCACAGAACCAACGGAGGGTGCCCGGATCGTTCGGGAAATCGTCGACCAGGAGCCGCAGAGTTTGGGCAAGGCCGAGGGGGTTTGTCCGTATGGCTGCCGTCACGAAGTCGGCCGGGTCCATGTTCAGCCGACAATGCGTCGATAATTGCTCCCTATCGTCTTGCTTGCTGAAGAACGGTTGTATCAGTTTGATCAGAAGCCATTCGCCGAGCAGATCCGGTTCGAGAGGTTCGAATCGCTCGATGGTCGCATCTCTATTGTCCGGATCGGCCAGATCATCACGATACCGCAGGATGTTCCGAAGAATGCGGAAATCCCGGGCTTCCACACCCGTGGTTTCGATCAGCAACTTTTCTTCATCAGTACCTAACGAGAGGCCGCGATTGAGCGTGACGAACCCGGCGGCCTTGATCAGGGCCTTGAATTGCGGATTGCCCGAAATCTCGGATTCCTCTCCCCTCATTTTCGGACCGCACAGTAAGACCCATCGATGCTTACGTTCGTATTCGAGCATTTCGTCGAGCAGGTCATGTCTGCCTTTTTCATTGATAATCCACTCGATGGAAACGTTCCCGGCACGGGCCATCACGATGCCCAGCAATTGCAGGTGCAGCATGCGGCCGCTGTGGGTCAGCCGGTCGACTTTGTCCCACCAGTTCGTGTCTGAAAGCAGCGGAAATGTCAGCGATGCGCTGCCGCCAGTCGCGGCCCGCACGGTATCGGCCAGAATGCCGGGCCAGTCCGCTCGTTCTGGCAGTTCGAGCCTTAACAGTTCGTCGTCTCGCGCCAGCGGCTGCCGGTCGGTCTGGGATTCGGGCCTCGCCAAGGCCAGTCCTCGTTCGTCAGTGGTGGGGGGTGCTGAACGAGGTTCGGCGTAAAGGGCCTCGCGAACGTTCCTCCAGGTCGTCTCCCAGCCCGTGGTGATGTCACCCGGCGGCTGGCCGATGCCGCCCGGGCGGTCCAGGAGCAAAATGCGTACTGGCGGAAAGTATTTGTTCCGCAGCGAATCTCGCAGGCCTTTCAACACCTGAATGATCTTTTGCCCTCGAAAATTGGCGTAGTCGTATACCAGCAAGGTCGGTTTGTGCGGCCGCCAACCTTTGTGGTCTTGTTCAAGCCATTTGGTCTCGCTCGAATCGTTCGAGAATGCGACATCCCAGCCTCGGCCGTGAGCCTTTTTGATGAGTTCCAGCCCGAACCGAGATTTGCCGACCCCGCCAGGCGCTACGACGCCCCACCAGAGCCAGTCGCGCGGGTCGTTCAGAAACCGCTCGATCCGGGCTTCGGCATCAGGCGACGGGCGATATTCCAGCCATCGCTGTTCGTATCGAAGTTCGGCGAACGAAGGGTCTTGACTGGTGGAAGACCGCCATGAGTAATCGTCCGGTATCAACCCGGGCGGGTTGTGGAGTGCTTGGTAGGCCTTAGCGAAAGCCTCGATACGATCGTCGATATTGAGCAATCGCGACACAATGTCATCGGTAATGACGGACGGACCGAAAACGTCAGCGGGAGCCGTCAGTATCGCCGCGGCATCGGCTTTCGGCACCGGGATCTCAAGCGCCGGCCAGCCTTGCCGATCCCCCTCGGCAACGAGTCGGTTGAGGATTTCGCTTGTGTCCCAGGCATCGTCATTGGTCCATTGAAGCGGCACGGCGTTGCCCAGTGCCACGGGTGGGACAAATTCGGCGCTGGAGCCGAAAATCAGCGGCACGAAACCGGCCCGCAGGGTGTGGTAGTAAGCTCGATTCTGTATCGTGCGTGATTCCCACTGCACGCCGCATGGAATGCCCGGCAGGGTCATGCCGTGGAAGCGTTCGAAATAAGGGGGCGTGCAGACCATTACGATCCAGTCCGCCCTGAGCACCTGCCGGCTGCACCAGGCTGGCCAACCGTCGACAGGGGCAGGCGATTCCCACTGGTCGAGCCGGGCGTCGAAGCCCTTCTTACGCAGATGCGAGGCCAGTGCGAGAACACGGGCCTTGTGCTCGTGCGAATCCCAACTATAGCTCACGAAAACACGGTTTTTGCGGGTAGGCTGAGTAGTCATCTAAACGAGTCCCGAACACGCTGGGCAAATCACGCGAGCACTTCTGGCCCGATCAGTCTCGGGCAGCTTAGATACGAACGATTCTTGGGCAATTCGCAAGACCACTGCCCCGCCGCCTGCGGACGGAACTATCAGCAAATGTCTTTAGTTTCAGAATACCACGCCAAGCTGGCAAGGCAAGAGTCACGTGACGAGCCGAGAAAACGGTCGAATCGATCGAGAGGAAAATGCGAGAACGCCAGAAATCGCCGGAACAGAGATCACGCCACACGAACGACTCATCGGTCTGATAGAGACACGAACTAGTGAATGAATCAGTTTAGTAGCGCCAAGTTCTCGCTCGCCTTCTTCCAGAATGTTCTGCAGTGCCGCACGGCTGACCAACACGGTATTTAGACCACTGGCCAAAATCAATTTGAAACTTTCTAGCGTCTGACTACGATGGATGTGGCAGTTCCTCACCTGGCCTCCCAATTGCTCGGATCGTCCTTTTCTGCCCTTCCGTTCAATGCGCCACTCTTCTCAACTAGCCACCATTTTGCTCTTGGTTGCCGCAATCGGTTCGTTTAGCTGCCGACCTATGCCTCCACCCAGACGCATGATGACAAACATCGGACTCAAGTTCGTTTACATTCCACCAGGATCGTTCACGATGGGGGTAGCCCCCGGAGAGCCAGGAGCAAGGCCGGATGAGAAACCCCACAAAGTCACTATCTCCAAAGGATTCTACATGGGGATCCACGAGGTCACCCAAGACCAGTACTTGCGCGTCATGGGAAAGAACCCGAGCGTTTTTCAAGGTGAGATGCTGCTCAAGAACAAGAAGATCGTCGAGACCATGGAGCCAGGTGTAGTAGGCCACAATCATCCGGTTGACCAAGTCACTTGGGACGACGCTGTGGAGTTCTGCAAACGCTTAAGCGAGATGCCTCGGGAGAAGGCATCTGGCCATGTGTATCGTTTCCCCACCGAAGCCGAGTGGGAATACGCATGCCGAGCTGGCACCACGACTGCCTATAACACAGGGGATAGCAAGGAAAGTCTCGAACAAGCCGGTTGGTATGGGGACAACGCTGGGTCGAAACCGATCGACTCGGCAGAAAAGTTCCGCGAAGCAAAGGGGAACATCAAGCAGTATGCTTTAGGATTGATGGCTAATGGAAACACACCTCATCCAGTAGGCAGAAAGAAACCCAACGCCTAGGGACTCTATGACATGCACGGCAACCTGTGGGAATGGTGCTCGGACTGGAGTGGGGATTACCCAACGGAAGACACCATCGATCCAAAAGGTCCGCCAGAAGGTAAAGACAGGGTGCACAGAGGTGGGTGCTACTTGGTTGAGAGTGCGTTGTGTCGGTCGGCTACAAGAAATGGCGATCCGCCTGGGGATACTTACTATTACCTTGGGTTTAAAGTGGTGATGGAGATGAAAAAGTGAGGCGTGTTTCGGTTTCCAAAAGGAGAGAGGCAACGTACTTGGTTCGACTGTGCGTGGAATTTCGATGGAACAGCCTACCACTCCACAAATTTCTTGCTCGGCTGAAAGGTGCCTGGTATGATCGCACGAAGGATCAAGACGAGCTAGAGTGGTAGGTTGGATTGGTGCGGACTACAGTGTTTAGGCTGATCCGTATAAAAACAAGTTAAGCGGAAGACCGAGCGTGGCATTTGGAGGTTTGAAGTATGAGCCGAAGGCGCATTGTTATTATCGACGTCTCCCAGTCCATGAGCGAGGGGTTCTCTGCACACATTGATCGGGGCGGGTTCGCCCGGCGATCTGGCGAGTCCCAAAAATTCGCTGCGGCGCTCGACCATCTCCAATTTGCAATCCAGAAGATGCCGCCCGGCACGGAGCTTGTTATTATTGCCTTTGCCGAATCCGCAAACATCGTGTTCCAAGGGCCAATCGAGGACAAACTTGGGATTCGAACGAGCATCAGCTCACTTGCACCAACTGGTGGATCAACAAACCTTGCGTCTGCTCTGGAATTGGCACTCCGCCTGGTCGAACCGAGTCCCCAGCGTATCCAATCCCTGGACGTAGTCACCGACGGACTGTCAAATAGTGGTGATCCCGTCCCTCCCGCACGCGCCTTGCAACAGCAATGCGCCGTCTACATCCACATTTACCTTATCGATCCAACGGAGCAGGGTCTAGAAATCGCTCGGCGCGTCGTTGGCGATGAAGGCGAAGTTGATCCCGTTGCAAGCGAAGCGGAACTGATGGGACGGCAGCGAGATCGCCTCGATGAGGAGGAAGCCGCGATTCATCGCCTGGAACAGACTGTCGCACGTCACATCGCGGATCGACTTCACTTTCGGGCATCGGCCCCGCCACTGGAGCAGCGACCCCGAGTTACTGCGTCATATCCAGAATCGTTGGCGCCGGGCAAGTGGAGAACTCTTGAGGTGTTTATCTACGCGGCCGACTTTAGAAAAGCCATCGAGGCCCAGATCAAGAGACTTGGTCAACCGGAAACCGAAGAATACGGTACGGTCTCCGCCTCGTTCCCCCGTGGCATCCCGGAGGGCTGCGCCATTAAAGTCCGTCTCTCATCCGCAAAGCTGAGATTTAATCCATCGGAACTGACCATCCGGTGGTACGAGCCCGTCAACCGGCTGCCCTTTCGTGTTGCCGCTCCGGTGGAACATCCACTGGATTTTCCGGCCAACATAGTCATTGAGGTCCTCGCCGACGACTTGCCCGTTTCGTCAATGGAAGCGTCAATCATAGTCACCGCAGACGCTCAAACAGACTCCCCGCACACTCATCGTACCGCGCAACTGTACGAGGATGTCTTCGCGTCCTTCGCACGCGAAGATCTGGAAATCGTTCGCCATCTAAAGAAGCGGTACGAAGCTTTGGGAATTTACTTGTTTATCGATGTCGACGACCTGCGTGGGGGTTCGATCTGGCGTAGAGAACTCTTTCAGCGGATTGAACAGAGCGACTTGTTTCAACTGTTTTGGTCTTCTGCGTCGTGCAAGTCCGAGAATGTGGCTATCGAATGGCAGCATGCGCTCAAGTTGATAGAGTGCAAGGGTGGGCGGTTCATTCGGCCCGCTTTCTGGGAGGAACCAATGCCAACGGCTCCCGACGCGCTTTCTCACATCACATTCCGCAAGCTCGAATTCGTTTCGGAAATTGCTGCCTCGTGACATCGACGACATCGCCTAAATCGGGTAAGGACGCCCGTTGCCGGGCACCCTCCCCACACCACCTAGCATGCGGGTCCGCACTGGGTGGTTCCACGCAGAGCCTGGATGGATCGCAATCTGGACAAGAGTCAAGGACTTACTTCAATCGCTCCGACTACAGAGGGCTCTTCGGGACCTAAGCGATGATGAAACTTGTGGGTAATGATTAGGCTTTGAGGCAGTAGATTCCACTTGTCGGTGAACCAAAAC
>JARXAQ010000181.1 GCA_029865825.1 Rhizobium sp.
GCGGATCTCGTCCAGCGTCTGCTGGATGGCGCCGGTTGCCTGGGAGGTCTGCAATGCCAATGCCCGGACTTCCGAGGCGACCACGGCAAAGCCCTTGCCGGCCTCGCCGGCGCGGGCTGCCTCGATGGCGGCGTTGAGCGCCAGGAGATTGGTCTGGCGAGCAATCGTGCCGATCTCCTCGGCCACCTTGTCGACCTCGGTGAGCGCGCGCGAGAAGCTGCCGATCTCGGTGCCGATTTCTTCTGAGGCTGCGACCATGTGGTCGATTTTGCCGACCGCACCCGCAAGCCGGCTTGCGCTGTCGGACAGCATGCGACGCGCCTCGCCCGCGGTCTCGTCGGTTTCCCGCAACGAGGCCGCGACATCGCGGTTCGTCTCGGCGATGGAGAGGGCGGTGCGGGTGATCTGGTCGAAGGTGCCGGCATGCCGCTTGGAAACGGCGGCGACGTCCTGGATGGCGCCAGCGATGTCGACGAGGTCGACGCCGAGGCTCGAGGCTTCGCCCGCCAGCCGTTCGACGATGCCGCGAAGCTTGGCGGCATCGGCATCGGCCGCGGCGGCGTTTTGGGCCATTGCCTGCACCGGCTCACCTGCCTCCTTGCCGACGGAGAACTCTCCTGCGGCATGCAGGGTCATTGCAGCAGACATCGCAGCAGACATTCCGGCAGACATGGGCACATCCTCCAATCGGGGGATTATGCCGATGTTATGCTTAACGATACATTGATTGAGGGATCCCTAAATTTCACTTAGACGAAAGGATCAGAGATGCCGGGATCAGAGCGCGCCGATGGATTTCAGCTTCTTGAGGACGGCGGCGCTCGGCTCGCCGGTCTCCGGCAACTGGTAATGGCGCTCGAAGCGGCGGATGGCGGCGCGGGTCTGTTCGCCGGGCACGCCGTCGATGGTGACGTCCTTGTAGGCCATGTTGGATAGGCCGCGCTGGATCTCCATGACGAGGCCGGGATCGAAGCTCGCCTGCTGCACCGGCGGTGGCTGGTCGGCCAGCTTGACGTCTTGTGGCGGCAGGACGGCGGGCGCGGAGACGGCGCGGCGGGGCGCGGTGACGACACGGGTCTCCGCACTGCGGATCGCGGCGGCGACCGGGTCTTCTGCCGGCATGTCGACTTCGGGGGCCGGGCGCTGGGCGGGAACGGCAGCGGTGACACTGCGATCGACGGCCAAGGCTGCGATCAGCTCGGGGCTGACCAGACCGTCCGCTTCCATGCCGACGGTCTTCTGGAACACGGCGATCGCGGTTTCCGTGCGCGGACCGATGACGCCGTCGGGCTCGTCCTGATAAAGGCCCCGGCGGAAGAGTTCGGCCTGGACCTTGCGGATCAGCGCGGCGGTCTCGGAGGCTGCGGCCGGCAATGTGGCGGGGTTTTGCACCGACGATACGGCAGGATTGGTGGCGGCCACTGACGGGGTGGCCTCCGGCTGGGCCGCAGTGTCGTCTGAGACTGCAGCGCGCTGATCGGCGCCCTCCCCTTCCCGCTCGATGCGGAAGGTGGTGACGGTTGCCGGGTCCCGTTCGCTCAGGAGCGGGTTTTTCGGCATGCCGGCAAGGGCTGTGAAATCGGCGGCATCGCGCGTGCGCAGGAAGGGCGACGGATGTTGTCCGGGCTGGTACCACAGGGCATTGGCGGCCACCGTGCCGAAGACCAGCGAAAACAGCGTAACACCGGCCACGGAGCGTGGATAACGCCCGGCCAGCCGCCCCAGCGCGGCAACGCCGGAGAGGAGGATCGACAGCGCGTGGCGCGCCGGCCTCTTCGTCTCAGGCGATTTTCGCTTCCGCTTGGTCATGCGCTGCCGCTTTCCCACTTTCCTCTTTCGTCGGTTCCGGCTGCGACAGGCGCGGCGGGAATTCGACGGTGTTGTCCTCATCGGCCGCAACAGCGCCGGAGCCGTCGGCGGGCAGCGTCACGGTGACCACCGTGCCCTCGCCCTTGCGGCTCTCGATCATAAAGGTACCACCATGCAGCGCCGTCAAGCCCTTGACCAGGGATAGCCCCAGGCCAGAGCCTTCGTGATTGCGATTGAGGTCGTCCTGGATCTGGGTGAAGGGGCGGCCGATCAGCGCCATCTTCTCCGGCGCGATGCCGACGCCGGTATCGCTGATCGAGACGACGAAATCTCCACCGCGGCGCATGGCATCGAGCGTGACGGCGCCGCCAGCCGGGGTGAACTTGATGGCATTGCCGATCAGGTTGATGACGATCTGGCGCAAGGCGCGGCTGTCGGCGGTGATTTCACCCAGACCGCGCGGCAGCCGGGTCGACAGTTTCACGCCCTTGGCGGTCGCCTGGAGCGAGAGCATGCGCTCGCATTCGGTCAGCGTTTCGGCGGCGTCGAAGCTCTCCAGCATGAGTTCGTAACGGCCGGCCTCGATCTTCGACATGTCGAGCATGGTGTTGACCACCGACAGAAGATGGGCACCGGACTGGCGGATAAGCTGGACATATTCGCGCTGGCGGTCGTTTGCCAGCTTGCCGAAATATTCGCCGGCGAGAATGTCGGAAAAGCCGAGGATGGCGTTGAGCGGGGTGCGCAGTTCATGGCTGACGGCGGCGAGGAAGCGGCTCTTCAGCTCATGGGCTGCATGGGCCTCGCTCTCCTTGCGGCTGACGGCATCGCGCATCTGCATTTCGCCCTCGATGTCGAGCATCTGGGCGCGCACGGCTGCAAGCTGGCCAGCGGCGTCGCGCACAGCGGTCATGTCGAGACGGACATTGAGGAACTGCGCCTGATCAAGGCCGAGCACAGGACGGTCGAGCCTCAGATCGATGACGACGACATCGGCACCGAGGCGCAGGTCGTCGAGGGCCCTGGCAAAGGCGATGCGGTCGGAGACATGGACCTGCTCGACGAAGGGACGGGCATGCGGTTCGCGCAGGAAGGACAGGAACATCTGGCGATCACGGCCACCCGAACCGCGCACGATGCCGGCGGTATCGAGGGTCAGGAAGAGGCCGGGGCAATAGTCCCAAGGATCGACGGCGACCTCGGCGGCAGGCTCCGCGGCGCGGGCGGCGAGCGCCGTGCCGAAACGGGTGCCGGCAACGAGCGCGACGGCGGTGATCAGATAGAGGCTGACGGCGAGCGAGACGCCAATGGGCAGGCCCGCGGCCGCCCCAAGCAGAAAGGACAGACCGGCGGGCAGAAGGATGAGCGCGATCACGAAGACCGATGTCAGGCGGCGCAGCAGGAGGATCTCGGCGGTGTCGATGGAACGCGTTCCCGCGTGGCGCGACAGGCCGCGGGTCACCGCGGCGTCCATCGCCATCGTCCAAACATCCGACATTTTACGCAATACAACCACGCCAGAAATCCGCGATGGGTTCATCTCATTTCACTGCGGGACAATAGGCTGGACGCGCTTAAGGAATAGATAAGGCGGGACCCCGGAAAGCCGCGGATCGGGCCGATCCGACCCGAAACGGGACAGGCATTCACGCCTTTCCGTTCTATGGTTAACGGAGCGTAATCCCTGAAATCATTCCATTTTTCACGACCGTGTTAACACCTGCGGCAGGCGGGGCCGGCGAAAAGCGGTGGATTGCCGGGGCTCTGCCACACTTATGCTTAACGCGGATCGCTAAACTTTGACGGGAAAGGGCGAACAACCGCCGATCGATCGCATTTTAATCGAATTCGCCTCGAAAGCGCGGGGTTTTCGAAAAGCGATTTTCGCGAATCGGGGGCTAGGGTTCGGACCATGAGTTGGGAGCAAACCCGGCTCGGCCCGGCAACGACCGGCAACAGGGATATCGGTGACAACCATGTGGTTTCTGATCAAGGGAACTTTCTACTGTTCGATGGGGCTGGTGGCCCTGTCGTTCCTCGGGGCGCCTCCCCGGGAAGAACAGGCCGGCGGCGCGACGCTTCAAATCGGCGATGCGTTTGCGGCGGCTACGGATGCCTATGCCTATGTGACCTCGATCTGCATCGAGAAGCCGGATGTCTGCGAAAAGGGCAAGCAGACCTTCCAGGCGCTCGGCCAGCGGGCCCGTGAAGGCGCACTGGTCGCCTACCAGCTGCTCGACCAGCAATTCACCGATGGTGGTGCAGAAGGCACCGCGATCGCTGATGAGAGCCTGCCGACGGCCCGGGGCCGCGTCGAGATCGAAAAGCCTGACGTCGAGGCCGATACGGCTCCGGCCCTGCCCGCACTTGCGGTGAATACGACCGAGGCGGAAGCGATCGTCACCGGAACGGTGGTTCCGAACGCCCGGCCGAAACACCTGCCGAAACCCTATACGCCGCCCAAGCCTTGAGCTGTGGCGACCAAGCCGGACACCGCCGACAAGACGACCCGGCCTGAATACCAAAAGAATTGCGGGGCGCCTGCCGCCCCTCCTCCTTGCATCCCTCCCCCGCCTCGCGGGTCCGGGATGCCTGTCTGCCTGTCCCTGAACTGAAAACTATCGGCATGTGCCGGGCCGCGAGATTTTGTCTCGCGGCTTTTTTTTCTATTGGGGCGGAGGAAGGGGAGAGACGAGACAGAGACCCGGCCTGCCGGCCCTCTCTCCCACAATGGGCGAACTTTCGGCTGCCGCTCGGCTGCTTCACCGGAGAGCGGGGCCGGGTTAAACCCTCCCCTCGTGTTGGGAAAGGATCTTCTTCGCACCCGTTCAGTCCCGACAGAACAGCTCTAGAACTTCATGCCGACCGAAAGTGCTGCGTTGAACGACTGGCCGACGGCGATGCCGTAAGCCGAGCTGCCGATCGATGAGGTGTAATAGGTCTTGTCGAAGATGTTGTTGAGGTTGAGCTGGATCTCGATGGGGTGTTCGCGCTCGATGGTGTAGCTGGCGAAGAGGTCGACGACACCATAACCGGGCAGGTCGAACGCGTTTGCGGCATCACCGGCGCGGCGGCCGACGCCCTTGATGGCGCCACCGAAGCGTAAGGATCCGGCGCCATCGAAGACCTCGCCGTAATCATAGGCGATGCGGAGCGACGCGGTGTGGCGGGCGACGTTGGCGAGATCGTTGCCGGCATAATCGGGGTCTTCGACGACCGCGGCATCGGTCAGGCCATAGCTGCCGATCACCTGCAATTCGTCAGTGAGCTGACCGGCGAGATCGAGCTCGACGCCCTTGGAACGGACGAGGCCGGCGGTGCGATAGACCGTCGTGCCGCCAACCGTTTCGGAATAGGCGACGTTCTTCTTTTCGGCATAGAAGACGGCAAGCATTCCGCTCAGCCAGTCCGTGACGTCGAGCTTGGAGCCGAGTTCGTAGGCGATACCCTCTTCCGGATCGAGGCTGCCATAGGCGCTGTTGATCGAGCTGTTCGGGCGGAAGGTGCGCGCGACATTGGCATAGAGCGAGGCATCGGGTCGGACTTCCCAGACCAGGCCGGCATTGGGGATCAGCGCATTGCCGGTGGTATCGGTGTTTTCGGTGGCGCCGCTTCCGGCGGTGATGTCGTAATGCTCCAGGCGCAGGCCGGCGACGGCGATCAGCTGGTCGGTGAGATGGATGCGGTCCTGGGCATAGATCGCCTGGGTCAGCATGTGCTGGTATTCTTCGGTGGCGGTTGCCGCGTTGTAGGTGCAGGGCGAAATCGCGCCATGGACGGGGTTGTTGACGTCGAGGCGGTTGTTCGTATTGCAGGTCTGGAGGGCGGCGCGGGAAATGTCTTCCTTGCGGAGGGCTGCCCCGAAGAGGAATTCGTTGTCGAAGCCGAGCAGGTCTTCGCTGCCGGTCAGGTCGGCCCGCAGAGAATGGGCCGTCGTGTCGTAGTAACCGCGCACGTCCGAGCGGCGGGTGAGGATGCCGGTCGTTGCATTATAGGCGGTGGCGCGGGTCTGGTCGGCGGCAAAGCTGTCCTTGCTATAGGCATAGTTGAGACTGGCGACCCAATCGCCGCCGAGCTCATGCTTGACCGAGGCCTTGAACAGGTCGGAGGCGCCATCGACCTCGGACCAGGCCTCGTCCAGCCGCTGGCGCGGGCTGATGTCGAGGAATGTGCCCGTCGTTGCGCTGTAGACGGTGCCGCGATCATAGGGCGTCAGATAGTCGTTGTGCGTATAGGAAATGTCGACCTCGGTGCCGTCGCGCTCCCATTTCAGCGAGGGGGCGATCAGCCAATTGTTCTTGTCGCCGATATTGCGCCAGTAATCGCCCTTTTCGCCTTCAGCGATCAGGCGATAGGAAAAGCCGCTATCGCCGGCAGGACCGGTGACGTCGAAGCCGGCCTTGCTCGAGTAGCGCCCTGCCCCATAGGCATAATACTTGGTCCAAGCTTCGGCCGAAAAGATGTCTTCGGGCTTTTTCGTCACGACATTGACCATGCCGCCAGGATCGAGCACGCCGTAAAGGGTGGAGGCTGGGCCCTTCAGGACCTCGACATAGTCGGTCGTGGCGTTGAAGCTGTGCGGCAGGGCGGTGTTCAAGCCGTCGGTCAGGATCGAGCCGTCGCGGCTCTCGCCAAAGCCCCGGCGCATGATCGCATCGTTTGCGCCGGCAATCGTATTGCCCTGGGTAATGCCGCTGACGTCAGAGAGCGCGTCGTCGAGCGTGTTGGCCGACTTGTCCTTCAGGGCCTGGGGCGTGACGGTGGTGATCGCCTGGGGGATCTTGATGACAGGGGTTTCGCTGCGGGTCGCGGTCGAGTTGCGCGCGGTCTTGTAGCTTTTCGCCGTCTGGCCGTCGGCATCCACCACGATGACGCCGAGTTCGGTCTCGGCTTCATCCTGGGCGAGCGCCTGATGGGACAGGACCAGGGGCGAGACGCTGACAGTGAGCGAGAGGACGAGCGCGGAGAGAGAGGTGGATTTCATCGGAGGACTTCACAGCAAAAATTCAAGGGTGCCGCCTGATCCGATAGATGAATGTAGTAGTCAAGTTTTCAGCCCATTCTTGTCACCGAAGAGGCGTCTTCAGCGGGCGCAAAAGCCACGAATCCGCTGCGCGAACCGCGTCCGGACAACCGATCCGCCGGGTTTCGGCGTCGCCAATGGGTTTTTTTGAGGCGGTCGATTGTGGACTACTACATTCATGTTTATTGGCCATTTATGAGACTGCCCCGGCATACGCGGCACGTGAGGCTCCGGTTGGGGACGATTGAATGTCGACAGAGGCTGAACCGAAGAGACTGAAGGACCGCCTGGGCGAGCAGCTCGCCAAGCGGCGACACGCGCTGTCGCCGGCCCTGCTGAAAGTGCTGGAATTCATCGACGCCAACCGGCACCGGGTGCTGGGGCTTTCGGCGCTGGAGATCGGATTTGCGGTCGGGGCGTCGGATGCCACCGTCATCCGGGCCATCCAGGCGCTCGGCTTCAGCGGCATTCGCGAATTGAAGGACGTGCTGGAGGCCTGGCTCGGCGAGACGGATTCGCCGATCGAGAAGATGGCCTCGACGCTGCGCGATATCGACGGTCAGGTCGGGGATGCGATCGCCTTTGCGCTCCATTCGACGGCGGCAACCGTCGAGCATCTGTCGTCGGCCGACAACCGCGCAGCCCTCACCCGCATCGCCGCCCTGTTCGGAGACGCAAAGGGGATCGCGATTTTCGGCATCGGTGCCTCCGGCATCATTGCGGATTATGGTGCGCGGCTGTTTGCCCGCTCCGGCGTGCCGAGCCATGCGCTGAACGCCACCGGCATAACGCTTGCCGAACAATTGCTGGCACTTCAGCCGGGCCATCTGCTGGTCATGCTGCTGCATGGGCGCTCGCACCGGGAGGCCATGGCGACCATTGCCGAGGCGGAGCGGCTCAGCGTGCCGATCGTGATGATCCTCGGCAAGGCCGATACACCGCTCAGCAGCCATGCGCGCGAGGTGCTGGTCCTGCCCAGGGCGAAAACCGAGCGGCTGGCGCTGCATGCGCCCTCGCTGATCGCTCTCGAACTGCTGCATATCGTCTATTCGATGGTGAAACCGGACGAGACACTCGCCTCGCTGGAGCGGCTGATCGAGCTTCGGACGCTGATCCGGCCGAGCGGGAAATGATGGGGCGCCTTGTCGGATGCACGGACTGACAATTGCCGGTGGACGCAGTCTGGTGTTTGGCGATTCCATCCTCGACTACCGTCCGGGGCTTACCATATCGACATCGTCGCGATCCGGCATGGGCGCATGCGGGCACTCACGCCCGACCTAGATCTCGATCTCGATCTCGATCTCGACGATCCGTCATAGCTGAGCGGGCACCAACAGCGTTTCCTTGCCGCAGGCGGTTCATTTCGGCGCCGGGCTGGCCTATATGGGGCAGACGGAACAAACGGGTGCACTGATGACCACACTTTCTGCGATGATCGACGACTTCGGCTTCCTCGACGACTGGGAGGACCGCATGCGTTATGTCATCGAACTCGGCAAGGCCCTGCCCGATCTTCCCGATGCCGAGAAGACCTCCGAGAACAAAGTGCAAGGGTGTGCCAGCCAGGTTTGGCTTTCGGTTTCGGCCGGTGACGGCGCCGATCCGGTCATGACGTTTCGCGGCGACAGCGACGCCTTCATCGTGCGCGGGCTGGTTGCCATCGTGCTCGAAGCCTATTCCGGGAAACAGGCCTCCGAGGCGGTCGACTTCGATGCAATCGACCTGTTCAAGCAGATCGGTCTGCTCGAGCACCTGACCGCGCAGCGGGCCAACGGGTTGCGTTCGATGATCCAGCGCATTCGCGAAGAGGCGGCACGCCGGCTGGTGTGACCCCCCTCCCCGCATTCCCGGGCCTTCTTAATGGACACGTCGTTCGCCCTCACTCCATTTCCGGCCGAAAGCCCTCGTCGCCCCAGTGGCGGGTGCGGGGTTTGGCGGCTGGCGGCGCGTAGTGACGGGCGAGCGCGAGGAGCGCGGCGCGGAGCATCAGCTTGGCGGACCGCGCGGGCCATTGGCGTTCGCGCTCGACCGTTTCCAGTCCCTTGCCGAAGCAGCAGATGTCGAGCGCGACGCCCGCCAGTTCCGGGCCCATGGCCTCGATGGC
>JARXAQ010000020.1 GCA_029865825.1 Rhizobium sp.
GCAATGATCGCGCCGTCGAAATTGCAGATCATGCCTTCGCCCATGCTGTCGAAGGTGCCATCAGAGCCGCACATGCAGACATTGGCGGTCACCATCAGGTTGCAGAAGGCATTGGACTGGTTCGTAAACTTCCAGCTGTCACGGATCGGCGCGGTATAACCTGCCGTGCGGATCATGATCTCGGCGCCCTTATAGGCGCATTCGCGCGCCATTTCCGGGAACATCCCGTCATGGCAGATGATCAGCGCGATCTTCGCGCCCTTCGGCCCCTCGATGACAGGAATGCCCTGGTCGCCCGGCTCCCAGGGCTCGACCGGAACCCAGGGATGCATCTTGCGGTAATAGAGCTTCAGCTCGCCCTGGTCGTCGATGATGATCCCGGAATTATAGGGCATGCCGCCGGGATTGAACTCCATGATCGAGAAGCAGCCCCAGATCTTGTTCGCTTTGCAGGCAGCCTTGAAGGCGGCGACTTCGGGACCATCCAGCGAGCACATGATCTCCGGATTGATGTCCATTGAAAGCCCGTGCAGGGCATATTCCGGAAACACCACGAGATCCATGTTCGCTTGGTTGCGCCGCGCCTTGCCGACGAGA
Source organism: Rhizobium sp. (assembly GCA_029865825.1). GTDB lineage: Bacteria > Pseudomonadota > Alphaproteobacteria > Rhizobiales > Rhizobiaceae > Allorhizobium. Next base: position 598 of record JARXAQ010000020.1, read on the forward strand.
TCGACGATCACCTGCGTCTGTTTCGCCAGATCGGCCTTAGTCACCGTATTGGGAAGCTGCAGCTGCACCAAGCCGATGCCGACCCCATGTTCCGATTTGTTCAGTCCACCCAGGCCATTCATGGAAAATCTCCTCTTTGGACGGTTATTTGGTGAGCGAGAGGGCTGCCGGCGCGCCCGTCAGCGAGCGGGTCGGCGACGAGGTCGCGATCATGATGATGAGCGTCAGCACGTAAGGGGCTGCGTAGAACAGATAGTAGCCGGAGGTGACGCCGACCGACTGTAGCGCAGGTCCCAGCGCGCCTGCACCGCCGAACAGCAGCGAGGCGAGCAGGCAGCCGAGCGGGTTCCACCGGGCAAAGATGACGAGAGCCACCGCCATCAGGCCTTGTCCCGAAGAGATGCCTTCGTTCCACGAGCCCGGATAAAACAGCGACAGGTAAGCGCCGCCAACTGCCGCGAGCGCCCCGCCGATGGCGGTTGCCAGAAGCCGGATCGTATCGGGATTGAGCCCCATGGCGCGTGCCGCGTCCGAACTGTCGCCGGCCACGCGCAGGATGAGACCGATCCGCGTGTTGCGCAGCGCCCAGGACAGGGCAAACGCAAGCAGGATGCCGATCAGGAACAGCACGTTGATGTTCAGCGCTGCCTGGATCTGCGGATAGCTGGACCATCCGCCGAACGGGATAGAAGGCAGTTTCGGCGCGGATGGCTGGATGAAGGGCTTGCCGAGGAAGAAGGCGAGCCCCAGGCCGAACTGCATCATGGCGATGCCGATCGCGATGTCGTTGACCTTGGGAAACTTGCAGATGAAGCCGTGAATGAGGCCGAAGCCGGCACCAGCCCCCATGGCCGCCAGCACGCCGAGCCAGGGTGAGCCGGTCATGACAGCTGTGCCATAGGCCGCCATGGCGCCGAAGACGAGCGTGCCCTCAAGACCGAGATTGATCCGCCCTGAGCGCTCGGTGATCATCTCCCCCAGGCTGACGAAGATGAAGGGGGTCGACACGCGGATGGCGCCGGCGAGGATCGCCAGCGGCACGCCCCAGAGCCCGATATCGGTTCCATCCATCAAGCAGCTCCCTTGGCAGAGTGTGGCGCCGCCCAGAGATCCGGATTGAAGATCTTGAAGCGCCCGTACAGGGTTTCGGAAAACAGCACCGCAATGAACAGAGTGCCCTGCAGCACCATCACGGTCGCATCCGGCAGCGCCATGCGCCGCTGGATCAAGCCGCCCGAGGCGTCGATCCCGCCGAGCAGGATGGCAACCGGGATGATGGCGAGCGGGTTGTGCCGAGCGAGGAACGCAACAAGGATGCCGGTATAGCCATAGCCGGCGGCCAGCGATCCATTGGCGCTACCCTGCACGGCGGCAACCTCGATCATGCCCGCCAGCCCGGCAAAGGCGCCGGCCAGCGTGGTAAAGCCGACGATCAGCCGGCCGACTGGTAGTCCCTGGATCTGGGCTGCCCGCATATTGCCGCCGGCAATGCGCGCGGCAAAGCCTGCCGTTGTCCATTCGATGATCACATAGGAGACCACGCAGGCCACGATCCCGATCACGAAGCCCCAATGCACATCCATTCCCGGCATATTGCCCAGCATGAATTCTGCCGGCAGCGGCGCGGTCGATGGCTTGTTTAGGCTCGCGGGATCGCGAAGCGGTCCCTCGATCAGCTGGTTCATCAGGGCAATCGCGATATAGGCGAGAAGCAGCGAGGCGATCGTCTCATTGACCCCGCGATAGTGCCGGAGAAACCCCGACAGCCCGATCCACAGCCCGCCAATCACCATGGAGGCAAGCCCCATTAGGATCCAGACCGGAAGGGGCGACAACGTTGATGTCAGCGGCAGGGCGATGGCCGCCCCCGCAAGCCCGCCAAGCACTACGGCCCCTTCGGCGCCGATCACGGTCAGCCCCAGCCGCGCCGGCAAGGCGACGCAAAGCGCGGTCAGCAGCAGGGGCGCTGCCCGGCTGAGCGCATTCTGGATCGAGAACCAGCTGCCGAAGCCGCCCTGATACATCAGCTGGAACAGCTGCATCGGCGACTTTCCAACGGCGGCGATGAACACGCTGAACACAGCCAGGCCGACAACGACCGCAAGAGATGCGATCGCCACTGGTTCCGCCCGGCGTGCGAGCCATTCGAGAACGGGTCGGAAATCCTCCGATCCCGCTGCTGTTGGTGTGAGGCTCTGGCTGTTGGGATCTGCCGTCATGGCATTAACTCCCGTCTCAAGAGGTCGAGCCGATGACACCTTCGACGAGATAACCCATGCTTTCGAGCTCGATCGCATCTTCGACGAGATCCGCCGAAACCACGACCGCCCCCTTGTTGTCCTTCAGGCCCGCCTTGAAGACGGAGAAGCCGCCCTTCATCATCTCGGCCTGCGTCGCCTCGAATTTCATCCGCGCCTCGGCCGAAACGCCAGGTCCGAGCGGGCTCATCTTGACGAAGCCGTCCTTCAACCCGCCGCGCACGAAGTTGCCGAGCTTTTCGCCGGCCTGGGCCTTCTTGACGAAGTCTGTATAGACATTGCCCCAGGCCCATTCGGCGCCGGTCAGGTATTTCTCCGGAGCGAGCGGGCTCTGGTTGGCGTGATAGCCGCAGACAAATGCGCCACGACCGGCAGCCGTTTCGACGACAACCTTCGGGCTGTCGACATGGCAGGTGATGACATCAGCACCCTGGTCGATCAGCGCATTGGTGGCTTCAGCTTCCTTGACCGCCAGCGACCATTCGCCGGTGAAGATCACCTGACAGGTGATCGAGGGGTCGACCGAGCGGGCGCCGAGCAGGAAGGAGTTGATGTTCTGCACCACCTGCGGGATCGGCTTGGCTGCGACGAAGCCGATCTTCTTGCTTTTTGAGGCATAACCTGCGGTGATCCCGTTCAGATACTGGCCCTGGCCGATATAGCCGAAATAGGACCCCGTATTCATCGGGTTCTTGCCCTCCTGCCACAAACCGCCGCAATGGCGGAACTGGATGTCGGGATACTTTTCGGCCATGGCCAGCATATGGGGGTCGAAATAACCAAAGGACGTCGGGAAAAGCAGGGTTGCACCGTCGAGGTTGATCATCGATTCCATCGTCTTCTGAACGTCGACGGTTTCGGGCACGTTTTCTTCTTCGACGATGGTCACGCCCGGCATCGCCTTGAGTATCGCGGCACCTTCGGCATGAGCCTGGTTGTAGCCGTAGTCATCTTTCGGCCCGACATAGATGAAGCCGACCGTCAGCGCGGTCTGGGCAGCCGCAGGGCCGAAGGTGATCGGCAGCGCTGCCGTGCCGGCAAGCGCGGCGGAGGTCTTGAGGAAGGATCGGCGGGTCACGGGCATGAATCTGGTCATCTGATGGTTCCCCTTGTTGGCTTTTTGCCATTCGTATTCTCGTGAAAGTGTATGCAATCAGCGTGCCAGAACCCTAAGCCTCTGAATTTTCTGCAGGTGTGGAAACGAAGATGGCGCCTGCAAAAACTGTATGCAGTTTAAACTGGCCGTCTGGCTAGCTTTTGAGCAGCATGAATGCAGGGATCCGGACCCACTGGGCAGGAGAAAGCGTTAATGGTTGCGCATAAGCCCTTTGCAATGTGCCTGACCTCGTTTGACAGGCGCGCAGGGCCTTGGCATGTGTATGCAGTCATTGAGATTGAGAGCGTGTTGGAACGAGCCGAAAAGAAAACCCTGACCCGTACCGGCACGACGGTCGAGCACATGGTGCGCGCCATCGCGGACCTGATCATCACGGGTGTTCTGAAACCGGGTGAAAAGATGGACGAGGGCTCTCTCGCCATCCGTTTCGAAGTCTCCCGTACACCCGTGCGCGAAGCTCTGCGCCAACTCTGCGCCATGGGCTTGGTCGACCGCCAGCCGAACAAGCGGGCCGTCGTGACCAATGTCAGCGGCAGCGCCTTGAACTCGATGTTCGAGGCCATGGCCGAACTGGAAGCGATCTGCGCCCGGCTGTCGGCAGAGCGCATGACCACCGCCGAGCGTCGCCGGCTACGGAAGATGCATGAGGATTCGGCTGCCTTTGTTGGCGCCCTGGCCGGCGAGGACTACGAAGCCTTCAACACCGAATTCCACACGCAGCTCTATCGCGGTGCCCACAACGACCACATCTTCGAACTGGTCACCCAGACGCGCGCGCGCCTGTCGCCCTTTCGCCGCGCGCAGTTCCGCCTGGAGGGACGCCTGCCGAAGTCATGGGGGGAGCATGACCAAATCGTCGCCTCGATCCTGCGCGGTGATGGTGTGGCGGCGGGGATTGCGGCTTACGACCATGTCTCGACCGTCCGCGACGCCAGCGCCACCTTTGCCCGCATCGGTCGAAACTGACGACGTGAACGCCATTGAGCTTCGCCGTCAGGATCAGTTTGTTGCCGTCCAGATGGCTGCTTGCCGTAAGCGATGCTGGAGCGAGCGCTATCTCCGCCTCGGTGATCGACATCGACATGTCGGCGCGGCTGTTCAACAAGTGCTAGGGCACTGTCATGTGTAGCCTTGCCGCGTTGGCGCCCAATCCGCCAGCAAAATGGACGTCGCTGGCGTTTTGGAGGATGAAGGTTGCCTGATCTTACGCGATGAGTGGCCGGTGGATGGTTTTGATTTCCAGAAAGTCATCAAGACCGAATTTGCCACCTTCGCGACCGATTCCCGATTGTTTGTAACCGCCAAACGGGCTGCCATAGCGATGCGGCGCGCCGTTGATGTGCACCATGCCGGCGCGCAGGCGGGTGGCGACCCGCTCTGCCCTGTCGAGGTCGCCCGACTGGACATAGGCGGCCAGGCCGTAATTGGTATCATTGGCGATCTCGATCGCCTCTTCCTCGGTATCGAAGGGCAGGATAGCAAGCACTGGTCCGAAGACCTCCTCGCGTGCGATCCGCATCGTGTTGTCGACATCGGCGAAGATGGTCGGCTTGACGAAATAGCCCGTCTCGAAACCGTGAGGCTTGCCTGGACCGCCAACCAGCAGCCTTGCGCCGTCGGCAATGCCGGCCTCGATCAGGGCCTGCACGCGGCCGTGCTGGATGTCGCTAACCAGTGGGCCGATGTGATCGCCGGCTTCTTCCGGATTGCCGACACGGGCCTCTCGACCGACACGCTCTGCAATGTCTAGCGCCTGCGCATAGACCGTGCGCTGCACCAGAAGTCTTGTCGGGGCATCACAGGATTGACCCGAATTGTTAAAACATTCGAGCACGCTGCCGGTGATACGCTCTTCGAGGTCTGCATCCTCGAAAACAATATTGGGCGACTTTCCGCCCAGCTCCAACGCCACGCGTTTGACCGTGTCTGCCGCGTCCTTGCTGACAGCGGTGCCGGCCCGTGTTGAGCCGGTGAACGACATCATGTCGACGTCGCAGTGTTTGGATAATGCAGCGCCCACTTCCAGTCCGTCGCCGTTCACCAGGTTGAAGCTGCCGGCGGGGAAATCCGCCTCGGCGATCATTTCGGCATAGAGCATGGCGTTGAGCGGCGTGAACTCCGAGGGTTTGAGCACGCAGGTGCTGCCGGTGGCGAGCGCCGGTATTACCTTCAGCGCAATCTGGTTGATTGGCCAGTTCCAGGGGGTGATCAACCCGCAAACGCCGATCGGCTCGCGCAGCACGATGTCCCCATTTGTCAGCACCTCGCGCATCTTGATCGCTTTCAAGGCGTCGATGAAGCCGTCCAGATGGCCGATGCCGACATGGGCCTGCTGCTCGGTGCTCATGGTGATGGGCGCCCCGAGTTCGAGCGTGATGGTCCGGGCCATTTCGTCATAACGGCGTTCGTAGATGGCGCGAAGTTTCTCGAGAAGCGCGATGCGCTCGTCGAGGCTGGTGCGGCTGTAGCTTGCAAAGGCGCGCTTTGCCGCGGAGACGGCGCGATCGATGTCGGCAGCACTCCCCATCGAGATCACGGCGATAGGCTGCTCGGTTGCCGGATTGATGACCTGGAGATCACGGGGTGTGATCGGGTCGACCCATTCGCCGTTGATGTAGAATTTGCGCTTGTCGAACATGGTTCACTCCCGTCAGATTGTCTTGTGTTTAGTGTCGAGCCAGTCCCGGATGAGGTCCCGGTAGCGATCGCCGCTGAAGCTTGGGAAATGGCCGCCATGCACAAGCCTCACCGGCAGTGTCAGCAAGCGCTCCATCGATGCGACATAGTCGTTCGCGTTCGAATGATAGGTGTCTTCGATCAAGGGGCCGTCATAGAGAATGTCACCGGAGAACAGGATTTCCGTTACACTTTCATAGAGGGCGATCCCGCCCGGCGAATGGCCCGGCGTATGGATTACCTCGAACCGGCGGTCGCCGAGGTCTATGGTGTCGCCATCTTCGAGAATGCGCGTCGCCGGCGCCCGCTTGACCGCATAACATTTCGAGCAATAGGGCTCCGGCGGCATCGCGTCGAAGATCTCGTCGGTAACATAGGGGTCGGCCAGCGTATTCTCCCGGGTCGGGTTTGCCAGGAGGTCGGCCTCGGCTGCATGCACAGCACGGCATTCGAATTCGTGATGGCAGCCGATATGGT
>JARXAQ010000047.1 GCA_029865825.1 Rhizobium sp.
TGGAACTCGAACTGGGCGCAAGCCTTGGGATTGCCATGGGCCCATTGCACGGGACAGACGCGGACGAGCTCCTGGCCTCGGCCGACTTCGCCCTCTACTGCGCCAAGGCGGCTGGCGGGCGTTCCTACCGATTTTTCGACGCGTCCATGCGCAGCGAAAGCCAGGCAAAACGGGACATGCGGGACGATCTGCGACGCGCCATGCGCCAGGGAGAGCTGGAACTCTATTACCAGCCGCAGGTGGAGCTCGCCTCACGCCGCATCGTCGGTTTCGAGGCGCTGATCCGCTGGAACCATCCACTGCATGGCCTGCTGCTGCCAGGGCGGTTCCTGCCGTCGCTGGAGCAAAGTTCGCTCGCGACCGAGATCGGCTGGTGGACGCTCGACGAGGCTTGCCGGATGGCGGCATTGCTGAATGCCGACCGACAGGCCCCGTGCAAGGTGGCGGTCAACCTGTTTGCGCTGCAGTTCCGGGCGCCCAATCTGCGTGACCGGGTGATCGAGGCGGTGGAGCGGCACGGCATTCCACCGGGGTGTCTCGAACTCGAGGTTACCGAGGAGGTCACGCTCAACGACGACGAGGCGAGCCTTCAAACGCTGAAATCCATTCGTGACATCGGCGTCGGCGTCGCTTTCGACGATTTCGGGACCGGCTATGCCTCGCTCTCCTCGCTGCAACGCTATCCGCTGACCACGCTGAAGATCGATCGCGGTTTCATCCGGGACATCCAGACCTCGGCCTCCGATGCTGCGATTGCGCGCGCGCTGGTGGCCATGAGCAGTGAGATGGGACTCGATACGATTGCGGAGGGGATCGAGACGGAAGCCCAGGCGGCCGTTTTGCTGGCAATGGGATGTGTCCAGGGCCAAGGGTATCTCTATGGTCGTCCGGCGCCGGCGAAGGATGCACTCGCGCACGATCGACCGTCGCAAGTGCCTGACGAAGCACTGCGTGCGACCGGGACGCACTGAGGCCCACCCGAGCGCCGCTGCGTCACACTACCCGTTGACCCAGGCCATGTCCTCGCGGGTCAGTTCGACTTCGCGCAGTTCGCGGTTGACCAGAAAGTGCTCGTTTTCTTCCGTCGTGATCGCCAGTTCGACCTTGGCGTCAAAGCGCTGGCGGAAGGCCTCGATGATTTCGTCGACGATCACTTCCGGGGCAGAGGCGCCGGCTGAGATGCCTAGCGTGCCGATTTCGCCGACATCCTGCCAATCGATCTCGGAGGCGCGCTGGACGAGCAGCGAGCGGGTTGCCCCTGCCCTCAACGCCACTTCGACGAGGCGCTTGGAATTGGAGGAGTTTGGGGCGCCGACGACGATGAAGAGATCGCAGCCGGGCGCTGCCTGCTTGACGGCTTCCTGACGGTTGGTGGTGGCGTAGCAGATCGAATCCGCCGACGGCGCCGTGAGGTTGGGGAAGCGCTCCATCAACTTGGCGATGACGCCGGCCGTGTCGTCGACGGAGAGCGTCGTCTGGGTGACATAACCGAGATTATCGGGGTCGGCGGGCGTGTAGGCTGCGGCGTCTTCCACCGTTTCCACCAGCGAGACCGAGCCTTCCGGCAGCTGGCCCATGGTGCCGATCACTTCCGGATGGCCGTTGTGGCCGATCAGAATGACGTGGCGGCCGAGGCGCTGGTGGCGCATGGCCTGTTTGTGGACCTTCGAAACCAGCGGACAGGTGGCGTCGAGGTAGAAGAGGTTGCGGCTCGCCGCATCTTCCGGAACCGACTTCGGCACGCCATGGGCGGAGAAGACGACCGGCTGCTGGCGATGCTCGACCGGGATCTCGTCGAGTTCCTCGACGAAGATCGCCCCCTTGGCCTCAAGGCCCTCCACCACATATCTGTTGTGGACGATCTCGTGGCGGACATAAACCGGCGCTCCGTAGCGCTTGAGCGCGAGCACGACGATCTGGATGGCGCGGTCGACCCCGGCGCAAAAGCCGCGCGGGCCGCAGAGCCTGATCGTCAGAGGGGGGCGGTTCATGGGTATATTCATCGGGTCAGCCAGCAATCAGGACAGCAACAAGGGCGAGCGCCGCGGGCAGAGCCTGAATGACAAAAATCTTCCGCGAGGCCGTCGCTCCTCCATATAGGCCGGCGACCAGCACACAGCCAAGGAAAAACACCTGAATTTGAAAGCCGACGGCGACATCCGGATGCAGCAGGCCCCAGATCAGGCCGGCCGCGAGGAAGCCGTTGTAGAGGCCCTGATTGGCCGCCATAACCTTGGTTGCTTCAGCCTGTTCCGGCTTCATACCGAAGGCGCGACGGCCGGTTGGCGTGGTCCAGAGAAACATCTCCAGGATGAGAATATAGATGTGCTCGAGTGCGACGAGCGTGACCAGTGTCGAGGCCAGGTAGGACATTCGGCTTCCCCTTAACGCAGCCCGATTCCGACTGCACATGACGCGTGTTTAACCGAATTCCGGGTGTGTCTCTACGGCGTTTTGCGGCGGAAAAACCCGGCGACCGTGACTGCGGCGAGTGCAAAGGCCAGGCCGTACCAGGTGATGGCATATTGCAGGTGGCTGTTGGGCAGGGCGATCTGGGTGACGCCACCCTTCGGCAGGCCGCCAGCGACCGGTGTCGCATCGGCATCGAGGAAGAAAGGCAGGACACGATCGTCCGGCAAGCCGGTCGAGGCGGCCATGCGGGTGAGATCCTTCCAGTAGAAGATATTGGTGCCCTCGTTGTTGTCAGGCACGAGAGACGACGGCTTCTCGTTCAGGCGTGCGCGTGCGAGCCCGGTGATCGTCTGCGGTCCCTCGACCAAACTTTCCGGCCGCGTCTTGGCGTCCTTACGGTCATAGGGGACGAAGCCTCTGTTGACGAAGAGGAAACGACCGTCTGCGAGTTCCAGCGGTGTGTAGATATAGAAGCCGGATTGTCCCTCGAAGGTGGCGAGGAAGTGGCGTTCCTTGTCGTTGAGAAACCGGCCGCTCGCTGTCGCATGGCGGTAGTCGATTTCCTCGCCGGCAGCCAGGCGTGCCTCCACCTGCGAAACGTCGATCGCCGCAGCGTTGCTACGCTCTTCGATCGCGGCGAGCAGGCCTTCCTTCCACGTGAGCCGGTTAACCTGCCAGGTGCCGAGGGACAAGAGAACGGCCATCGCGAGTGGCACCAGGACGAGCCCAGCCCAAAAGCGCCAGCCGCGGCCGGCCCTGTGTATGGCAATCGGTTGATCAGCCACGGTCGATCGTCCCGGGCGCGGCGTTGTGTCGGTATTGAAGGGCGATCAGCAGGGCCTTCAGCGTGCGCATCAGCCACAGGGTGAGCGCCACGCCGAGCGGAGCAAACAGCAGGATATGGAGCCAGACGGAGGGCTGGTAGGTGAGTTCCACCCAGACGGCGAAGCCGACGACGAGCAGGTCGGCGAGGAGGATGACGAAAATCGCCGGGCCATCGCCGGCATCAATGAAGGAGTAATCCAACCCACAGGCCGCGCAACGCTGCTTAGGCTTGGTCAATCCATCGAAGAGCTTGCCGTTTCCGCAGCGCGGGCAAGATGCGGACAAAGCCGCCTTCATCGGATCGACGGGTGGAAATGTCGCCTTGTCTTCGGTCATTCTCGTCCCTTCCTCGGGCGCAATCCCGCCATGGTGCGAACCCTTAAACCAGGCGGTGGTTCCTCTCCAGTATACGCGGCGTCGCAGGCCGTGTCGCAGGAGAATCGAGGCAAACGCAAAAGGGCGGCTCGCGCCGCCCTTCGCAATATCGGCAGGCCGATTAGCCGTGCGCGAGCGGCGCGCCCCAATCACCCCAGATATAGATGGCGAAGAAGAGGAAGAGCCAGACGACGTCGACGAAGTGCCAGTACCAGGCAGCAGCCTCGAAGCCAAAATGCTGCTGCGGCGTGAAGTGGCCGGCGAGCGCGCGGAACAGGCAGACGATCAGGAAGATCGTGCCGATCAGCACGTGGAATCCATGGAAACCGGTCGCCATGAAGAAGGTCGCGCCGTAGATCGAATTCTTGAAGTCGAAGGGCGAGTGCATGTACTCGTAGGCCTGAACCGTCGAGAACAGGATGCCGAGCAGAACCGTCAGGACGAGGCCCGAGACGAGGCCCTTGCGGTCGTTGTGCAGCATCGCATGGTGGGCCCAGGTGACGCAGGTGCCCGAGAGCAGCAGGATGACCGTGTTGTAGATCGGCAGGTGCCAGGGATCGACAACCTCGATGCCCTTCGGCGGCCAGGTGCCCCCGGTGAACTCGACGCGGCTCGCCTGGATCGCTTCATTGGCGAAGAGGCTGGCGTCGAAGAAGGCCCAGAACCAGGCAACGAAGAACATCACTTCAGAAGCGATGAACATGATCATGCCGTAGCGCAGGTGCAGCGACACGACGCGGGTGTGATGGCCGGCATGCGCTTCCTTGATCGTGTCGGCCCACCAGGCGAACATGGTGAAGAGCACGATGGCGAGGCCGATGAAGAACAGCCACGGATGGGCCAGTTCGAGACCGAACAGCTTGAACGAGCCGCCGTTCAGGTAGCGCATGTAGCCGACGCCGCCGAAGGTCAGAATGAAAGCGCCGATCGAGGCCAGGATCGGCCAGGGGCTCGGATCGATGATGTGGTAGTCGTGGTTTTTCTGGTGCGCTTCGGCCATTTCAGCAATCCCCGAATGTCAATTTCATTACGAGACCCGGCTCGGCCGGACCCCTCTCTCACAGTTTCGGCTGTTCCTTGCCCGCATCCACGTTGAGCGCTGCCACCGGCTTGTCGTCTTCACGCGGATAGAAGGTGTAGGACAGAGTTATCGTTCCGATATCCTTGGTCTCTTCCGCATCAACGATGGCGGGGTCGACGAAGAAGACGACAGGCATTTCCAGCGTCTCGCCCGGCTGCAACGTGGTCTTGGTGAAGCAGAAACACTGGACTTTGTTGAAGTAGGCGCCGGCCTCACCCGGAGACACGTTGAAGATCGCCTCGCCCGTCACGGGCTCGGAGGAATGGTTGGTCGCGACGTAGCGGATCTCGACGGTTTCGCCGATCTTCGGCGTTACCTTCTTGTCGACCGGCTTGAAGTCCCAATTCATGCCGTTCGACACATTGGCATCGAAGGTGACATTGATCGACTTGTCCAGAACCACCTCGGACATCTGTTCGACACGCTGCGTTGTGCCGCCGTAGCCGGTCACCTGGCAGAACATCTGGTAGAGCGGAACAGCAGCGAAGCTCATGCCGACCATGGCGCCGACGAATACGACACAGGCGGTCGCGACGCCGAAATCACGGCGGGTGGCGCGGCGTTCGGTCGTCTTTGGCGTCTGATCCATCGGTGCGTCTGCCATCATGCGTCTCCGTCAGCCGACATTGCTGATCTTGATGATCGTCACGGCATAGAAGATCACCACGAGGAGTGCGAGCACGATGCCGAGGGCGATGTTGCGGCCGCGGCGAGACTTCTTCTGCACGGCATTAAGCTCGATGGTTTCCATCAGGCGGTGCCTCCAAAGGACAGGATTACGGGTGCGACATACAGATCGACCATCAGGGCCGAGAAGATCGCGAAGAGGTAGAAGATCGAGTAACCGAAAAGCTTCTTGGCCGGCACCATCTTTTCATCGCCGTCGGCCATGCGCCAGACGGCGATGGAACAGTGGACGAAGACAATGCCGAGCAGGCCGGCAACAATGCCGTAGCCGATTGAGGAGAGGCCAGTGAACGTCGGCAGCACGCCGGTGACCGCGGTCAGCACGGCATAGACGGCAATCTGGCGCTTGGTCGAGGGGATGCCCGCGACATTCGGCATCATCGGCACGCCGACCGCGCCATATTCCTTCATCTTGAACAGGGCCAGCGCCCAGAAATGCGCAGGCGTCCAGAGAAAGATGATCATGAACAGGATGAAGCTGTCGAGCGACACGCCGCCTGTCACGCAGGCCCAGCCGACCATGGGCGGGAAGGCGCCGGCCGCACCGCCGATGACGATGTTCTGCGGGGTCGAGCGCTTGAGCCACATCGTATAGACGACGGCGTAGAAGAAGATGGTGAAGGCAAGCAGGCCGGCGGCGAACCAGTTGACGGCCAGGCCGAGAATGCCCACCGAAAAGACTGATAACACGAGGCCGAAAGCCAGTGCCTCATGGGGGGTGATACGGCCGGCGGGAACTGGACGGGTCGCGGTGCGCGACATGATCGCGTCGATATCGGCATCGTACCACATGTTCAGCGCGCCGGAGGCCCCTGCCCCAACAGCGATGCACAGGATGGCGATAAAGCCGATCACGGGATTGATGGAGCCGGGCGCCAGGACGAGACCGGCCAATGCTGTGAAGACGACGAGCGACATGACGCGCGGCTTCAGAAGCGCGAAGAAATCGCGCGGGCCGGCTTCGGACAGACGGAATTCGCCCTCGATGCCGAAAACGTCGCGATTGTCGATGACTGTCATGCTGTTGCTTTCCGTCTTCCGTCTGGTCTTTCGGGCGCCGCAATCAAGATGACTGCGGCGCCCGACGATCTGGTGGATGAGAAGATCCGCTTACTTGATCTTCGGCAGCTGTTCCCACTGGTGGTACGGCGGCGGCGAAGACAGCTGCCATTCCAGCGTGGTCGCACCTTCACCCCAGGGGTTGTCGCCAGCGACGCGCTTCTTGGCGAAGGCTTCGAAGACGCCGTAGAGGAAGATCAGAACCGCAAAGGCCGAGATGTAGGAGCCGATCGAGGAGACATAGTTCCAGCCGGCATAGGCATCCGGATAGTCGATGTAGCGGCGCGGCATGCCGGCAAGGCCGAGGAAGTGCTGCGGGAAGAACACCAGGTTGACGCCGATGAACATGATCCAGAAGTGCAGCTTGCCGACGAATTCCGAATACATGTAGCCGGTGATCTTCGGGAACCAGTAGTACCAGCCGGCGAAGATCGCGAAGACGGCGCCGAGCGACAGAACGTAGTGGAAGTGGGCCACGACGTAATAGGTGTCATGCAGCGAGCGGTCGAGGCCGGCATTGGCGAGCTGAACGCCCGTGACGCCGCCGACGGTGAAGAGGAAGATGAAGCCAATCGCCCAGACCATCGGGGTCTTGAAGGTGAGCGAGCCGCCCCACATCGTCGCGATCCAGGAGAAGATCTTGATGCCGGTCGGCACCGCGATGACCATGGTTGCGAAGAGGAAGTAGCGCTGTGCGGCGAGCGACAGACCGACCGTGTACATGTGGTGTGCCCACACGACGAAGCCAACGGCGCCGATGCCGACCATGGCGTAGGCCATGCCCAAGTAGCCGAAGACCGGCTTCTTCGAGAAGGTCGAGATGATGTGGCTGACAATGCCGAAGCCGGGCAGGATCAAGATGTAGACTTCCGGGTGACCGAAGAACCAGAACAGGTGCTGGTAGAGGATCGGATCACCGCCGCCTTCCGGCGAGAAGAATGCCGTGCCGAAGTTACGGTCGGTCAGAAGCATGGTGATGCCGCCAGCGAGAACCGGAAGCGACAGCAGCAGCAGGAATGCGGTGACCAGAACGGCCCAGGCAAACAGCGGCATCTTGTGCAGCGTCATGCCCGGAGCGCGCATGTTGAGGATCGTGGTGATGAAGTTGATCGCACCGAGGATCGAGGACGCGCCGGAGACGTGCAGCGCGAAGATCGCAAGGTCGACGGCCGGACCGGGCTGACCCGAGGTCGCAAGCGGCGGATAGAGCGTCCAGCCACCACCGACGCCGTAAGCGCCTGCCGGACCTTCGACAAACATCGAGAGAACGAGCAGCAGGAAGGCCGGGACGATCAGCCAGAAGGAGATGTTGTTGAGGCGCGGGAAAGCCATATCAGGAGCGCCGATCATGAT
>JARXAQ010000049.1 GCA_029865825.1 Rhizobium sp.
TCAGGCGGGCGGGCCGGGCAGACACCACAGCCAATTCGGACATGGCAAGCACACCGTTGAGCACGGTGAGGAAAAGGACGATTGAAATCTCAATGAACAAAACGGTGAGCAAGGCTCCTCTACACCGAACCGAAGGCCGGCCAATGGCCTTAAGCTCCTAGCACGGCCGTAGACAGTAAAAAAGCCGACAGGCTTGTTTAATCCGGGACAATCACCGGATCGTCAGCCACGGAAAGCCCCATGCCCTGCATCAACCGTCGCGTAGAAAAGTCCTGCTGCCCCGAGGTGAAGACGGCGAAATCGAACCCGTCGGGATGCTCGGCGCCCTCGACCGACGGCACAAGCCGCCGCGCCTGACGGGCAATCGCCTCTGCCGGATCGAGCCAATCCACAGGCCACGGAGCCAGTTTGCGGAAGACATTGGCGAGGAATGGATAATGCGTACAGGCAAGAACGACGATATCGGTGCGGACGTCTTCCTTCTCGACGAAACAGGGCGCGATCTCGGCGAGTACGGCCGCATCCTCCAGCGTCTCGCCTCGGATATAGGCTTCGGCCATGCGGGCGAGGTTTTCCGAGCCGACAAGCCGGACATGGCATTGCGAGGCGAAGGATTGGATGAGATCGCGGGTATAGGCGCGGCGCACAGTGCCCGGTGTCGCAAGAACAGAAACCAGCCCGGATCGCGTTCGCTCCGCCGCCGGCTTGATGGCCGGCACGGTACCGATGAAGCGCATGCCGGGGAAAGCTTCGCGCAGTTCGGCACCGGCGAGTGTAAAAGCGGTGTTGCAGGCGACGATCACCGCTTCGGGCTCGTAGCGATTCAGCAGTTCGGCAAACAGGGAGATGATCCGCGCCTTGAGCGGCGCCTCTTCCCAGCCCCCATAGGGAAAGCCGGCATCGTCGGCCACATAGATGAAGCCCCGCTCGGGCATCAAGAGCCGCGCCTCGCGCAGCACCGTCAGTCCACCGATGCCGGAATCGAAGATCAGGACGGGCTTCAGAGTATCAGCCGCTGACGTCACCATCTCTATCCGCATCTTCGCCGGGCACCGGAACGGTCGGCGCTATCTGGCCTCGCCGCGAAAAGCGGTCGAGGGATGAAATCACGCCACGCACGACATGGATCTCGGGCGTGGTAAAGGCACGGCGGCTGAGTACCGCCCTTAGATTGTCGACCATCCTGGCTTTTTTATGGGGCGGGTGGAAATAGCCGCGTGCATCGAGCGCTTCCTCGACATGCTCGAACAGCCCGACCACTTCGTCCTTCGTCGCCATCGGCTGGTCCGGCGCATCGAACGGTACCGCATGCAGATCGTCGATGCTGGATTTCATCCACTCATAGGACATCAGCAGCACAGCCTGGGCGATGTTGAGCGAGGCGAAGGCGGGATTGACCGGGAAGGTCACGATCTCGTCGGCCAGCGCCACATCCTCGTTCGACAGGCCGGATTTTTCTCGCCCGAACAGTATACCGGTCTTTTCACCGGTCCTGAACTTGTGACGCAGGGTCTCCGCAGCCGTGACCGGTGAGCGCACGGGTTTGAACCCGTCGCGTCCACGCGCGGTCGTCGCATAGACGAAGTTGAGGTCGGCAATGGCCTCTTCCAGCGTCTCGAACACCACGGTGCCGTCAATGACGTGATCGGCTTTGGAGGCCGCAGAACGCGCCTTATCGGACGGCCAGCCGTCGCGCGGTTTGACGAGGCGCAGTTCCACCAGGCCAAAATTCGCCATCGCGCGCGCCACCATGCCGATATTCTCGCCGAGCTGCGGCTCGACGAGAATAATCGCCGGCCCTTCGGCCAGCATGATTCGCTCGCTGTTCGTCCCCGCCATGATCTGCCCTTCTTGAAACAATCCGGGCTCCCATTCGCACAATTTCACCGCGCCGCAAAGGGGCCGGTCATTCCTTGGGCCAGGATCCCGTCACCAGGAAATCGAGATAGGCATGGGTCAGCCCGGCATATTCGGCCTTCACCGAAGTGTCGATTTTGCCGGCCTCGTAGCCATGGTTCCAGAAGTTGTCGATGACATAACGGCCATCCTGCTGGATGACGTGAAATATGGTGTTCGGCTCTTTCAGGTTCGGCGTCTGACCGAAGCACGAGACGCCGTCCAAATAGACAGCAACGGGTGTCACGGCACCGACGGCAGGCAACGTTTCGAAACGCACGTCCTTGAGTGGGCAGGAATCCTGACCGCCGATCACCTCGTCATAGCCGGTCATATAGCCCTGTCCGTCCCGGAGCTCGTCGACCTTCTGGGCAAGCCGGTAGACCTCGACGAAGCTCAAGCTGTAAATGGATGCAAGCAAGGTTTCGTCGAAATAGCCGTTAGCCTCCACCGTCGTCGCGCCCTCGTCCGTCCAGCCTGCGACCGCCATCACGGTCTTCACCGGATCGGTGGGATCAGATGCAAAGGCAGGCTCCGCCAGGAGGATCGGCGCAAGGGCAAGAATGACGGGGAACAACTTCATCTTTGCCATGTCGTCACTCTGCGCCCTGAAGTTTGAGCTCCTGCTTGATCGAACTGCCGGAATTGCCGTCAACCACCGGGTAGATATCGTCGATCAGAGGGAGACCTTTTTCGGTCACGATGTGGAAGATCAGCACGGTATCGGCAGCGTCTGCAGTGTCAGGGTAACAGTTGCGGTTGTTGAACAGCGCCGTCACCTGACCGTCGCCATCATCTTCAATGCGGATATTCTGGAACGGGCAGCCGTCCTGTCCCTGGGCAATCCGATCATAATCGAAAGGAAAACCTGTTGTTTCCCCTTCAGGAATATCCATAGGCGGGTTCTTCGATGCGGCCCGGAATGCAGCCGCGAATTCGGCGCTGAACAGCCTGTTCAGACGGTCTTCGCTGAACACGTCCTCCTCCAGACCGCTTGAGCCCTCTTCCCAATTGCGCGCGGTGGCCTCGATAATCTCCCGCACAGGCGCGGTATCATCGGCGGCAAACGCAGGCACGCTGCCTGTCATAAACGCAAGCAGGAACAGCCCAGCCCTCATCCTCGTCATGCAATCCTCTTTCCTGGTTTCACCGCCCTGCCCTGCCGGAGGGAAAGGACATTTGTACGGTGCTGCGGCAACCTCTCCTTTCTAGCGCGAAAGGCCCTGCCAGACCCGTCCAAGTTTGGGAAGATACCGCTTTTTGCCGCCGAAAGTCTGACGCCAGATTTTGCCCGAAAAAGCCGACGACTGTTTGCCTTGCGGTAAGAGAATGTTATAGGCAGGCCATCGGTGCAGCGCCCTCCCTTGGCCTGCGCGTCAGGCAAAACCCGTGAGGATATTCATGACCAAGATCAAGGTAGCCAACCCGGTCGTCGATCTCGACGGCGACGAGATGACCCGCATCATCTGGCAGTTCATCAAGGACAAGCTGATCCTGCCCTACCTGGATCTCGACATCGAATATTACGACCTTTCGATCGAAAACCGCGACGCGACCAACGACCAGGTCACGATCGACGCTGCCCACGCCATCAAGAAACACGGCGTCGGCATCAAGTGCGCGACGATCACGCCGGACGAAGCCCGCGTGAAGGAATTCAACCTCAAGGAAATGTGGAAGAGCCCGAACGGCACCATCCGCAACATCCTCGGCGGCGTCATCTTCCGCGAGCCGATCATCTGCAAGAACGTACCGCGCCTGGTTCCCGGCTGGACCAAGCCGATCGTCGTCGGCCGCCACGCCTTCGGTGACCAGTACAAGGCGACCGATTTCAAGTTCCCTGGCAAGGGCAAGCTGACCATCAAGTTCGTCGGCGAAGACGGCGAAGTGATCGAGCGCGAAGTCTACAACGCCCCGGGCGCCGGCGTCGCCATGGCGATGTACAACCTCGACGAATCGATCCGCGAATTCGCCCGCGCCTCGATGATGTACGGCCTGATGCGCAAGTGGCCGGTCTATCTGTCGACCAAGAACACCATCCTCAAGGCCTATGACGGCCGCTTCAAGGACATCTTCGAAGAAGTCTACCAGGCTGAATTCAAGGCCAAGTTCGAAGAGGTCGGCATCGTCTACGAACACCGCCTGATCGACGACATGGTCGCTTCCGCGCTGAAGTGGTCCGGCGGCTACGTCTGGGCCTGCAAGAACTATGACGGTGACGTCCAGTCCGACACGGTCGCCCAGGGCTTCGGCTCGCTCGGCCTGATGACCTCGGTTCTTCTGTCGCCCGACGGCCGCACGGTCGAAGCCGAAGCTGCCCACGGCACGGTCACGCGCCACTACCGCCAGCACCAGAAGGGCCAGGAAACCTCGACCAACGCGATCGCCTCGATCTTCGCCTGGACCCGTGGTCTCGCGCACCGCGCCAAGCTGGACGAAAACACCGATCTCGCCAACTTCGCAGCGACGCTGGAAAAGGTTTGCATCGACACGGTCGAAGCCGGCTTCATGACCAAGGACCTGGCGCTGCTCATCGGCCCGGATCAGCCCTGGCTGTCGACCACTGCCTTCCTCGACAAGGTCGATGAAAACCTGAAGAAAGCCATGCCGGCCTGATAAGCCGTTTGCTTCACGATCATTTCGAACCCGGCCAGAAATGGCCGGGTTTTTTCATGCCTCGACGGGCTCCTCGGCATCGATCTGCGCAAAGCGCTCGCGCATCCCATTGGACAACCGCACGCTGGACACGCTTAGCCCTGTCAAGAGAATGTCCGCCGCGTGCTCGATGTCCGGCGTCTCTTCATCTAGGTAGCGGAAGCGCATGAAAGTCTGGCGGCCCGAGCGGCGCTGCTCGAATTCGACGATGTTCGCCCAGGGAATGCGGATATCGGTGCGATAGTCGATGATTTCTTCCGGGTTCAGTTCCAGCGCCGGCTTCAAGGCCCGCATGATCCGGGTGAAACTGCGCTGCAGCCCGAAAAAGCTCACCGCCAGCAACACGATATAGAAAAAGCTGCCGAGAGACGCGAAACTGCCCCCCAGCACCTGCGCCAACACGCCGCCAAAAGCGATGGCAAAGATGATGGTCAGGACGGTGACGCCGAGAAGCGATACGGCACGCGCCGGATAGGCGACGAGAAGGAAAGGTCTGTTGTCATTGGCCATGAGAAAACTGTAATCAAAAAGCGAGAGGCTGGACAGCCCGGCGGCAGGCATTGCAACGCCTCCCGGCGGGGATAACCTTCAGCCATTGGGAGGAACAGATGACGGACCTGCATTTCTACACAAACCCCATGTCGCGGGGGCGCATCGCACGCTGGATGCTCGAAGAACTGGGCGAGGCCTATGAGACCCATGTCGTCCCCTATGGGCCAGAGATGAAGGGCGAGGCCTATCGACGGATCAACCCGATGGGCAAAGTTCCGGCTATCAGGCACGGCGAGACCGTGGTCACCGAATGCGCGGCGATCTGTGCCTATCTCGCCGACACCTTCCCGCAGGCGCACCTCGCCCCCGATCAGCGCGCGCGCGGCGATTATTACCGCTGGATGTTCTTCGCCGCGGGCCCTCTGGAGGCGGCCGTCACCAATCGCAGCCTGCAGGTCGAGGTTCCCCCCGAACGTCGGGGCATGGTCGGTTACGGCTCTTTCGAGACCGTGATGGACACGCTGGAAACCGCGCTCACCGGCAGACAGTTCATCGCCGGCGACACATTCTCGGCCGCCGACGTCTATGTCGGGTCGCATGTCGGATGGGGACTGCAATTCTCCACCATCGAGAAGCGTCCGGCTTTCGAGGCGTATTTTGCGGGGCTGGCCGCCCGCCCGGGTTATCAGAAGGCCCGCGCGCTCGATGATGCGGCCGCAGCAGCGATGCAGAAAGCGAGCGACTGATTCCGCGACGTCCGGCGAACCCGTACGCCGGGTGAACGCGCACGGCACCGATTGCAAACCTGGCAGGACTCAGTGTCTGATGGGGCGGAGAACTCTTGCCCCGGGACCCTAGGCATGCCCGACGTTGCACGTGACCAGCCATGAAGGAAGACCTGCTGCCGAAAACCGTCAGCGTTTTCCGAGAGGGCTATGATTTTGCGCGGTTGAAGGCCGATGCCCTGTCGGGCCTGACGGTTGCCATCGTGGCGCTTCCCCTATCCATGGCGATCGCCATCGCGTCGGGTGTGACGCCGGACCGCGGGCTTTACACGGCCATCATCGGCGGCTTCATCGTCTCGGCGCTCGGCGGCAGCCGTCACCAGATCGGCGGCCCGGCCGGTGCGTTTATCGTTCTGGTCGCCGCCACCGTCACCCGCCACGGCATCGACGGACTGCTGCTCGCGACCGCCATGGCGGGTTTGCTGCTCGTCATTGCAGGGCTCCTGCGGCTCGGCGACTATATCAAGTTCATTCCCTATCCCGTGACGATCGGCTTCACAGCCGGTATCGCCGTGATCATCTTTGCAAGCCAGATCGGTGAACTGCTGGGCCTGAGCTTCACCGGGCCCGAGCCCGGACCGCTCATCGAGAAGCTCCCCGCCATTTTCGCCGCGCTTCCGACAATTTCTCCCTCCGCCGCCGGCATCGCCGCGCTGACCGTCACCAGCATCCTGCTCATTCGCCGTTTTCGCCCGACCTGGCCCGGCCTGCTGATTGCGGTGATCGTGGCATCGGCCGCGGCCGCCCTCCTTGCACTGCCCGTGTCCACCATCGGCTCGAAGTTTGGCGGCATCCCGTCCGGTCTGCCCTGGCCGAGCCTGCCGCGCGTCTCGTTCGATCTCGCCATCGCCGTGTTGCCGGACGCCATCGCCTTTGCCCTGCTCGGCGCGATCGAGTCGCTGTTGTCGGCCGTGGTTGCCGACGGCATGACCGGACGCCGCCACCGCTCCAATATGGAACTGGTGGCGCAGGGGCTCGCCAATATCGGCTCGGCGCTGTTTGGCGGGATCTGCGTCACCGGGACCATCGCTCGCACGGCGACCAATGTCCGGGCGGGCGGCACGAGCCCCGTATCCGGCATGCTGCATTCCGCATTTTTGCTCACCTTCATGGTGGTTGCCGCACCGCTCGCCGCCTATATCCCGCTCGCAGCCCTTGCCGGCGTGCTCGCCGTTGTCTCCTGGAACATGGTGGAGCGCTCGGCAATCCTGGCGCTGGTCCGCGCGTCTCGCGGAGAAAGCCTCGTGCTCGGCGTCACCTTCGTGCTGGTGGTGTTCCGCGACTTGACCGAAGGCATCCTCGTCGGCGTATCGCTCGCCGCCCTGCAGTTCATCCACCATATGTCGAAGGGCCTGAGGGTGACGAGCCAGCGAGACGAGGCGCCGCTCGACAATACCGATGCGGACACGGTTATCTACAGACTGGACGGCGCCTTCTTCTTCGGGGCCGTCGCCACGGCCAGTGCCGTACTCGACCGGATCGCGGACGGCCACCGCAACCTCATACTGGATTGCACCGGCATCCAGCTCATCGACACCTCTGGCGCCAATCTGTTGGCTGGCGTGATCCGCAAGGCGCAACGCAGCGGCGTGACGGTCTATGTCGTGAGCGACCGGCCGGAGATCCGGCTGATGCTGTCGCATCACGACCTCGCCAGCGGCGATCTGATTTTCACCGCCACGCTCGGGCAAGCGCAATGGGCAGCCCGGGGCGATACGATCTGAGAGGTTCGGCGGAAGGCCAGAGGCGCTCGCCATCCGGTGCAGCACCGACAAACGAGAAAGGCCGGCGATATAGCCGGCCTTTCGATCGTCAACAGGCTAATCTTGCAAAAGTCAGAGTGCCCCTTCGACGGCAGCGATCGCTGCCTCGGCCTGGGCTCCGTCCGGGCCGCCAGCCTGTGCCATGTCGGCCCGTCCGCCGCCACCCTTGCCGCCCAAGGCTGCAGAGGCGACGCGCACGAGATCGACGGCGCTCAGGCGATCGCTCAGATCCGGCGTGACCGAGACGACTGCGCTTGCCTTGCCGTCGTCCGCAACAGCGATCAACAGCACGACGACCGTCTCAAGCCCGGCCTTCGCCTCATCGGCCATGCCCTTCAGGTCCTTGGGGTCAACTCCGGCCATGATACGACCAATGAAGTTCACGCCGTTGACGACCTTCGGCGCATCAGCGGTCCCGGCAACTCCGCCGCCCATGGCAAGCTTGCGCTTGGCCTCGGCCAGTTCCTTTTCGAGCTTGCGGCGTTCATCGACCAGCGCCTCGACACGGGCGAGCACATCCGCCGGCTGCACTTTCAGCGAGGATGCGAGCGTCTTTACCCGCTCGTCCTGCTCGGCAAGATAGGTCCGGGCCGCCTCGCCGGTCAGCGCCTCGATACGGCGCACGCCGGCACCGACAGCGCTTTCGCCGATCAGCCGAACGAGGCCGATATCACCGGTCGCGTTGACATGCGTGCCGCCGCAGAGTTCCGTCGAATAAGACTTGCCGGACTTCTCGCCGCGCAGCGCCGTGCCCATCGACACGACCCGCACTTCATCACCGTATTTTTCGCCGAACAGGGCCATCGCGCCCTCGGCGATCGCATCGTCGACCGCCATCAGACGCGTCGTGACCGGCGCGTTCTGCAGGATGATCTCGTTGGCCATCTCCTCGACAACCTTCAACTCGTCGGCCGAGATCGGCTTCGGATGCGAAATATCGAAGCGCAGACGCTCGGGTGCCACGAGCGAGCCCTTCTGGGCGACATGGGTGCCGAGGATCTCGCGCAAGGCCTCATGCAAAAGATGCGTTGCCGAGTGATTCGACCGCAGGCGTTGGCGACGCGCATGATCAACATTCAGCGCCACCGCTTCACCGGCCCGTACAACGCCGTTGCGCACGGTCGCGACATGCACGAAGACGCCCTCGCCCTTTTTCAGGGTGTCGGTCACCTCGAGCGAAAAACCCTCGCCGACAATTTCGCCGGTATCACCCATCTGGCCGCCGGACTCACCGTAGAACGGCGTCTGGTTGACAACGATCTGCACCTGATCACCGGCACCAGCCTGCTCGACCACCTTGCCTTCGGCAACCACAGCCAGAATCTGGCCCTCGGCCGTCTCGGACGAATAGCCGAGGAATTCGGTGGCGCCGAACTTTTCCTTAAGCTCGAACCAGACGGTCTCGGTCGCCTTGTCGCCGGAACCCGACCAATGCGCACGCGCCTCGGCTTTCTGCCGCTGCATCGCGTCGTTGAAGCCGGTCAGATCGACCCCGATCCCGCGGTTGCGCAGCGCATCCTGGGTGAGGTCGAGCGGGAAACCGTAGGTATCGTACAGCTTGAAGGCGGTCTCACCATCCAGGCTGTCGCCGTTGTCGAGGCTCGAGGTCGCGTCCGACAGCAAGGTCAAACCACGCTCAAGCGTCTTACGGAACCGGCTTTCCTCAAGCTTCAGCGTCTCGGAAATGAGCGACTCGGCACGGATGAGTTCCGGATAGGCGCGGCCCATCTGCTGCACGAGGATCGGCAGGAGCTTGTAGATGATCGGGTCACGGGCACCGAGCAGCTGCGCGTGGCGCATGGCGCGGCGCATGATGCGGCGGAGCACGTAACCCCGGCCTTCGTTGGACGGCAGCACGCCGTCGGCGATCAGGAAGGCCGAGGAGCGCAGGTGGTCGGCGATCACCCTGTGGCTCGCGCGGCGCTCGCCTTCTGCCTTGACGCCGGTCAGGTCGACGGATGCGTCGATCAGGGCGCGGAACAGGTCGATATCATAATTGTCGTGATGGCCCTGCAGAACAGCTGCGACACGCTCGAGGCCCATACCGGTATCGATCGAGGGACGCGGCAGATCGACGCGCTGTTCCTTTGTGATCTGCTCATACTGCATGAAGACGAGGTTCCAGATCTCGATGAACCGGTCGCCATCCTCGTCCGGCGAACCCGGAGGGCCGCCCCAGATATGGTCGCCATGATCATAGAAGATTTCCGAACACGGGCCACAGGGGCCGGTATCGCCCATCGCCCAGAAATTGTCGCTGGTCTTGATGCGGATAATCTTGTCGTCCGTGAGACCGGCAATCTTCTTCCACAGAGCATGGGCCTCGTCGTCGGTATGATAGACGGTGACCAGAAGGCGATTACGGTCGAGCCCATATTCCTTGGTGATCAGGTTCCAGGCGAGTTCGATCGCCCGCTCCTTGAAATAATCACCGAAGGAGAAATTCCCCAGCATTTCGAAAAAGGTGTGGTGGCGGGCAGTATAGCCAACATTGTCCAGGTCGTTGTGCTTGCCGCCGGCGCGCACGCATTTCTGCGCAGTCGCAGCCGTCGAATAGGGACGCTGCTCAAGCCCGGTAAAGACGTTCTTGAACTGCACCATGCCGGCATTGGTGAACATCAGCGTCGGATCGTTGCGCGGCACCAGCGGGCTGGAGGAAACGACCTCGTGACCGTTCGTCTTGAAGTAGTCGAGGAAAGTCGACCGGATGTCGTTTACACCGCTCATGTCACGCCCTTCATTCGGGCCGGAAGCCCGGCCAATTCGCAAAATCAATGGCTTTTATCGCCCGCCATGCCCCCTGTCCAGCGGCGTATCTGCAAGCACAAATGAAAACCGGCCGCGTTTCGGGCGAAACGCGGCCGGCGGAATTTCAACAGACTGACGACAGCCTCACATCTCTTCGGCAGTGTCCCCGTCATTGGCGTCAGGGCCGCCATTCTGCAGGAATTTTTCGGCGATCAGGCCGGCATTCTGCCGCAGCGCCATTTCGATTTCCTGAGCAACGGGCGGATTGTCGCGCAGGAAGATCTTGGCATTCTCGCGGCCCTGGCCGAGGCGCTGACTGTTGTAGGAGAACCAGGCGCCCGCTTTCTCGACGATCCCGGCCTTGACGCCGAGGTCGACCAGTTCGCCGGTCTTCGAAACGCCTTCGCCATACATGATGTCGAATTCGACCTGCTTGAAGGGAGGCGCCATCTTGTTCTTGACGACCTTGACGCGGGTCTGGTTGCCGACGACCTCTTCGCGATCCTTGACGGCGCCGATACGACGAATGTCGAGGCGGACGGAGGCGTAGAACTTCAGCGCGTTACCGCCGGTGGTGGTTTCCGGCGAGCCGAACATCACGCCGATCTTCATGCGGATCTGGTTGATAAAGATGACCATGGTCTTCGACTTCGAAATCGAAGCAGTCAGCTTGCGGAGCGCCTGGCTCATCAGACGGGCCTGCATGCCCGGCAGGCTGTCGCCCATTTCGCCTTCGATTTCCGCGCGCGGCGTGAGTGCTGCGACCGAGTCGACGACCAGCACGTCGATGGCGCCGGAGCGCACCAGCGTGTCGGTGATTTCGAGCGCCTGCTCACCGGTATCCGGCTGCGAGATCAGGAGGTTCTGCAGGTCGACGCCCAGCTTGCGGGCATAGATCGGGTCGAGCGCATGTTCGGCATCGACGAAGGCGCAGATGCCGCCCTTCTTTTGCGCTTCCGCGATCGTCTGCAAGGCGAGCGTCGTCTTACCCGAGCTTTCCGGGCCGTAAATTTCCACGATACGCCCCTTCGGCAGACCGCCGATTCCGAGCGCGATGTCGAGGCTGAGCGACCCCGTCGAGACCGTCTCGACTTCGACCACGCTCTCGTTTGCGCCGAGCTTCATGATCGAGCCCTTGCCGAACGACCGTTCGATCTGCGAGAGCGCCGCCTCCAATGCCTTGCTTTTATCCACCGATTTGTCCTCTACAAGCCGCAAAGAATTTTGTGCCATTGGATCCACCTTTAGGTTATTGAGGCCGCATAGGCAATGAAGCCGCCGATGGACATCATGTACCCTATTTGTTCTATTTTTGCAAGTGGCAGCGAAGTCTTTCTTTCGACAGCGTTTTCGGGCGCGTGTTCGAATAATGTTCCG
>JARXAQ010000077.1 GCA_029865825.1 Rhizobium sp.
ATTGGAAGGACCAACCTATCCTCGGTCGATTCAAATACATCTCATACCACAGGAGCGGCGGCTGAAGCCCAGTAGCATTCCGCTAATATCTTCATGCCTTAAACGCCAAGAAAGGTGCTTTTCTAACACAAGATTGCTCAGAAATTGACGTGCAACGATTGATACCCGATGGTCAAACTGAGGCACACGCAAGCAAAATCAACTAATTAAGTCATCATTTCTGCGGACGCTTGATGACAGCCTAACGGGAGACCTAAATTGCACACGACCAAAAAGGCGGCAGATATCCGCCCGTCGATCATTCACTTTACCACTGTCCATCCGCGCAGTGATACACGTGTGCGCCTTAAGGAAGTCACCACACTTGCCCGCCTTTGGCCAAATCAAGTTGCACTATTCGTGCAAGACGGCAAGGGAAACGAAGTGGATGTAGGCAGCGGATTTTCTGTGCAGGACACGGGTGCTCCAGAGCGAGGAAGGCTTCGGCGCATGACTGTTGGCGCGTGGAGGATGTATTATGCCATTCGAGCTGCACGTCCCAAGATCGCGCACTTTCATGACCCAGAACTTTTGCCCTGGGCTACGCTGTTACGCTTTTCCGGCATAAAGGTTATCTACGACGCGCACGAAGATCTGCCTGCGGCCACATTGAGCAAGCCTTACATCAAGTCGGCCCTCAGAAAGCCTCTTGCTGCTGTCGTCTCGTTTTTTGAAGGATTCTTTGCGAAGCGATGCACGAGGGTTGTGGTTGCAACTCAATCTATTGGTCAGAATTTTTCAACATTAAATCCACAGCTGGTGCAGAACTTCCCGCTGCTCGCAGAGCTCCAGAGTGACCAGGTCGCCCATAACGGTGAGGTGCCGCTGCATTTCGCTTATGTCGGCGGAATCACGCGCATCCGCGCGGCGCTAGAGATGGTAGAGGCGATTGGCCTCGTCGCTGACCAAACCGTTCGACTGCAAATGGCCGGCACTTTTACAGGGAATCTTGGTCGCGAACTTGAACAGACCCAAGGTTGGAACCGTGTTGATCTGCATGGCTGGGCTGACAGGACGAAAGTTTCAACGATCCTAGCAGGATGCAGGGCCGGTCTCGTCCTTTACTATCCCGAACCCAACCATATACGCGCGCAACCCAATAAACTGTTCGAATATATGTCCGCCAGCGTGCCGGTCCTCGCTTCCGATTTTCCGCTTTGGCGTGAAATTGTCGATGGAGCGGGCTGTGGGCTCCTCGTTGACCCAAAAGATCCACAGGCGATTGCAGATGCGATGCAGTGGATCATTGACCACCCCGCCGAAGCGGCAGAAATGGGCCGACGCGGTCGCAAGGCCATAGAACAACGCTACAACTGGGAAGCAGAGAGCGAAAGCCTGATCGCTCTCTACCGAAACTTGTTGCCGGCCACCTGATACTGGAGACACGTCATTGCCTCAAATCCTCACCGTGATCGGCGCCCGTCCGCAATTCATCAAGGCTGCCGCCGTGTCTCGCCAGATTGCGGAAACGCCGGGACTAGAAGAAGTGCTCGTCCATACAGGGCAGCATTATGATGCGAACATGTCCGACGTCTTCTTCGATGAGTTGGAAATCCCACGGCCGGCGCATCATCTTGGAATCGCAGGCGGTGGACATGGAGCCATGACCGGGCGAATGCTCGCAGCCATCGAAGCCTTACTGGTTGATGCGCGTCCTGACTTGGTGATGGTGTATGGAGACACAAACTCCACCCTCGCCGGTGCGCTTGCGGCGGCGAAGCTGCACATTCCAATCGCCCATGTCGAGGCAGGACTGCGCAGCTTCAACAAACGCATGCCGGAGGAAATCAACCGTATACTGACGGATCAGTGCTCGGACCTGCTGCTCACGCCGACGGCAACTGCCACTCAGAACTTGTTGCGCGAAGGTGTTCAGGAAGCACGGATCGTAGAATGCGGCGACGTGATGTTCGATGCAGCTCTGCATTTCGGCAAGAAAGCAGACGCGGGTCTGGCTGGCCCCTCCCGTTTTGGCCTCACGCCAGGACAGTATGTATTGGCAACGATCCATCGTCAGGAGAACACGGATGATCCGACCCGACTTGCTGCCATTCTCGATGGATTGGCAGCGGTCGCTCAAGATCTTAAGGTCGTGCTCCCTCTGCATCCGCGGACACGAACCCGCATCGATGCAGCAAATCTGACAGACAGGCTTGGAGCGCTGCACATCATTGAACCGGTCGGGTATCTGGACATGGTTGCGCTTGAGAAGCATGCAGCTGTGATTGCGACCGATTCAGGTGGTGTGCAAAAGGAGGCTTTCTTCTACGAAGTCCCCTGCATCACCTTGCGCGACGAAACTGAATGGGTCGAACTGGTCGAGGCAGGCTGGAACCGTATTGTCATCCCCAATGATCCAGAAGCAATCCACCAGGCAATCCTTCAGGCCCGAGGTACAAGGGGGGTGGAGATCGCGCCGTATGGCAGTGGAAACGCGGCTGGGATCATCGTGGATAGGCTCGAAAGGATGCTACGTTGAGCCGCATCTGGTTGATAAACCCCTACTCCTCGACACCGGCGACCGGGATGGGTGGGAGGCACCACTATCTGGCAAAGGAACTTGCTCGGCTTGGACACGACGTGACGTTGGTGGCCTCGAGACGGCATCATCTGCTGCGTCAGGATGTAGACACGGATAAACTGCCCGCGGAAGAAATTGTCGACGGCTATCGCTTCGTCCGGATCGATGTACCGCGCTACTCCAACGCGCACGACAAGCGGCGAATTCTCGCCTGGTTCGTTTTTGCCGCAAGGCTGCTTCAACTGCGCCGCCGCCTGGGCGAAAAGCCTGACGCTGTGCTTTATTCGTCGCCGCATCCGATCGGGTATCTCGCAGCTGAAAGACTGGCCCGTGGCTACGGTGCACGATTGGTCTTCGAAGTTCGAGACATCTGGCCCCTCACCCTGGTTGAGGTCGGCGGTTACAGTCCGCGACATCCTTTCATCCGCGTCCTCCAATGGATTGAAGATCGCGCCTACAAGCACTCCGACAAAGTGGTTTCAAACCTCGAGGGGGCAAGCGGGCATATGGTATCGCGCGGGATGGACGGCAGCAAATTTACTTGGGTGTCGAATGGCATCGCCCTAAACGAAGTTGCAACTCCGGAGGCATTGCCCGCCGAATTTGCCTCCCAAATTCCTATTGGAGGGTTGCGTATTGCCTACACGGGCACGTTGGGAGCGGCAAATGCGCTGCCGACACTGCTTGATGCCGCGGCTTTGCTGCATGATTTACCAGACGTGCATTTCATTTTAGTGGGGCAAGGGGGAGAGCGCGTCTTGCTGGAAAACAAGCGGGACGAACTCCATCTGAACAACGTACATTTTTTGAACGGAGTGCCGAAAAGGCAGGTTCAATCTGTGTTGGGTGCCTGTGACGCATGCTACATTGGCTGGATTAATTCGCCGTTGTATCAATGGGGAATAGCCGCCAACAAAATACCTGAATACCTAGTCTCAGGACGACCAGTGATTCATAGCTTTAGCGGCGGATGCGATCCCATCGTAAAATTCGACTGCGGTATCACTGTGGCTGCAGGAGACCCGCACGCCCTCGCCAAAGCTATTCGTGTTATCCATGCGATGCCTGAGGCGAGCCGTCGTCGAATGGGCGAAAATGGTCGTAAAGCAGCACTTGAACATTACGATTACGCCATGCTTGCCCGGCGCATGGAGCAGGTCTTGGTCGAATGAAAGAGCTGGCTCACCACACAAGGTCCATGAACATGTGACCTTTCGACGGCCCGCGCAAAAAATGCCAAAGGTGACCTAGTTATACCCATAAAGGAACGAGCCGTAAGCGGGCCTAAGGCATGCCATCTAGCGGTCTACCAATTTCGTAAGATTTGCCATATAGGCCATCTTAACCAATCAACGCGAGCGCAGCGTCTTGTGTTCGCACAGGCCCGCTGACAGACCTTGCTGCCGACGAAGGCCTTCCCGCGATCGGAACAACAAAGGCA
This sequence comes from Rhizobium sp., assembly GCA_029865825.1. GTDB lineage: Bacteria > Pseudomonadota > Alphaproteobacteria > Rhizobiales > Rhizobiaceae > Allorhizobium. The sequence goes on from JARXAQ010000077.1 coordinate 4,002, forward strand.
GCCCATTTGACCGGTGAACGCAGAAATTATTGGCGAGCAGTCCTGCTTGTGTTTTCAGGCACGGCTGCAGCACAGATCATACCGATCCTGGGCTCGCTGATCATTGCACGCCTTTTCATTCCAGCCGAATTCGGGATGTTCATGACCTGGTTCGGAATGGTGCAAATCGGAGCCGTCCTGTCGACCGGACGATTTGAAACCGCTTTGCCATTGGAAGAGAATGGCGCGCCGAGGGCTCAGGCGGCGAGTTCCGCGCTGCTCACAGCAGCAGCCATCCTGACTATCGTTGCGATAATCGGTGCGTGCCTCTGGCCGCTTTACGCACTATATCTGGCAGACGTCCCAAGCCTACTGATTGCGCTCTTCGTTCCGGCGGTTGCGGCAGCTGCCAGCGTGCTCATCCTGCAATCATGGGCGGCCTCTGAAGGGCGGTTCCGCGCCCTGTCTATGATGCGCATCTCGCAAGCTGCGATCATCACAGGACTGCAAATCGCCGTCGGTTTTGTAGAGCCTTCCGCTGGTTCCCTTGCCATCGCGCATCTGACCGGTGTCGTCAGCGGCGCGTTGTTGATGACTTGGAAACTGCGGCCGCCTCGGCTTGCCGAGGGCCGAAAAACGCTTTTCAACTTTTGGAACCGCTATCGGCGCTTCCCGATTTATGCACTCCCGGCGGGCACAGTGAACACCGCGGCGGCGCAGCTGCCACTCATCCTCATATCGCATCGCTTCGGTGCAGATATTGCAGGCTATGTCGCCATGGCATTCCGTATGTTGGGGGCACCGATCTCGCTCCTGGGCTCGGCGGTGCTGGATGTGTTCAAGCGGCGCGCATCAGAAAGCTGGCGAGCGACCGGCTCGTGCCGCGGTCCCTATCTCGAGACTTTGACGGTGCTTGCTGCCGGCTCCATGGCCGCAACCATCGGCTTCTGGTTGGTCGGAGTTGAGCTATTTGTGTTCGCCTTCGGACCTGAATGGGCCGAATCCGGCAGGGTAGCCCTGATCTTGCTCCCCCTCTTTGCGATGCGTTTTGTCAGCAGTCCGCTGAGCTACACTTTCTTCATCGCAGAAAAGCAACCGGTCGATCTGGTCTGGCAGATTTGCCTCTTCGTGATGACGGTCGCAACATTGACGACATTTCCATCCTACCAAACCACGCTCGCCGCCTACGCTGTTGGCTACGGACTGATGTATGTGGTGTATCTTTACCTATCCTTCCGCTTCAGCCGAGGGCGGACTTGATTGGGCAATCCCCTTGATGAGCAGCGAGCAATCCA
>JARXAQ010000107.1 GCA_029865825.1 Rhizobium sp.
CAAGGAGGTCGTGCAACTGGTGCGCGATGAGATTGGCCCCGTGGCCGCTTTCAAGATGGTGCTGATGGTCGATCGTTTGCCCAAGACGCGATCTGGGAAGATCCTGCGCGGTACCATGCAGAAAATCGCGGATGGATTGCCGTGGAAAATGCCGGCGACGATTGATGATCCCGCTATTCTGGATGAAATCACAGCAGTTCTGCAAGCCCATGGACAGGTGTCGACCGCCCCGAAGGCCGCCGTCGTCTGAGGACATATGCCCTAAAACAAACGACCCCGGTCACCATATGGTACCGGGGCCTCGAATGACGTCTGCTCGGAAGCTCAGTACTGGTCGTCTTCGTCGTCGTTGGGTCGGTCGGACTTGAGCGACTGCAGCTTGGCGAAGACTGCGTTGGCGTCGATTTCCTTTTCCTTCTCTTCCTCGCGGCCATAGCCGAAGGGAAGATTTTCGGTCGCGGCTGTCGACTGCAGTGTCGCACCGAGTTCGGCTGCTGTCGGAAGAGGACGCCCCTTGGAGGCCTTTTCCACTTCCAGGTCGAGGTCGATCTGGCTGCAGAGGCCGAGAGTGACCGGATCCATCGGCGCGAGGTTGGTCGAATTCCAGTGGGTGCGCTCGCGGATCTGTTCGATCGTCGACTTGGTCGTGCCGACCAGGCGTGAAATCTGCGCGTCCTTCAGTTCCGGATGGTTGCGAACCAGCCACAGAATTGCATTGGGGCGGTCCTGGCGCTTGGATACCGGCGTGTAGCGCGGGCCACGACGCTTAGAATCGGGCACCCTTACCTTCGGCTCGGAAAGCTTCAACTTGTGGTTTGGATCCTTCTCCGCCTTGACGATTTCGTCGCGCGAAAGCTGGCCCGTTGCAATGGGATCGAGGCCCTTGATGCCCTGTGCTGCTTCGCCGTCCGCGATCGCCTTGACTTCGAGCGGATGCAGTTTGCAGAACTGCGCGATCTGGTCGAATGACAGCGCGGTGTTGTCGACGAGCCAAACGGCAGTCGCCTTCGGCATAAGCAGTGTCTGGGCCATGGATACAATCCTTCTGAACGTCCGCGCCGGTTGTCGCGAGCCGTGGGTTTAAACCACTATTTCCGGGAATTCGGCGTCCTTATAGCGATAATGTAACGAAATTGCAATTCTCCAAGACACGAATGACCTTTGTCTAATTGCTGGCTCCATTTCACCTGATATGAATAGCCGCGATAGGCCGGGGAGGACGGTCCTGGTCGTTCGTAGTGGCCCGTCAACATGAGGAGGAATTCATGTCAGCCAAAACCTATCCGGTGCTGAAATCGGCGAAAGCTCAAGCGCTGATCGATGAGGACAAGTACCTGAAGTGGTACGAGGAAAGCATCGAAGATCCTGACAAGTTTTGGGGCAAACACGGCAAGCGAATCGATTGGTTCAAGCCCTATACCAAGGTCAAGAACACCTCGTTCAAGGGCAAGGTGCCGATCAAGTGGTTCGAAGACGGCCTGACGAACGTTTCGTACAATTGCATTGATCGCCATCTCAAAACCCATGGCGAACGCGTGGCGATCATCTGGGAGGGTGACAACCCGTATATCGACAAGAAGATCACCTACAACGAGCTTTACGAGCATGTTTGCCGCATGGCGAACGTCTTGAAGAAGCATGGTGTCAAGAAGGGTGATCGCGTCACCATCTATATGCCGATGATCCCCGAAGCGACCTATGCGATGCTTGCATGTGCACGCATTGGTGCCATCCATTCCGTGGTGTTCGGAGGCTTCTCACCGGAAGCCCTTGCCGGCCGCATCGTTGATTGTGAATCGACTTTCGTGATCACCTGCGACGAGGGCGTGCGCGGTGGCAAGCCCGTGCCGCTCAAGGAAAACACCGATATCGCGATCGATATTGCGGCCAAGCAATATGTCATCGTCAACAAGGTCCTCGTCGTGCGCCGCACAGGTGGGAAGATCGGCTGGGCCCCAGGCCGCGATCTTTGGCATCACCAGGAAGTGCATACGGTGAAACCGGATTGCCCACCTGCGAAGATGAAGGCGGAGGATCCCCTCTTCATTCTTTACACCTCGGGTTCGACCGGCAAGCCGAAGGGCGTGATGCATACGACCGGTGGGTATCTCGTCTATGCATCGATGACCCATGAATACGTCTTCGATTATCATGACGGAGATGTCTATTGGTGCACCGCCGATGTCGGCTGGGTTACCGGCCATTCCTACATCGTCTATGGCCCGCTCGCCAATTGCGCGACGACCCTGATGTTCGAAGGCGTTCCGACATTCCCGGACCAGGGACGGTTCTGGGAAGTAGTCGAAAAGCACAAAGTGAACATTTTCTACACGGCGCCGACGGCGATCCGTTCGCTGATGGGTGCCGGAGATGACTTCGTCAAGCGCTCGAACCGCTCATCCCTCAGATTGCTGGGCTCGGTGGGTGAACCGATCAATCCGGAAGCCTGGGAGTGGTATTACAACGTCGTGGGGGAGCAAAAGTCTCCGGTGATCGATACGTGGTGGCAGACGGAAACCGGCGGGATCATGATCACTCCCCTTCCCGGCGCGACACCGTTGAAGCCAGGATCTGCAACGCGCCCGTTCTTCGGAGTGAAACCTGAACTGGTCGACAATGAGGGGCATGTGCTCGAAGGTGCCGCAGACGGCAACCTATGCATTGTCGAGAGCTGGCCTGGCCAGGCGCGTTCGGTCTACGGAGACCATGATCGTTACGTCCAGACCTATTTCTCGACATACAAAGGCAAGTACTTCACCGGCGACGGCTGCCGGCGGGACGAGGACGGCTACTACTGGATCACCGGACGTGTCGACGACGTCCTTAACGTTTCGGGACACAGGCTCGGGACTGCGGAAGTCGAATCAGCGCTAGTCTCTCATCATCTGGTGTCCGAAGCGGCCGTCGTTGGCTACCCGCACAACATCAAGGGACAGGGCATTTACTGTTATGTCACGCTGATGTCGGGCCATGAAGGCAATGAAGCGTTACGGGCTGATCTCGTCAAGCATGTGCGCTCGGAGATCGGACCGATCGCCAGCCCGGACAAGATCCAGTTCGCACCGGGCCTTCCGAAAACCCGCTCGGGCAAGATCATGCGGCGCATCCTGCGTAAGATTGCCGAGGACGATTTCGGTGCGCTTGGTGACACCTCGACGTTGGCGGATCCCGGGGTTGTCGACGACCTGATTGCGAACCGACAGAACCGCAGCGGCTGAGCAGGAACGATCGCCTGTGAACAAAAAAGCCCGAAGCGTTGCTGATTGCAACCTTCGGGCTTTTTCGATTCTCGTGCGGCTTTCGTCGCGTTGTCTGTCGACAGTTCTTTACTCGGCGGAGTCGGCCGATTCGGCGTTCAAAAGACCGTATTTCTGTTCGCCGATCTTGGCCAGAAGATCGAGTTGCGTCTCGAGGAAGTCGATATGTCCTTCTTCATCGATCAGCAGGGTTTCGAAGAGTTTCATCGAAACATAATCGCCGGCGGCGTGACAGACGTCGCGGGAGGCCTTGTAAGCAGTGCGAGCGTCATATTCGCCCGCGAGGTCGGCTTCGAGCACTTCCTTGACATTCTGTCCGATACGCAAAGGCGCGACGGTCTGAAGATTGGGGTGTCCCTCGAGGAAAATGATGCGGTCGATGATCTTATCAGCGTGCTGCATTTCCTCGATCGATTCGGCGCGCTCCTTCTTGGCGAGCTTTGTATAGCCCCAGTCGTTGAGCAGGCGGTAATGCAGCCAATACTGGTTGACAGCGCCGAGCTCTAAAAACAGCGCCTCGTTGAGGTGCTCAATGACCTTGGGATCACCCTTCATTTTCATCGTCCTTTACGTGAGTGGAATGGGGCAACACTAGCTGCGAGGATTCGATCTGTCGAGGTATCATTTTAGAAGGATTCTAATTTTGGAGAGGATTTGGGGACGCTATCTCGCGATCAATGTGATGCGGGTTCGCGCTGAGTGCGCTCGCGAAGAGCTCGAAATAAGGTCGCGTGTCTATATCGAAAGGGAGAAGAGGATCAGCTTGCGCGGCGGGAAGCGATCATGGCCTGGCGGCGGTCCGCGAGTACTGCCTTCTGCTCTTCGTGAAACAGCTTGAGGCGCTCCATGAAGTTGACGACCTTGGTTTCCTCGGTCTTGTGCGCGGCGTGATATTCTGCAGTGGTCTTGATGATGAGGTCGACTACATTGGGAAAACACCCGCAGCAGCGACCGCGTTTACCCATGGCATGATAGACCTTGCCAGGAACGATCAGCTGCCAACAGTCCTCGTCCAGCAGTTCATAAATGACTGACTGGATGTCCTTGTCGGAGATGTAATTGCAGCTGCAGACCAGCATGGGATCGGGAACCGTCAAACATGACACTTACTCTCTCCTTTCTCTGAAACCGCGTGCTCTTTGTCAAGAAAATTCGCGAACAAGCCGGCGTGGCGCTGTGTCAATGGAAGTTGCGGCCCTTGGGCATGAGATCCGCCATGGCGCTGCGGCGGGGATGACCGGGCGGGGGTGATGCTGGCAAGACGTGTTGCTGTTTCTCTCTCTTGACCTGACGCTGATCGACCCCCGGTCTTCGAACTTCGTCTGCATGGGCCAGGGTATCGAAGCTGGCCAGTTCCTTTTGTAAAAGGCCCAGGCGTTGTGTGGCGTCAAAGAGTTGATCGGCCACCACATGGATAACGCCGTGGGCCTTTTGCAGGCGGCCGCGCAGCGCGACCAGGCGCGCTCCCATGACGACTGGACGATAGCGCTCGAAGGTCTTCGGCCAGACGATGGCGTTGATCGTCCCAGTTTCGTCCTCCAACGTCATGAAGATGACGCCCTTTGCCGATCCAGGTCGCTGGCGTACCAGAACGAGACCGGCAACGGTCACTTTAGCACCATAGGGCAGGCCTTCCAGATCCAGTGCCGATTTCAATCCGGCCTTCTGCATGTCCGGACGCAGGAAGGAAATAGGGTGGGCCTTGAGCGAAAAGGTCAACGCGCGGTAATCACTCAAGACCTCTTCTCCCAGCAGCATGCGCGGCAATGTAACTTCGGGTTCCTCTTGCAGAGCTTCGAGCGGCACTGCCTCGAAAAGCGGAAGAACCTCGACTGCCGCCTTTGCATCGAGGGCCTGGGCGGCCCAGAGAGCATCTCTTCTGGACAGCCCAAGGGAGGAAAAGCCGTCGGCATCGGCGAGTTTCTCGATGACGGCCCGTGGCAGCTTGGTGCGCAGCCAAAGATCACGGACGGAATCATAACCCGTGCCCCTGCAGTCAACGAGATGGTCCATATCCGATTGCGATATGCCCTTGATCTGTCGAAAGCCGAGACGCACGGCCCATTTTGTGCGGATGGCGGCGCGCATGGAGTGGTGGCGGTGGGAGATCCTGTTCCGGTCAAAGGCGGGTGATCCTTCCGGACCGGCTTCAAGTCCGCAGTCCCAGGTGGAATGATTGATATCGACCGGTCGGACGTCGACCCCATGGTCCCGTGCGTCCCGCACCAACTGGGCAGGAGCGTAGAAGCCCATCGGCTGCGAGTTCAGGATCGCCACACAGAAGACATCCGGATAGAAGGTTTTGAACCAGCAGGAGACATAGACCAACAAGGCGAACGACGCGGCGTGGCTTTCTGGAAACCCGTATTCGCCGAAGCCCTCTATCTGGCTGAAGCAGCGCGCGGCGAAATCGCGGTCATAGCCGCGTTCCACCATGCCATCGATCATACGCTTCTGGAAGCTCGAGACCTGACCCGTACGCCGGAAGGTCGCCATCGCCCTACGCAATCTGTCGGCTTCTGCTGGTGTGAAACCGGCGGCGGTGATGGCGATCTGCATCGCCTGTTCCTGAAACAGCGGGACGCCCAGCGTGCGTTCTAGTACGTGGCGGAGTTCCTCGCTCGGGTAGTCGATCGGTTTTCCGGCGAGCGCGTCGGACCGTCGCTTGAGATAGGGATGAACCATATTGCCCTGGATCGGACCGGGGCGAACAATTGCCACCTCGATAACGAGATCGTAGAACCTGCGGGGTTTCAGTCTGGGCAGCATGCTCATCTGAGCGCGGCTTTCGATCTGAAAGACGCCCAGCGTATCTGCCCGGCAGATCATGTCGTAGACTTCATCGCATTGATCGGCGTTGACCGATGCGAGGCTCTCGTCGCGGCCGTAATGCTTCGCCAAAAGCGCAAAAGCCTTGGCGAGACAGGTGAGCATGCCGAGTGCCAACACGTCGATCTTGAGGATTTTCAGCGTATCCAGGTCGTCCTTATCCCATTCGACCATATAGCGACCATCGGCCGTATTCATGATGGGCACCACTTCATCCAGTCGGTCGCGGGTAATCACGAAACCACCGACATGCTGGGAGAGGTGACGCGGAAACCCTTGGAGTGCCTGGGCATAGGCCAGCACCCGACGGGTGGTCGGATCCTTCAGGTCGAGCCCTGCTGCATTCGCCTGATCATCGGTAAAATCGCTTGTCCACCAACCCCAGATCGAGCCTGCGAGCGCGGACTGGACATCTTCAGACAGACCGAAGGCCTTTGCCACTTCCCGGCCAGCCGAACGGGAGCGATAGCTGATGACGGCAGCTGTGAGTGCGGCATGTTCGCGGCCATAAGTGTCGTAAATGAATTTGATCACATCCTCCCGCTTCTCGTGTTCAAAATCCACGTCGATATCCGGTGGCTCGTCACGTTCGGTGGAAATGAAGCGGTCGAAGAGCAGCGTGGTCTTTTGCGGGTCTACCTCCGTAATGCCGAGACAGAAGCAGACGGCCGAATTGGCGGCGGAACCCCGTCCTTGGCAGAGGATGCCACTATTGCGAGCGTGACAAACGATGCGGTAAACAGTGAGAAAATAGGGCTCATAGTGTTTTTCGCCGATAAGCTTCAGCTCGTAATCGAGAAGTCCAAGAACCTTCTGTGGAATTCCTGCAGGATAACGCTTTCTCGCCCCTTCGTAGGTTAGACGCCGCAGTGCCAATACCGGTGCCTCACCCCCGAAAGTCTCGTCTGGATATTGATGTGCCAATTCGTCGAGGGAAAAATTGAGCCGGCTAAAAAACCTTATATTGTTGGCGATGGCCTCTGGATATCCCCGCAGCAGCCGGGCCATCTCTCGCCCGCTTTTCAGATGGCGTTCGGCATGGGTGTGAAGACGGAAGCCGGCCTCGGCCACGCCGACATGCTCCCGGATGGCAACCAGCACATCGGCAAGCGGCTTGCGCTCTGGCGCGTGGTAGAGAGCATCATTGGTCGCGAAAAGCGGCAGGCGGAGTCGGTGGGCGATCAGGCCCAGTTCGGCGAAACTCTGGCGATCTAACCCGTCATAGCGCGGAACGAGGGCTAGATAGAGCTTGTCCTTCAATTCGGGAAGAAGGCGCTGAACACGGCTCTCGTAAGCCTGGGCGTCAGCGCCATTCTGCAAGGGTGGCGGCATGGCGACAAAGATCAGGTTCTGCGACCATTCGAGCAGATCATTTTCATAGAGTGTGCAGATCCCCTTTTTCGAGCGCAGGTTTCCTGCACTCAACAGGCGACAAAGGTGTCCCCAGCCTTTCCGATCGATGGGATAAGCGAGCAGTTCCGGCGTTTCGTCTGCAAAGACGAGACGCGCTCCAGGGCGGAAGGCAAGGCCCTTCTGCTTGGCTGAGGCGTGTAGACGCACGACACCGGCAACTGTGTTCACGTCGGCCAGCCCGATGCCATCTAGTCCAAGATCCAGAGCATGCTGGACCAATTCTTCGG
>JARXAQ010000110.1 GCA_029865825.1 Rhizobium sp.
GCTTGCCGACAACATCGTGCATTGCGCCCGGGTCTTGCGCAAGTCGGGGCTGAAGCCCGTCCCCGGTGCCGTGATCGACGCGATTGCGGCTGTGGATGTGATCGGCATCGGCTCGCGGATCGAATTTCATGCCGCCCTGTCCGCGATCTTCGTCAAGCGCCACGAGGACCAGCCGGTCTTTGACGAGGCCTTTGCCATTTTCTGGCGCTCGCGAGACCTGATCGGCAAGATGATCGCGCTGATGTCGCCGGTCGCGGCAATCGGTGAGCGGCAAAAGCCGAAGGCTGGCGGCGCGCGGGTGAGTGACGCGCTGTTTGCCGAGAAGAACCGGCAGGCACCGCCGCGCGACGAACCGGATGTCGAGATCGATGCCCGGCTCACGGTTTCCGGCCAGGATGTGTTTCGCCGGCTCGATTTCGGCCAGATGACCGCTGCCGAACTCGCCGAGGCCCGGCGCGCCATCGAAAGGCTGGTCATGCCCGATGATGCTGTCAGGACACGCCGCTTTCGTCCGTCGAACCGGGGCCGCATGTTCGATGCGCGCGCCACCATGCGCCAGTCGCTGCGCTCCGGCGGCGACCTGATGCTGCCGCGCTTCCGGACGCATCGAGAACGGCCACCGCCACTGGTGGTGCTCGCCGATATCTCGGGTTCGATGAGCCAATACACCCGGATCTTTCTGCATTTCCTGCATGTGCTGACCGAAAAGCGCCGGCGCGTGCATACCTTCCTGTTCGGCACTCGGCTGACGAATGTGACGCGACAATTGCGCAACCGCGATCCGGACGAAGCCATCGCGCAATGCAGTACTGCGGTCGCGGACTGGTCGGGGGGCACCCGGATCGGCGAAACCCTGCGGCTGTTCAATCGCCAATGGGCACGGCGCGTGCTCGGGCAGGGCGCGATCGTGCTGTTGATCACCGACGGGCTGGAGCGCGACGATGTGGAGCTGTTGGGCACGGAAACGGATCGGCTGCACCGGTCCTGTCGGCGGCTCGTCTGGCTCAATCCACTTCTGCGTTTCTCTGGCTTCGAGGCGCGTGCGCGCGGCGTACGGGCCATGCTGCCGCATGTTGACGAATTGCGGTCGGTGCACAATCTGAATGCGCTTGGCGATCTCGTGAAATCGCTCTCGGCGCCTGTTGACCGCGATTGCGATCCGCGGCGCCTGATGAATGCCGGAAGGATAAGACTATGACCCAGGACACTCTCGCACGCGATCCGCTCGTATTGGCGGAAAGCTGGCAGGACGAGGGGCGGGCGGTTGCCATTGCCACAGTCGTCGAGACTTGGGGCTCTGCCCCGCGTCCGGTCGGCAGTCACTTGGTGATCGACGCGGACGGCAATTTCGAGGGGTCGGTGTCGGGCGGATGCGTAGAGGGTTCGGTAATTACCGAAGCGCTGGAGGTGCTGGAGAACGGCTCGCCGCGCATGCTGGAATTCGGTGTTGCCGACGAGACGGCGTGGCGGGTTGGTCTGTCCTGTGGCGGACGTATCCGTGTCTATGTCGAAAGGCTCGGTTGATGGAGATCGCCCTGCTGCAAAGGCTCAATAGCGCGCGGCGTGCCCGCCGTGCAGCCGTCGTTGTTACCGATCTCGGGGGAGGGCCAAGCCGTCTGGTGGTCGAAGGTGATGCGGTCGAAGGTCCGCTCGGCGACGAGATCACGCTCCGTCTGCGCTCCGGGAAGTCCGGGATGGTCGAGGTGGAAGGGAAATCTCTCTTTCTCAATGCCCACCTGCCGCCGCCCCGGATCGTGGTGATTGGTGCGGTCCATATCAGCCAGGCTCTGGCGCCGATGGCGGCCCTGGCCGGTTATGCCGTTCGCATCATTGATCCGCGCACGGCCTTTGCCACGTCCGAGCGCTTCGAAGGTGTCGATCTTGTCGCAGAATGGCCACAGGATGCGCTGGCCGCGCAACCGCTCGACCGGTTCACGGCGCTCGTGGCCGTAACCCATGACCCGAAGATCGACGATCCCGGCATCATTGCCGCACTTCAGGCAGGCTGTTTCTATATCGGCGCGCTCGGCAGCCGTAAAACCCATGCGAAGCGCCTGGAACGTCTTGGGGCGGAAGGTTTTGGTCAGGCTGATACGGCCCGGATCTCGGCACCGATCGGCCTTGATATCGGTGCGGCCACACCGGCGGAAATTGCCGTTGCGACGCTTGCCGACATCATTCAGGCCCTGCGCCGCCGGCCGCTTGCCGATCCCTCGGAGCCTGCGGCATGAGTTTCGGTCCACTGCCGCTCGACGACGCAGAGGGCGCCATCCTTGCCCACTCATTGCCGCTTGCTTCGGGGAGGCTCGCCAAGGGCAGCCGGCTGACGGCGGCCGACATTGCGCGACTGCGCGCCGAGAACATTGAGCGCGTGATTGTGCGTAGGCTGTCCGAGGGGGATAGAACCGAAGACGAAGCGGCTGCCTTGCTTGCCGCCGCCATCAGATCGGAAGGGCTGGACCAGGGGCCAGCCGCCACTGGACGCGTCAACTTCTACGCCTCGGTCAACGGCCTCTTTCTTGCGGACAAGGCGGTGGTCGACCGTTTCAACAGGATCGATTCCGCAATCACACTCGCCTGTCTGACGGATCGCAGCGACGTGCGCTTGGGTGATCTCGTAGCGACGATCAAGATCATTCCGCTCGCCGTCTCTTCGGCCAGTGTCGACGCGGCAATTGCCGTTCTGGGGGCCAGCGAAGCGTTTTCGGTCCGCGCCTACCGCCCGCATGCCGTCCATCTGGTCGCAACCGAACTGCCGTCGCTAAAGCGTTCCGTCATGGACAAGACAAGGCGGGTTCTGGAGGCACGCCTTGCGCGCTCGGGGAGCCTGCTCCTTGGCGAGCGGCGCGTGCGTCACGAGGCGCATGCCGTCGCGGATGCACTGGCGGCGAGCCTTGCTCTTCCCTCGGCTGACCCCTCTGCCGGCCCTTCGCTCCTCATCGTCTTCGGGGCATCGGCCGTCTGTGACGCCGAGGACGTCATCCCGTCCGCCATCCGTCTTGCCGGTGGCCATGTCGAGAGGGTTGGACTGCCGGTCGATCCCGGCAATCTGCTTGTGCTCGGTCATATCGGCGACGTGCCGGTGATCGGCGCCCCGGGTTGCGCCCGTTCGCCGAAAGACAATGGTTTCGATTGGGTGCTGAACCGCATCCTAGGCGGTGTTCCGCCGCCTGCCGATGAGATGGCTGGGTGGGGTGTGGGAGGGCTGCTGATGGAAATTCCGAGCCGTCCCTTGCCGCGCCTTGCGGCCACCGCTGGGTCTGGCCCCGCGGATCGCACGGCGGATCTCGGCATCGTCGTGCTGGCGGCCGGTCGGGCGAGCCGCATGGGCGATGGCGGACCGCACAAGCTGCTCGCAACGTTCAATGGCGAAGCCCTTGTTCGGCGAGTCGTCCGGCATGCCGTCGAAGCCGACTGCGGCCCCGTCTTCGTGGTAACGGGGCACCGTTCGCCCGACATAGCAGCGGCGCTGTCTGGGCTCGATGTCGAGCTTGTCGACAACCCGGCCTACGCCACGGGCATGGCCAGTTCTCTGCGGGCCGGCCTTATCGCAGCCGAGGCTGCAGGATTGCCCGCGATCATGGTCCTGCTCGCCGACATGCCGAATGTTGCCACAGACGATATCCAGCACCTGGCAAGGACCTTGCGCAAGACGGATGTCCCGGCGATCATCCGTGCGGTCGCCGATGGCCAGCGTGGCAACCCGGTGATCCTGCCGGCGCATACCTTCGAGGCGCTCAAGGCGCTCGAGGGCGATATCGGCGCGCGGGCGGTTATCGAGAGTTCGGGTCTTCCCGTCATCGACGTCGAAATTGGGGCCGCCGCACGGCTCGATGTCGATACTCCGGAGGCCGTGCTGGCCGCCGGAGGGACCCTGAGGGACTGATTATGGACAATTCTGCGATCGAAGAGATGTTCGAGGCCGTCGGCCCGGTCAGCATCCGCCGAATGTTCGGCGGCAAGGGCATCTATCACCACGGCATCATTTTCGCGCTCGAACTGTATGACGAGATCATGCTGAAGGGCGACGCCGAGAGCGCGCCGCTGTTGGAGGCTGCCGGGGCAAAACGCTGGGTTTACGAGGGTAAGGGCGGCAAGCCGGTCGCCATGCCCTACTGGACCGTGCCTGACGAGGCCTATGACGATCCTGATTTGATGGCCAAATGGGCGCGGCTCGCTTTCGAGGCGGCCCTCCGGGTCACCGGTGCGGATCAGCGCAAATAGGGAATAACGGCGCGGGTAAAGACCGACAGGGGTTCGGGCAGGGCATCCAGTTCGAACCAGCCGATTGCGGAGAGCTTGTCCGGTTCGGTCAGTTGCGGTTCGCCTTCCGTCTCAACGGCTTTATAGAGCAGCGAGACCCAGTGTTGGCCGTCGGCCGGGATGATCTGCTCGGTCATGCCCAGATAGCTGATCGGGCCGATCGTCAGGCCCGTTTCTTCTTCGGCCTCGCGGCGCGCGGCCTCTGCCGCCGGCTCGCCATGGTCGACCTTGCCGCCGACGATGTTCCAATGGCCGACTTCGGGAGCCTTCATGCGCTTGCATAAAAGCAACTTGCCATCCCGAAGGATGGCAAGACCGACGCCGAGGCCGGGAAAATCAATGCCGGGCAAAGCCATGACCAATCAGGCCTTGGCAGCCGCCACGATCAGCATGAAGGCGGGGATGTCGTCGCCGAAACCGACCGGGGTCGGGCCGTCGTCCTGGTCGTGATAGCGGTTGCGGCGACGATCGCGGTTGTCGTCGTTCGCCGGCGCCTGGCTGCTGCGGTTGTTGCGCGGATTGTTGCTGCTGCGCTTGTCACGCGAGCGATCGTTTGCCACGGGTTCAGCTCTCATCGGTTCTGCCACCTTTACAGCTTCCACCTTTACCGCTTCAACCTTCACTGCTTCCACCACTTCTTCCTCTACCGGTTTGGTATACTCGCTGCGCGTATCCGATTTGTGACCGCCGCGCCGCTCGCGACCCTTGTCGCGGCCACGTTTTCCACGGCTTTCGTCATGACTCTCGGCCGGAGCCGGAAGCGCGGAGATGTCGCCATTGTGCCATTCGATCTTCTGACCGATCAGCTTTTCGATGGCGTCGAGGAATTTGGTGTCGCTGCGCGTTACCAAAGTGAAGGCCGCGCCCGAACGACCGGCACGACCGGTGCGGCCGATGCGGTGGACGTAATCCTCCGCATGGATCGGCACGTCGAAATTGAAGACGTGGCTCACATCGGGGATGTCGAGGCCGCGGGCTGCAACGTCAGAGGCGACCAGAAGCGTGATCTGGTTGTCCTTGAAGCCGGCCAGCATGTTGGTGCGCGAGCGCTGGTCCATGTCGCCGTGCAGGGCGCCAACCGAGAAGCCGTGGCGCTCTAGCGAGCGGAACAGGTCGGCGACGTCCTTCTTGCGGTTGCAGAAGATGATGCCGTTCTTCAACTCGCTCTGGGTGCCGATCAACTCGCGCAGCGTGGCGCGCTTTTCGTAGTCCTTGTTATGGCAGGCAACGAGGCGCTGCGTCACGGTGAGTGCTGTCGAAGACGGCTTGGCCACTTCGATGCGTTCCGGATTCTGCAGGAATCGGTCGGCCAGCTTCTGGATTTCCGGCGGCATGGTGGCCGAGAAGAACAGGGTCTGGCGGGTGAACGGGATCATCTTGGCGATGCGTTCGATATCAGGGATGAAGCCCATGTCGAGCATGCGGTCGGCTTCGTCGATGACCAGGACTTCGACACCGGTCATCAGGAGCTTGCCGCGTTCGCAATGGTCGAGCAGACGGCCGGGGGTGCAGATCAGGACGTCTGCGCCACGTTCCAGCTTGCGGTTCTGGTCCTCAAACGAAACGCCGCCGATCAGCAGGGCGACGTTGAGCTTGTGGTTCTTGCCGTATTTCTCGAAGTTTTCTGCGACCTGGGCTGCCAGTTCGCGGGTCGGCTCAAGGATCAGCGTGCGCGGCATGCGGGCGCGGGCGCGGCCATTCTCGAGCAAGGTCAGCATGGGAAGAACGAAGGACGCAGTCTTGCCGGTGCCGGTCTGCGCGATGCCGAGGATATCCCGCCGCTGCAGGGCCGGCGGAATGGCGCCAGCCTGGATCGGTGTGGGAATCGTGTAGCCGGCGTCGGTGACGGCTGAAAGGACTTTCTGGCTCAGGCCAAGGTCAGCAAAAGTTGTCAAAGGGAAGTAGTTTCCGTTCCTGTTCTCGCGAACATCCATGAGTCGCCCGTGATGCGGGCTCGAATGGTTGCGGCGAATAGTGGGAAACGGCCCGAAAGTCAAGGAAACAGGCGGATTTAACCCTACAAAGGCTTAAGGGTCATGTTTAATTCGTTCGGGTTGTCCAGAGGATCTGGATGCCCGCGAGCCCTATGGCTGTGCCGGCCACACGGTTTACCCGCCGGACCACGGCTGGAATGCGCATCAGCGAACGCGCCCGCCCGGCGATCCAGACGTGACCACCAACCACCACGATCTCGATCAGCACGATGACCGAGGCGAGCGACAGATAGTCCTGTGAGCCGAAAGTCTCGCCAACGAAGCCCGGCAGAAGAGCGAGGTAAAACAACGGCATCTTCGGATTGCCGAGGTTGAGTGCGATGGCCGTGAGGAAGGTCGTCGACAGTCCCCGGCGGTCGCACTGACGGGTCGTTTCCGGGATCAGCGGTATGTCGGTCCACAGGCGATAGGCAACATAGATCAGGTAAGCAGCACCCGCATAGCGCAGCGCGACCATGACCACGCCCATCTCCTGGGCGACCAGTGACAGGCCGAATGCCGCAAGGGCCAGATAGATCAGGATACCGGCCAACGTACCCGCGCCATACGCGACCCCAAAGACGGGGCCGTGGGAGAGCGTGCGGGCGACGATGGTCATGTTATCTGGGCCGGGGCTCGCGGCAAAGACGAAGAAGGCGAGAGCGAAGGCCACGAGCGAAGCAAAGTCCATCGAAATCCCCCTGTTCGCGACGAAGTTGCACGCAAAACGGATTCGCGTCAATTGATCAGGGGCGTGAGCTTCATGCCGGCATTGAGAAACTGCATCGGGTCGATGGCATCGCCATTGCGACGGATCTCGTAGTGCAGATGCGGACCGGTCGAGCGACCGGTCGATCCCGCCAGACCGATGATGTCGCCCGTCGCGACGTCGTCGCCGACCTTGACCAGAA
>JARXAQ010000121.1 GCA_029865825.1 Rhizobium sp.
CTGCTTCGAGCACGTCAAGGACTACAACAAGGGCTACAACTATTTCTCCGGCCTCTCGGACACCGAGATCGCGCGCTACCAGAAGGAAGCGATCACCGGTCATCGCCCGACCTGGACCGTCGGGGTCAACAAGGCGGCGAAGGCGAGCCCGCTTCACTCCACGATGCGCTCCGGTTCGGCTGCGTCACAGGCGCGCATGAAGGACCCTTTCGGCTTCGTCCAGCAGGGCCGTGGCGGGGCTTCGCGCTATCAGGCGGCGGATCGAAAACTCAAGACTTTGGAGGCGAAAGCCCTTGATACGCTTGGGCTTAGCGTCAGTTCCACACCGACGGACATCAAGACGCGGTACAAGGAGCTTGTAAAAAAACACCATCCTGACGCAAATGGCGGAGACAGGGCTTCTGAAGAGCGTTTTCGCGCTGTTATTGAAGCCTACAAATTGTTAAAGCAGGCCGGTTTCTGTTAATCCGAACACACAGCAGCGATGAATGCGGCCGGTCGGTGGCGCCCGGCATGGAGAGACGATGAGCAAAATTGATCTTGATATTACCAATCTCCCCGACACCACCGTGTCGGTGCGCGAGGTCTTTGGTATCGACAGCGACATCCGGGTACCTGCCTATTCGAAGGGCGATTCCTATGTCCCGGACCTTGATCCGGATTATCTATTCGACCGTGAAACCACGCTCGCCATCCTCGCCGGCTTTGCCCACAATCGCCGCGTCATGGTCTCGGGCTTCCACGGCACGGGCAAGTCGACCCATATCGAGCAGGTCGCGGCCCGCCTCAATTGGCCCTGCGTGCGCGTCAACCTCGACAGCCATGTCAGCCGTATCGATCTCGTCGGCAAGGACGCCATCGTCCTCAAAGACGGCAAGCAGATCACCGAATTCAAGGACGGCATCCTGCCCTGGGCCTACCAGCACAATGTCGCGCTCGTCTTCGACGAATACGATGCCGGCCGTCCGGACGTGATGTTCGTCATCCAGCGCGTGCTGGAAAGCGCCGGCCGCCTGACCCTGCTCGACCCGAGCCGCGTCATTCGCCCGCACCCCGCCTTCCGCATCTTCGCCACCGCCAACACGGTCGGCCTTGGCGATACGACGGGCCTCTATCACGGCACGCAGCAGATCAACCAGGCCCAGATGGACCGCTGGTCGATCGTCACGACGCTCAACTACCTGCCGCATGACAAGGAAGTCGATATCGTCTGCGCCAAGGTCAAGAGCTTCGGTTCGACGGCCGAAGGCCGCGACACCGTCTCGCGCATGGTGCGCCTGGCGGATCTGACGCGCGCTGCCTTCATCAACGGCGACCTGTCGACCGTGATGAGCCCGCGTACCGTCATCACATGGGCCGAGAACGCCGAAATCTTCGGCGATATCGCCTTCTCCTTCCGCGTCACCTTCCTCAACAAGTGTGACGAGCTGGAGCGCACGCTGGTGGCCGAACAATACCAGCGTGCCTTCGGCGTGGAACTCAAGGAAAGTGCGGCCAACATCGTGCTTGGCGCATAAGGGCTGATCAGCATGGCAGTGCGGGGCGACAATTCGAAGGCCAAGGCTGGCGGTGTGGTGGACATGGAGCCAATGCGCCGTGCCATCACCGGCTGCGTGCGCTCGATCGCGGGTGACCCGCAGGTCGAGGTCGCCTTCGCCAATGACCGCCCCGGCATTGCCGGCGAGCGCATCCGCCTGCCGGATATCTCCAAGCGTCCAACCGCCCATGAACTCGCCGTGACCCGTGGTCTCGGCGATTCCATGGCGCTCCGGCTTGCCTGCCACGACCAGAAGATCCATGCGAGCATGGCGCCGCAGGGCGCCGATGCCCGCTCGATCTTCGATGCCGTCGAACAGGCGCGCGTCGAGGCGCTGGGCTCCATCCGCATGCCCGGTGTCGCCTCCAACATCCAGTCGATGAACACCGAGAAATATGCGAAAGCCAATTTCTCGACCATCAGCCGCCAGGAAGATGCACCCATCCAGGAAGCCGTCGCCATGCTGGTGCGCGAGAAGCTCACCGGCCAAAAGCCGCCGGAATCGGCCGGCAAGGTGCTCGATCTCTGGCGTCCCTTCATCGAGGGCAAGGCCGGCGGCGACCTCGATAACCTCGCCTCCGTCATCGAAGACCAGCAGGCCTTTTCCCGCGTGATCCGTCACATGCTCTCGTCCATGGAAATGGCCGAGGACATGGGCGACGAGGAAGAGCAGGGCGAGGAAGACCAGTCGACTGACGAGGAGCAGCCGCGCAGCGGCGAGCAGGACCAGGAGTCGTCGGAAGACGAAGCCGGCCAGGATTCCGCCCCCGCAGAAGAAAGCGAAGCGTCGCAGGAACAGCTCTACGATGGCGAGATGGATGGTGCCGAAATCTCCGAAGAGGAGATGTCGGACGAAGGCGACGACGACAGCGAGACACCCGGCGAAATGCGCCGTCCGGCGACCCCTTTCGACGATTTCAACGAGAAGGTCGACTACAAGATCTTCACGGAGGATTTCGACGAGGAAATCACGGCGGAAGAACTCTGCGACGAGGCAGAACTCGAGCGGCTGCGCGCGTTTCTCGACAAGCAGCTTGCCCATCTGCAGGGTGCCGTCGGCCGGCTTGCCAACCGCCTGCAGCGCCGCCTGATGGCGCAGCAGAACCGCTCCTGGGATTTCGACCTCGAAGAGGGTTATCTCGATCCGGCGCGTCTCACCCGTCTGATCATCGATCCCATGCAGCCGCTCTCCTTCAAGAAGGAGAAGGACACGAAGTTCCGCGATACGGTCGTCACGCTGGTTATCGACAATTCCGGCTCGATGCGCGGTCGCCCGATCACGGTTGCGGCCTCCTGCGCCGACATTCTCGCCCGCACGCTGGAGCGTTGCGGCGTCAAGGTCGAGATCCTCGGCTTCACCACCAAGGCCTGGAAGGGCGGCCAGAGCCGCGAATCCTGGCTGGCGGGTGGCAAGCCGCCGGCACCCGGTCGCCTCAACGACCTGCGCCACATCATCTACAAGTCGGCCGACGCCCCCTGGCGCCGGTCGCGGCGCAATCTCGGCCTGATGATGCGCGAAGGCCTGCTCAAGGAAAACATCGACGGTGAGGCGCTGATGTGGGCGCATAACCGCCTGATCGGCCGCCGCGAGCAGCGCAAGATCCTGATGATGATCTCCGACGGTGCCCCGGTCGACGATTCGACGCTGTCGGTGAACCCGGGCAACTATCTCGAACGGCACCTGCGCGCCGTCATCGAACAGATCGAGACGAAGTCACCGGTCGAACTGCTCGCCATCGGTATCGGCCACGACGTCACGCGTTACTATCGCCGCGCCGTCACCATCGTTGACGCCGACGAACTGGCGGGCGCCATGACCGAACAGCTCGCCTCGCTGTTCGAGGACAAGGCGAGCGGCGGCAGCGGACGACGTCGGCGTGCCTGAGCCGGGCCGTCTTCGTCATCTCACCGCTTACCTTGCCGCAGGCGCTTGCGTGCTCTTGGCCGCCTGTACAGCCCCGGCGGAAATCCCCGCCGGCGAGCTCCTGGCCATTCCGGTCGAAAGCACCGTCATCTCCAATCTAGATGGCATGACGGCCACCCTCGGTGGTGCGCCCACCATGGCGCCGGGCCTGACATTCCTCGGTGGCATCGAGCTTTCGTCCCCGGAGCCGC
Organism: Rhizobium sp.; assembly: GCA_029865825.1. Classification (GTDB taxonomy): domain Bacteria; phylum Pseudomonadota; class Alphaproteobacteria; order Rhizobiales; family Rhizobiaceae; genus Allorhizobium. The sequence goes on from JARXAQ010000121.1 coordinate 3,653, forward strand.
TGTTCGGCGCCTTCTCGTCTTTGCGTTTCCGCGACGGGCAAAATTTCCTCGGGGTCTTCGACACCGGCTATTTCATTGAGGGCCGCATTACGCGCGATGCCGCCGGACACCTGTCCGGCGTCGCCGATGTCATGCTTGCACCGCTGCTCGATGCGTCAGGCCAGGTCAGCCCCTCCAAATACATGGTCGATGCCGAGAGCCTGGCGCTGGATGGTGACCGCGCCTATGTCGGCTTCGAACAGCGCCACCGTGTCGTCACCTATGCGCCTCTGACCAACCTTGGCCAGGCGCGTGCCTCTGCGCCCCTGCCGCTTCCCTTCGATATCGATCGCCTTCGCAGCAATGGTGGCATCGAGGCGTTGGTGCTGTCGCCGCCCGCCAGTCCGCTCGCAGGCGCCCTTGTCGCCCTGTCGGAAAAGAGCGTCGACGAAGACGGCAATAATTTCGCCGGCATCCTCACCGGCCCGCTGGCCGGCGAATTCCGCATCACGCCGCATGACGGCTTCGAAATCACCGACGGTGTCTTCCTGCCGAATGGTGATCTGTTGCTGCTGGAGCGCCGCTTCTCGATTGCGACCGGCGTCGGCATGCGTCTGCGACGGATTGAGGGTGCCACCATCCGCCCCGGTGCCATCGTCGATGGTACCGTCATCTTCGAGGCCGACAACCGCTCGCAGATCGACAATATGGAAGGGATCGACGCGATCCCCGCGGAGGATGGCTCCGTGCGCCTGATCGTCGTGTCCGACGACAACCACTCCATCCTGCAGCGGACGCTGATGCTGGAGTTCCGTCTGGAGAATTGATCCATGCCGCGCGCATTTTGTCGCGCGCTTGAAAAGCACCTGTTAACGGACAATCAAAAGTTCCAGGTCGCGCGCCGGCTGCGCTGTTGTCATTTGCGCCCATCGCAATCAGGCTGACCCTTGATATTCTCAAGGACAGGGGGCGAATTGCGCACACCGGATCAAGAGATTACCGTTAGTCAATCCATACCCACTCCCTTGCGCGTGCTGCTGGCCTGCATCGCGCTCGGGTTGCTGATGGTGTTGTGGGTGGAGTTGGCGGGAGGCCTGTGGCCCGTGTCGCCGCTGACGCCGATCTTCGCGATCATTGTTGTCGGCGGCTCTGGCGTTCTGCTCAGCTTTATGGCTTTTGCCGTCGCCGGGCCGGATGAGCGCTGGACGGTTCGCCCCGGCATTCTGGAGGTGGAGCAGCGGCTGTTCGATCGGCGACACCGGTTCCGGGTGTCACCGGATGATGGTGACTGCCAGGTGGTCAAGTCAGACACAGCCGACGCGGGCGAAAGTTGGCATATCGTCATCCAGCTTAAAGCGCCTATTCCGGCACCGGAGGATCCGCTGTTTCGTCTGCTCCTCAGTCTGTCCGGACGGAAATCCCGATCACAGCTATCTTCCCCGTCTTTCTCCCGCGAGGAGCGGGCGCGGCATGCCCTGGACGTGCTTTTGGGAGAAGGCGGGGAGCCGGGATCTGCGTGATCTCGGCCCTCCGAAGCGTTGGCTGCCTTATGCGGTGCGCTCTGCCTGGGGCATTGGGCGCAGCACGGTCATCAGGGCACCATAGGGGAGCAGCATGATGATGCCGATCAGCATCTTGACGCTGAAATCGGCGATGGCCCAGGAGATCCAGCGCGGCGCTTCTGCCGTCATCACACCAAGGATCGGGGCGGCGGCAATGGCGAACTCGTCGTTCGGGCCGAGCAAACCGAAGGCCGGCGCAAAGGACAGGGAGAAGAAGATCACCGTATCGAGCGCCGAGCCGATCAGCGAGCCCATCAGCGGCGCCTTCCACCAGGACTGCCGACGCAGTCGATTGAAGACGGTGATATCGAGCAGCTGCCCCACCAGGAAGGCGGAGCCGGAGGCGATCGCGATGCGCGGCGTGGCGAGCAGGACGGAGAGGAGGACGCCGGCGATAAAGCCGACAAACACCACCTTGCGGGCCGCTGCCGGGCCGAACTGACGGTTGGTCAGGTCGGTAACGAGGAAGGCGACCGGATAGGTGAAGGCGCCGAAGGTGAGGAGATCGGCGAGATTAATGCCGCCAAGCGTCCCCGCCAGCGGAAACTGGACGAGGAAATTCGAGGCGACGACGATCAACGTCATGAACAGGCTGTAGGCGATAAAATAGCGTGCGCTCAGCATTTTTTTATCCTGGGTGATGCCACCAGTTGGAGGACAGGGATGAAATCAGTGCGGTCAGGTCAGCAAGCCCTCAGGGCCTTGTGACAAAACCGCAAACGAAAAGGCTCGTCCGGATGCCCGGCCAAGCCTTTGACGTTCTTTTGCCGATGGCTGCGATTACGCGGCTTCGGCGGTCTTCTTGACGATCTGGCGACGCAGCAGACGGGCGCGCATGCTCAGTTCGGTCTCAGAAGCCTTGATCAGGAACGCGTCGAGACCACCGCGATGCTCGACCGTGCGCAGGGCAGCAGCCGAAACGCGCAGGCGGAAACGCTGGTTGAGAGCGTCCGAGATCAGCGTGACGTCGCACAGGTTCGGCAGGAACTTGCGCTTGGTCTTGTTGTTCGCGTGGCTTACATTGTTGCCCGACTGGACGCCCTTGCCGGTCAATTCGCAACTGCGGGACATGGTACACCTATTGTTTTTCTAGGCCATCGCATCGCTACCGGGCAAATGCCGGTGAGGCAATCCAACAGCGTCTGATTGGAAAGTTGCGGTTCTATAGTCAGTGAGAACCGGCCCGTCAAGCCAAACCTTGGATTTTCCGGACGCTGGCGGACTCCTACGCTATTTTCTTGCCACAGTCCAACGGCAAGGATGCATCTCGTTCGAGATGCCGGATGCCCGGTGTTTCCCTGACATGGAGATGGTGTCCTTGCGTCGAACCGGTCTTGCCCTTGTTTCGGCTCTCGCCTCGGTCCTGGTCCTGTCCGGGTCCGCCCAGGCGACGGAGTATCGCTACGATACGGCCTACAGCGTCTCGCTCGGCATTATGCCGATCGCCCGGCTGACCTTTCACACCGAAGTGCGCGACGGCGCTTACGAGATCTCCGGCCGCTTCCGCTCCTCCGGCCTGGTGGATTTCGTCCGGGAGATTTCAGCCGACAGCCGTGTGTCTGGCAAGCTGGAGGGGGATCGCTTCCAGCCGCAACGGTACCATCTCGATTATCGCAGCGGCCGCAAGGAAAGCCGCTATACCATCACCTATGCGAACGGCAGCGCCGTCGACACGAAAGTCGAGCCGGCGCCCAAGCCGCGACCGAGCTCCTGGGTGCCGGTGACCGATGCGGATCTCAAAGTGGTGCTCGACCCGATCGGTGCCCTGCTGATCCCGGGGAATGCCGATGTTTGTGCCCAGACGCTGCCGATCTATGACGGCGAAAGTCGGCTGGATCTGGTGCTCTCGCCCGGCGGCACCGCTCCGTTCAGCGCCGGCAAGGCGAGCGGCGAGGCGATCGTCTGTTCCGTCCGTTATGTACCCGTCTCCGGCTATCGCAAGGGTCGCAAGGATATCGAGCATCTGAAGTCGGTGACCGGCATGGAGATCTGGTTTGCCAAGACGGCGACGCTGAAGCTATATGCTCCTGTCTATGCCAAGATCCCGACCCGCTACGGCACGGTGCATGTCTCGGCCGAGGCGTTCGACGGATAGAGCAGGGGACAGACCCCGCCAACGGGGTAGAGCATGAAGACCAGGGCGACGCTGATCGGTTTCACCGCGATCCTGATGTGGTCCTTTCTCGCGCTGATGACGGCGGCCTCCGGCACCATGCCGCCCTTCCAGCTTTCGGCCATCACCTTTGCCATCGGCAGCCTGCCGGGTCTCATCCTCTTTGCGGTGCGGCCTGAGCGCATTCGGGCGCTGCGCCAGTCACCGAAAGTCTGGCTTACCGGCGTCGGCGGGCTGTTCGGCTATCACTTCCTCTACTTCACGGCGCTGCGCAACGCGCCGGCCGTCGAGGCGGGGTTGATCGCCTATCTCTGGCCGCTGCTGATCGTCGTCGGCTCTGCCCTTCTGCCGGGCGAGAAGCTTGGCTGGCACCATGTCGTGGGCGCGATCGCCGGGCTTTTCGGCACCTTCCTGATCGTCGCGAAGAACGGTATCGCCTTCGATCCCGCCTATACCGTCGGTTATACCGCCGCCTTGCTCTGCGCCTTCACCTGGGCCGCCTATTCGCTTGTCAGCCGCAAATTTGAGGCGGTCTCGACCGACGTCGTCACCGGCTTCTGTCTCGCCACGTCCATTCTTTCACTGTTCTGCCATCTGGGGCTTGAAACGACGGTGTGGCCGGTCTCCATGGCGCAATGGGCGGCCGTCGTCGGCCTCGGCTTGCTGCCCGTCGGTCTCGCCTTCTATGTCTGGGACTATGGCGTCAAGAACGGCGACATCCAGATCCTCGGCGCGTCGAGCTATGCCGCACCACTGCTCTCCACCCTGATCCTGATCATTTTTGGGTTTGGCGACCTTAGCGCCAGAATTGGCCTCTCCTGCGTGCTGATCACCGGTGGTGCCATGCTCGCTGCCAAGGATATGGTGTTTCGCAAGAAGGACGTTGCCAGCTGATCGGGAGGAGCCATGGGCAGTGCGACCGGCATCCTCGCGCTTTCGGTCGTGCTGGGCACCAGCTATCTCTGGATCCTGCCGCGTGAGAAGACGATGCTGCGCGCCGTCTGGAAAACCCTGCCCGTCCTGTTGCTGTCGGTTTATGCACTGGCGGTGGGTGCGCATCCGCTTCTCGCCTTGGCGCTGTTTCTCGGAGCGCTCGGCGACCTGTCGCTCGCCTTCGACGGTGATCCGGCCTTCATCCGGGGCGTCGGCGCGTTCCTTCTCTCCCTCGTCGCCTATATCACGCTGCTTGCCGGCATTTCCGACCCGTCGCTGCCGCTTACCGAGCCATGGCGCCTTGCGGCCGGCCTTACGGTCGCGGGCTTCACCTGCTGCGTGCTCTCCCGGATCTGGCGGTCAGCCGGCCGCATGGCGCTGCCGATCGGGTTCTATGTCTTGGTTTTCATGGTGCTGGTCTGGCTGACGCTGGGGCTCGCCGATCCGCTGGTGCTTGTCGGGGCCGCGCTGTTCATTCTCTCCGATGTCATCCTGACCATCCGGAAATACGCAACCGGACCCGGCCATCCGGTTGATCGGATGGCCGCCGTTGTGGTTTGGGTGACCTATTACGTCGCGCAACTGATCCTGACGCTCACCCTGTCACGGGTCTGATGCGCCGCTCGCGTCTCAGGGACCAGGAGCCCAACCGGGCGGGGCCATCTCGAAGACGGCGAAGTCGAAGCCGGGGGCCACGGTGCAGCCAACCAGGGTGTAGGCGCCGAGGCTCTCGGCCGATTGCCATTCGTCGGCTTCGATGATCGCCTGCGGCCGCTCGCCGCCCAGGATGTCGGGGCCGAGCCGCACGGTTTCCTGCGTCACCCCGTCCTTCGAGCGATGCAGGGCGAGCGGCGCGCCCGCGTAATAGTGCCAGGCCTCCGCCGCATCGCGGACCTTGTGCCAGTGCGAGCGCTCGCCTGCCTCCAGCAGATAGTAGATCGCAGTGGAATGGCCACGCGATCCGTCGGTGGCATCGCGAAAGGTCTGCACATACCAGCCACCCTCGGGATGGCGCTGCATGCCGAGGGCCTGAATGATGTCTGCCGGCTGCATCAAAAATTGTCCTTGCGCTTGCGGATCTCGGCAAAGACTTCGTCGTTGGCCGCTGTTTCCATGCCCAGTGTCTTGCGGATGTCAGGATCTCCGGCTCGCAGGAAGGGATTGGTTTCCTTCTCCAGTCCGATCGTGGTCGGGATGGTGAAATGTCCACGCGTGCGCTGGGCCTCGATCACCTCCGCCCGGGTTTTCAGACGCGTGTTGCCGGGGTCGATGGTCAGCGCGAAACGGGCGTTGGACAGCGTGTATTCGTGGCCGAAATAAACAATCGTCTCGTCGGGAAGCTCTGCGAGCTTCTGCAGCGAATGCCACATGTCCATGGCCGATCGCTCAAACAGCCGGCCGCAGCCGAGCGCAAACAGCGTGTCGGCGGCAAACAGCAGCATGTCTTCGGGCAGGTAGTAGCAGATATGACCCGCCGTATGTCCTGGCGTCTCGATGACGCGGACGGGATGGGCGCCGAACAGGAATTCGTCACCGTCGGCCACGGTGCGGTCTATGCCCGGAATGGCAACCGCTTCGTTCAGCGGGCCGATGATCTCGCAGCCATAGGCTTCCTTCAGCGCGAGGTTCGCCTCCACGTGGTCGCCATGATGGTGGGTGGTGAAGATATGGGTGATGGTCCATCCCCGTTTCTCCGCCGCCGCCTGGATCGGTGCGAGTTCCGGCGCATCGATACAGGCCGTCAGCCCGGATTCCGGGCAATGCAGAAGAACGCCGAAGTTGTCACTTCGGCACAGAAAGACCTCGATCTGTAGTGATTTCATTGTTTTACCGCTTTTTGTCCCGCCTCTTTGGCGCAAATGTAGCTTGTTGCGCCTTGAGTTCCAATCGCCGGCTGCTAACAATAAGTTCATGCATGCGGATATCGTCGAACTACGCCAGTTTTATTACACCATGCTAGGGCGTGTGGCCGAGCAATCGATCGCACTGGCATTGTCTTCTGTCTGGGCGCGGCTGCCGCAGGAGCGTCTTGTCGGCCTCGGATACTGCATTCCCTTCCTTGAGCGCTTTCGCGGCGATACCGAACGCACCATGGCGTTCATGCCGGCCGGACAGGGCGCCGTAAACTGGCCGGTGGGCGAACCTTCTGCCACCACGCTGGTCTTCGAAGAAGAGCTTCCTTTGCCCGACAGCTCCGTTGATCGTGTGCTGATGGTGCATTCGCTGGAATTCGCCGAGAACCCGCGCGAATCTCTGAAGGAAATCTGGCGGGTTCTGGCGCCCGGCGGGCGGCTCGTGATCGTTGTGCCGAACCGGCGCGGGGTCTGGGCGCGCATGGAACACACGCCCTTCGGTTCCGGACGTCCCTATTCGCGCGGCCAGCTGACGGCCCTCCTGCGAGAGACCAATTTCACCCCCGGCGCCACAGTCGAGGCTCTGTTCTTCCCGCCCTCGAAGATCCGCGCCATCCTCCGCCTGCGCCAGGCCTTCGAGCGCATGGGGCGTCTGCTTTGGCCGGCCTTTTCCGGCGTCATCGTGGTCGAGGCGCAGAAGCGTCTCTACCAAGGCCTGCCGGTTGCCGCGCGCGCGTCGCGTCGCGTCTTTGCGCCGGTGCTGGCCCCGCAGGGCATTCCCACCACGCGTAGCCTGCCGCCGCAGTCGTGACTGCCTTTACGGGCGTTCCGCAACGGCAGCCGCCAGCCTCGACAAACGGGCGTTTCCGTTTTATTGCCAGCGCGGTGAAGTGCGCGGGGCTTTCCGCGTCTTCAAGCTGGAACAACACGCTCATGACCGTCTCGCTGAAGCCCGTGCCGCGTCCCGGCATCCTGGATATCGCCCCTTATGTGCCCGGCAAGGAGCCCGCCGCGGGTGCGCTGCGCGTGCACAAACTCTCGTCAAACGAGACTCCACTGGGGCCCAGCCCGCAGGCTATCGAGGCGTTTCGCATGGCTGCCCATAAGCTGGAGCTTTATCCGGACGGACAGGCCCAGATTCTCCGCGCGGCGATCGCCGAGGTGCACGGCCTTAACCCGGCAAATATTCTCTGCGGCAATGGCTCGGGCGAACTGCTCGGCCTCATCGCGCAGGTTTATCTGGCGCCCGGCGACGAGGCGATCGTAACCGAGCATGGCTTCCTGCTCTATCGCATCCAGATCGTCGCTGCCGGCGGAACGCCGGTCAGCGTTGCCGAGATGGATCACTGCGTCGACGTCGATGCGATCCTGGCGGCCGTCACGGACCGGACGAAGATCATCTTTCTCGCAAATCCGGGTAATCCGACCGGCACCTATGTGCCGCATGCCGAGATCAAGCGGCTGCAGGCGGCCCTGCCACCCCATGTCATTCTGGTGCTCGACGCGGCCTATGGCGAATATGTCCGCCGCAACGATTACGAGGCCGGCATCGAACTGGTCTCGGCCAATGAAAATGTCGTCATGACGCGCACCTTCTCCAAGGTCCACGGTCTGGCTGCTCTGCGCATTGGCTGGACGTATGCGCCCGCTGACATCATTGCGGCCCTCAACCGGGTGCGTGGGCCGTTCAACATCAACAGTCCGGCAATTGCCGCCGGTGCCGCCGCCATGCGCGACCGGGCGCATGTGTCGCACGCCGTCGCGCATAACCAGGCCTGGCTCGACACGGTGACAGAAGCGCTCCGCCGGCTTGGGCTCGCCGTCACCCCGTCGGTTGCCAATTTCGTCCTGATCCATTTTCCCGATGTCGAGGGCCGGCGTGCCGCCGATGCCGATGCGTTTCTTACCGCGCGCGGCTTCATTCTGCGGGCCGTCTCCTCCTACGGCTTCCCCAATGCCCTTCGCATGACCATTGGCAGCGAAGAGGCCAATACCGGCGTGCTGGCCGCGCTCACCGAATTCATGGAAACCCGCTGATGTCTGAAATCCTGTTCGACCGCATCGCCCTGATTGGCATCGGCCTCATCGGCTCGTCGATCGCCCGCGACATCCAGAAGCTCGGGCTCGCGCGCGAGGTCGTCATCTCGACGCGCAGCGCCGAGACGCTGAAGCGTGCGGAAGAACTGGAGCTCGGCACGGCCTATACGACCTCGGCCGCAGACGCGGTGAAGGATGCCGATCTGATCATTGTCTCCGTGCCCGTCGGCGCCTCCGAAGCGGTTGCCCGGCAGATCGCCCCGCATCTGAAAGCCGGTGCCATCGTCACCGATGTCGGCTCAACCAAGGCCTCCGTCATCGCCCAGATGGCGCCGCATATGCCTGAGAACGTTCACTTCATCCCTGGCCATCCGCTCGCCGGCACTGAAAAATCAGGTCCGGATGCAGGCTTCTCCGGTCTGTTCAAAGGGCGCTGGTGCATCTTCACGCCGCTGCCGGGCACGGATCGTGTCGCCCTGGACCGTCTCAGCATCTTCTGGAAGGCGCTTGGGTCGATGATCGACGAGATGGATCCCCAGCATCATGACAAGGTTCTGGCCATCGTTTCGCATCTGCCGCACATCATCGCCTACAACATCGTCGGCACGGCGGACGATCTGGAGGCGGTGACAGAGTCGGAAGTGATCAAGTATTCTGCCTCGGGTTTCCGCGATTTCACCCGTCTCGCCGCGTCCGACCCGACCATGTGGCGCGATGTCTGCCTGCACAACAAGGATGCGATCCTTGAGATGCTGGCGCGCTTTTCCGAGGACCTTGCTTACTTGCAGCGGGCGATCCGCTGGGGCGAGGGTGACAAGCTGTTCGAACTCTTCTCCCGCACCCGCACCATCCGCCGCTCGATCGTCCAGGCCGGCCAGGATGTCGACATGCCGGACTTCGGGCGCCACACCCTCGACAAATAAGCGGCCCGACGGTTCTGCCGCTCAGAGCGCCGGAAGCTGGCCGAGCGGGATAAAGCCGAGCATCGCCACGCCGTTCTGGATGGTGATCTCGGCGGAGCCGTCGTCGCGGCCGAGAGTGAGAACGCGCAGCACCTTGGCGATGTCGTCGAAGGTCTCGCCCTTCTCCGGATAGGCAGTCTTCAGCGAATCCCGCCATGCGCGGATCTTTTCGATCTCGACGCGGATCGACGCGGAAATCAGGCCGTCGTCGCCGACGGAGAACGGACCGCTCAGCGTCAGGACGCGCCCTTCGCCGAGATCGACGACCATGCGGCGCAATTCACCCTTGGTGCCGTAAAGCTGCTGGCGATGGGCAAGACGCGGATCGAGAAGCCCGCCGCGGTCAGCGAAGGTCGCGTCGAGGCTGGCGGAGACCGGCGGCAGGACGATCGCAGCCCCGTTTACCGAAACCGCCGTATCGCGGACGAGCGCGGCATAATCGAGATTACCCTCGACCTGGCGGACATGGGTTTCCAGGTGTGGCGTCACGACCTCGACCTGCAAGCCGGTCACCGTCGATGTCACCTTGGTCCTGAGGTCGGTCCATTCCATCGAACTGCGCTGCAGGCCGGAGAGGCCGGCGCGGAAGCTCGAGCGCAGATCGCCCCACTCAAGCGTCGAGTTGAAGCCGAGTGCCGAGCGGATTTCTGCCGGCCCGTCCATCTCCCAGACGACATGGCCCGGGTCATAGACCTGGGCTGCGGCGCGTACGGGACCGGAGGAGGCCGAGATGCCCTGGAAATTGTCGTCGAAAGCCAGGCGGTCGCAGTTGAGCCGGAAGCGGAAGGGATAGCCGCCCATGGTGGCGTTGTCGCAATTGGCGGTCACACCGGCCGGATTGCCGCCGGAAAAGAAGCCGGTGATGCGGTTTCTGAGGAAATCTGCGGCGAAATACCAGGCCACACTATAGACAGCGATAAAGAGGACGATCAAAACGCCGAGCAGGAGCACCTTGCGACTGGTCGGGCTTTGCGGCGCTGTCGACGGCACGGCCATGGGGGTCTCCTCGCTGCGAACGTTTCTGTTTCTTGGATTGGCCTGCGATATGGACGAATTTTGGGTCTTTGGCTACGGTTCGCTGATGTGGAACCCCGGCTTTCCCTATGAGGAGAGGCTGACGGCGCGCCTTGGCGGCTATCGTCGTTCGCTTTGCGTGCGCTCCTATGTGCATCGCGGCACCGAAGAGCGCCCCGGCCTGGTGCTCGGCCTCGATCGCGGCGGCTCCTGCAAGGGCGTCGCTTTTCGCGTGGCCTCAGACCATTGGCCTGAGACGCTCGCCTATCTGCGCGAACGGGAACTGGTGACCAGCGTCTATCTCGAACGCCATGTCCGCCTAACGCTCGGCGATACCCGCCAGGTCTCGGCGCTCACCTATGTGATCGACCGGGCCCATACGCAGTATGCCGGGAATGTCAGCATCGACGAAGCGGCCCGGATCGTGCATGGGGCCGTCGGCCGCTCGGGCCCCAATCCCTTGTATGTTGCCAATACCGCTGCGCATTTGCGCGAACTCGGCATCCGCGACCAATGGCTCGAAAGCGTCGTTGCAGCCATCGCCGATCTCGAAGGGGCGAACTGACGGGCCTCAGGCCGCGCTCAGTTCCTTCAGCCGCTGCACGGCCGTCGGCGGCAGGGGCAGATCGGGATTGTCCCGCGCGGTCTGCACCAGCAGCTCGTCGCTCGCCGTTTCCAGCTCCCGCATCAGCTTCTCGTGAAACACGTCCGGGTCGAGCCCGGGCTGGATCGCGGGCAGGATGCGGACCGTGAAATGGCCGGGGAAACGCAGGAACTTGCGCCTTGGCCAGAAAAGCCCTGGATGCATGGCGACAGGCACCACGGGCACGTCGAGATCGCGGTAAAGCCGGGCAATGCCGTATTTGTATTCGGGCGGCGCACCCGGCGGACGGCGTGTGCCTTCGGGGTAGATGATCAGCTGCCGGCCGGTCGCCATTTCGCGCTTGGTGCGCTCGATCACCTGGGCCATGACCTTGCCCTTGGCGCCGCGATCGACCGGGATCATGCGCTGCTTGGCCACGTACCAGCCGAAAACCGGTATCCACATCAGCTCGCGCTTGAGGATGTAGACGGGATCGTCGAGATAGGGCAGCAGCGCATAGGTGTCCCAGAATGACTGATGCTTCGGCGCGAGGATGTAACCCCCCTTGGGGATATTCTCGAGGCCCTCGACCGTGAAGGTCGTGCCGACGATCTTTTCCATCAGCCAGTGGCTGGACGTCGCCCAGTCCTTCGGTACGAAGAACGCGCGTTTTCGCGGCAGAAGGAAGTAGATCGGAGACAGGAAAATCATCCTGAGGATGAGGTTCGCGTAGAATGCGGTGTTGAACAGGATGGAACGCAGGGCAATCATGAAGGGGTTCTCTCGACGTGCTGCTCGTGCTTAGACCAAAAGCGTCGCGTGCAAAAGCCGCAGATGCCGTTGAGCCGTCAGGAGTTTCGACCAGATTCGGTGATTTCGCCGTCCGGCCGCAGTCCCTGGTCGCGGCTCCAGCCGGTTATCCCGCGCAGATAGGCGATGATGGTCTTGCCGTATTCGACCAGCATGGTGCGCATGGCGTCCGGCTCGCTGTACCAGGCGCGTGTCTTCAGATCCGAGGCGACCACCGGATAGCCGACGAATTCAGTGCCGGGATCGCTGCGCCGCAGTTCCAACAGGCTGCGGGCGAGGTGGTAGTTGCTGGTCACCACCAGCACGGAGCGATAGCCCTTGTCGCGGATCCACAGGGCCGTCTCATTGGCATTGCCGATGGTGTCGATGGCGGAATAGCCGATATCGACGCAGCAGTCGAAGATGTCGGGTGAGGCGCGGGTGGCGCGGCGGATCTGGCCGGCGGTGGTTCTCGGATTGACACCCGAGATCAGCAGTCGCTTGCCGTATCCCCGTTTCAACAGGTCGATCGCTTGTTCGATCCGCTGATAGCCGCCGGTCAGCACGACAATCGCGTCGGCCTTGGCAACTTCGGGCGGGCGCATGTTGGTGACCTGATCGGCAAAGGCGAGGAAACCGGCGATAATCCCCGCCATGCACAGCAGGATCAGGATGCCGCCATAGCGCAGCACCCGCCGGATGATGCCACGGCGCGCAAAAATGCCGGCATCCTGGCCGGTGGCCGCGCCGTCGCGCAAAGGCTCGTTCTGCGTTGTCCGGTCCATGCTCATCCACCGTGAATCGCCGGGATCTCCCACACCGAACAGGCGGCTTTAAGGCAAGTCAACACGTAAAAATACCGGGTCTCGGTTCCTGTCATCGAGATCGGTACTCGTCAGTCATCCAGCAGCCCGTCAGTCCGCGCCGGGTCGGATCGAATGAGGTCGATTTCGTAGATCGTCCGCATCACGGTGATCCGTGCCGTGATCGTGGTCAGAAGGGCAATCACGATCATCGTGGCGAAAATGCCGATATAGCCCGTCCAGCCGATGCTGAAGGTGCCGAACAGCGCGGTTGCCTGGTCACTTTCCGGTGTCGCCAGCGACCGGCTCTGCCAGGAACTCGCCAGCGCGAAAAGACCGGCCGCCAGCACGCCGCCGGCGGCGGCTCCCTTGAGGCTGATCTTCAGAAAATGTTTCTGAAATTCCTGCGCCACGAAGCTGCCTTCGGCACCGACGAAATGCAGGACCTCGATAATGTGGCGATTGCCCGACAGCGCGCCGCGCGTGGCGAAAACCACCGTCAGCACCATGGCGGTGAAGACGAGAATGAGAATGCCGGAGCCGATCAGCACCGTCGTGCGGGCCATCTGCACCAGCCTGTCCACCCAAGTGCGGTGATCGTCGAGGAAAGCCTGCGGCACCTCTTCCTTCAGCAGCGCCCGCATCGCCTCGAAATCCGGCGGATTGCTCTCATCGATGGTGACGATGATCAGCCTGGGGACCGGCAGGTCCTCGAGGTTGAGCCCCGTGCCGAGCCACGGTTCGAGCAGGCGGGCGGTGGCGCTGTCGTCCATGATTTCGCCGTCGCGGGTGCCAACGAAGGTCAGTGCCAGATCGCGGGCCTTCACCAGCGCCGTGCCCATGTCCAGCCCGTCCTCGGGCTTGATCTGGATGGTGATCTCGCGGGAGATCTGGCTCTGCCAACCCGTCGCCGTCGCCCGCACCATCGAGACGGCGCCCAGCGTCAGGCAGGCGAGAAAGGCCATGATGGAGATCACCACCATCAGCGCATTGCCCTGGATGTTCGAGGGCGGCAGGATCGGCGCTGTCGGCCTGACCGTCATCTCGACGCGGCGCTTCTGCTGCTTCGGGTCGGGCTGTTGCTGATCATTCATAGATGTCGAGCCGCCCGTCGGTGAGGATCATGCGCCGCGCATCGACCTGGTCCATCAGGGCCAGATCATGGGTCGCGATGATCACGGCGGTTCCCAGCCGGTTGAGTTCGAGAAAGAGGCTGAGCAGGCGTCGCGCCATCGGCGGATCGACATTGCCTGTTGGTTCGTCGGCGAGCAGGATTTCCGGCCGGTCGATCAGCGCACGGGCAATCGCCACGCGCTGCTTCTCGCCGCCCGACAGCACCGGCGGCAGCACATTGATGCGCTCGCCAAGCCCGACCCATTTCAAAAGCTCGATGACATCCTGCTTGTAGCTCTGCTCCTCCTTGCCGCGCACGCGCAGCGGCAGCGCCACGTTCTCATAGGTGGTGAGATGCTCCAGCAGGCGAAAATCCTGGAAGACGATGCCGACACGCCGGCGCAGCATCGGCAGCTCGGCACGGGGAATGCGGGTGATGTCGCGGCCGAAGCTCTTGATCAGCCCACGCGTCGGCTGCAGCGACATGAACAGCAGGCGCAGCAGCGTCGTCTTACCCGCCCCTGACGGCCCTGTCAGGAACTGGAACGAGCCTTTCGGCACGTCGAAGGTCAGGTCGCGGAGGATCTCCGGTCCCATCCCATAACGCAGGCCGACATTTTCGAAGTGGATCAACGGTTGGCCCAGTCTGCGATGTCCGAGGTCTGGGGCTCGTAAACGAGGATCGTCAACGGCCGGTAAACATATGCCAGGAAAGCGGCCCTCAAGGCCTGTCTTTTCGAAGCATTAACCATTTGAATTTACGTCTGGTGTGGATTCGTTTCAACCGCCGAGTTTCGGAGTGCCCGATTTTGGCTGTGCGAAAGGTCTGACCCATGCGTGCATTCCGTCAGCAGTCGCAGGCTGCCACCCCCGAGGCGGACCTCCTGCCGCCGGACCGCGCGCGCCGCACGCTCGATCGCAGCCCGATCCGCCCCTCCACAGCCGAAGTCATAGATGCGCAATTCGTCGTTGTCCGGGAGGTGCGCAAGGACGCGCCACGCACCCAGGTGACCGAAACGCCGTCTCCGGTGGCCGAGCTGCAGGCCCGCATCCGCGCTGCCTTTGTCACTGTCGAAACCCGGTTGCAACGCCTCTCCGACATTTCCTTCTCCCTCATCGTTGCCCTGGCCTTCGTGTCGATCTTCTCCCTGGCCGGTCATCTCGCCTTCGGCGGATCGAGCCATCCCGAACTCGATGCCCGCCCGCTCGATCTCACCCATGTCAACCTGACCCCGCAGGACAGGAATGGCATGCGGGTGCTGTTGATCAGTGCCATCGTCGAAAACCGGACGGACCGTGAGGTCACGCTTCCCCGTGTCCGGGCCGATCTGCTCGTCGGCGGGCAGATCATTGCCAGCACCTATGTCGAGCCGCCGGTCGCCTCGCTCGAAGGCGGGCAGAGCCGTGGGCTCGCCGCCCGCCTCCAGCATCCTGGGGGAAAAACGCCGGAACTCCGGCTTTCCTTCGAAGATGCGGGTGCCTGACGCATTCGACTGTGCTAAGGGCAGTGCCTTTCCGGCGGTGCTTGCCGGGTGAGGCCACATCCGGCCCGGCATCAAGGAGACCGCCATGCCCGTCGTTCGCGGAAAGAACATCGAACCGCTTTTCACGCCCGAGCAGATTGACGCCCGCAATCGCGAGCTGGCCGCCGAGATCATGAAGGGTCCCTGCGAGGATCTGCTGGTCATCTCGGTGCTGAAGGGCTCCTTCATCTTCGCCGCTGACCTCATTCGTGCGTTGCATCACGTGGGTCTCGCACCGGAAGTCGAATTCATCACCCTGTCCAGCTATGGCACAGGCACGGTGTCGCAGGGCGTGAAGATCATCAAGGACATCGACTCGGACGTGAAGGGCCGTAATGTGCTCCTGATCGACGACATCCTCGAGTCCGGCCGCACCCTGCTGTTCGCCAAGGAACTGATGTATGAGCGGGGTGCCGCAAACGTCACGATCGCCGTGCTTCTCGACAAGAAAGTGAAGCGAAAAGAAGTGTTTGAGGCTGATTATGTCGGCTTCGAATGCCCCGACTATTTCGTCGTCGGTTATGGCATGGATGTGGCCTATGCCTTCCGCGAACTGCCCTTCGTCGGCGTCGTCACCGGCGACGCCTGATCTGTCCCAAAAGGGCAAGAAACCAGCCTCTCGCGAAGAGACTTGTTAACCATCGCGCCGGACAAGGAGTCCGGCGTTTACCACTCAACAAGGAAAGTCTGGTGATTTGCCTGTCTGGACAGTGAATCCATGACGGAGGCAATTTCAACCATGGCGCGAATTCTCATCACCGAAGACGAAGACTCGCTTCGGTCCTTCGTCGCCCGTGCGCTCCGCCTCGACGGTCACGAGACCCATGAGGCCGCCGATGGTGCGGAAGGCCTGGAGAAGCTTTCCGAAGCGTCTTACGATCTTCTGCTTTCGGATATCCGCATGCCGGTCATGGACGGCATCGAGCTCGCCCACCGCGCCTCGTCCGATTTCCCTGACATGAAGATCCTGCTGATGACCGGCTATGCCGAGCAACGCGAACGCGCCGATGATCTCGCCTTGAAGATCGTCGACGTCGTGTCGAAACCCTTCGCACTGCCGGATATCCGCAGCGCTGTTGCCCGGGCGCTGGCTGGCTGAGCTTTTTCTCGAAAACCTAGATCTATAGCCGGTTCAGCGGGAATTCCGCTGACGATTGCCGAAGCGCGGTGGCAATGTGCGACCCGCGCTTCGAGCCTCACTGAATATCCAGAAGCCGTTCCAGATAACGCCGCTCGATCTCGGGGCTGGCGTTCTCGCCGAGTTTTTCGCGGATCGCCTCGAGAATTTCGCGAGCGCGCTGCACGTCGATTTCGTCCGGCACCTTCACCTGTTCACCGAAGTCCGGCCCATTCGTTGCGCGCGGCCGCCCCAGCGGGTCACGGCCGTTCTGATTGCCCTGACCCTGACCCATTTCCTGGCCCTGACCCTGCTGGCCCTGCATGGCCTGCATCATCTGGTTCATCATGTCGCGCGCACCCTGGCGCAGCGCTTCCATGGCACGGCCCTGTCCTTGGACTGCGCGGTCGCCCTGGCTCTTGCCCAGTGCGTCGCCAGCGCCTTCCATTTCCTGCTGTGCCTCGCCAAAGCCCTTGCCCGGCTGCATGCCGAGGCCCTTGAGGCCCTCCTGCAATTGACCGAGCTCCTTGCCGAGGCCTTCCTGCTGCTGGCGCAACTGGCGCAGCGCCTCGCGCAGCTGGTCTGCCGTCATGCCGTCGAGGCCCTGCTGACCCTGCTGGCCCTCTTGGCCCTGTTCGCCCTGTTGCCCTTGCTGGCCGGGATCCTGCTGCTGGCCTTCAGCGCCTTCCTCGCCCTGCTGCGGGTCGCCGCGCTGCATGCGGTCGCGCAAGGCCTGGTCGAGGCGGAAGGTCTCGTCCATCAGCTGCTGCTGCTGCTGCATGATTTCGCCGAGCTTATCGATTTGGCGGCGCGCTTCGCTGTTTTCCTGCTGCTGGCCCTGCTGCGGCCGCCCCGCCTGCAGGTTGTTCATCATCCGCTGCAATTCGGAGAGCAACTGCTGGGCCTGATCGCGATTGCCGGAGCGAGCGAGGTTTTCCAGCTGGTCGAGAAGGTTGTCCAGATCCTTCTGCCGCAAGGTGTTCTCGGCAGTCTGCTGCTGCTGCTGTGCCTGGTTCGGCATGCGCTCGGCGAGCGCCGTCATGAATTCCTGCATTGCGGCGCGGAGTTCCGCCATCAGCTTCTGGATCTCTTCGTCCGTTGCGCCGTTCTCCAGCGCGTCGGCCAACGCCTGCTGGGCGTCGCGCAGCCGGCGTTCGGCAAGCGACAGGTCGCCGTCTTCGATGCCGAGTGCGATTTCCCAGAGATAGTCTGCCGTGTCCTGAAGCGCCTCCTCGCCCTTGGCCTGCGCCATGCGGGCTCGCGCGCTTTCGATCAGCAGGAAATGGCCGAGATCGGGAATGGTCTCGTCGGCGCGGATGACCAGCGCCTCGTTGAGGCCAATCGCCTGTGGCATGTCGCGGGTGTCGAGCGCAAAGGTCTGGCGCTGCTCGGCCACGGCCGCGGCCAGCGGTTCGGAAAAATTGCGCGACGGCAGCACCATCTCGATCGGTTCGCTGCGGCCGATCTGGCCGGCGCCATCGGTCGCAACGAGGGTGATCTTCACCTTGCTGCCGGCGAGCGGGTGTTCGGTGATGTTGCGGCTCGCCACGCTCTTCATGTCGCGGGCATTGTGGCGCGGCAGATCGAGCTTGTAGTCCGGCAGCGGATAGAGCGGCGTGGCATCCGCCTTTTCCTCGACCGGCGTTATTTCGGCATGGGCCTTCTGCAGGCCGTAATCGTCCTTGGCGGTAAAGGCGATCTCGAGCGCACCGTTCAGCGCCCGGCGCGGCTTGCCGTCAAAGGCGATTTCCGGCGCCTTGTCGGGCGTCACACCGATCGTCCATTGCCGGTCTGCCACACGCAGCTGGCCTGCTTCCGCGAGGTCCAGCTCATGGGTATGGGCCGCCAGTGGGGCCGCGGGTGTACCAGGCGGAGTTGCGGATGCCGACGGGTTTGCTGCCGGTTGCGTGGCTTGCGCGGTTGCGCCGCCATTTGCCCCCGTGGCCGCGGGATCGCTGGCGGCAACCTCGACAACCGCGCCGTCGCTTTGCTTGACGAAAAGGACCTTCTCGTCGGTCGCGCCACCGCTGATGCGCACGGTCATCTTGGAATTCTGCGGCACAATCACGCCGGCATTCTGCGTGCCGAGGCCAGATAGGAAGACCGGCGGCTGGCCGGTATAGGCCGGCGGGGTGATCCAGGCGTCGATGCGGATCGCCGGCTGTTCGCTCTCGGGCACATGACGGCGGAAGGCATCAGCAATCGTGCCGGCGCCGTTCGAGACGGAATAGGCGAGCGCCGTGACGAAGAGCAGAGCCGGTACGGCGCGAAGCGCATAGCGGTCGTAGCGGGCGATGTCGGGCTGCGGCAGCCCGGTGTCGAGGGCGGCAATGCGCTCGGCCATGCGGCGCTGGTGTTCCTGCCAGAGTGCCCGGGCAAAAGGCGTGTCGGCGGCCAGTGCGTCGTCCTGCACCGCCACCGGCTGGTTCGGCAGGCCGTTGCGTTCTTCCAGCAGCCTGTCGGCCTCGCGGGCCGTCGGCCAGGAGAGCCGGAAGAAGGGCAAGAAGGAGGCGACGAAGCCGAAGACGAGCAGGAAGACGAGGCCAAGGCGCAAGACCTCCGGCAGTTCACGAAACACGCCGAACCAGGCAAGCGAGACGAAGAGTGCGGCAATGCCCGCCACCGGCAAAAACAGCGGCAGCACACGCTCGGCCAGCAGGACGGTCCTTGCCAGAACGCGCTTCACCCCAACGCGGCGCGCCAGGGTTGGGTCGTCCTTCAAAGCGCCTTTCCTTTGGCCGGCCGGGCGGGAAAAGATCATCCGTCTGGTCTCCGAGAGCGCCGCCGATATGCCGGGGCTCGTGACATCAGAAGATAGCAGTCTTTGTGGCGAAGACGAGGGGAGCCACCCCTCAAGGCGGCTTTTTCCCGTCTCATCGCTCGATTGTGAAGGATCAGGCCAGCCAGTCGGGCACGGAATCGAGCGCGATCAGCTCCTCGTAGCTCGGGCGCTGGCGAATCACATGGAATTCACCGCCCTTCACCAGCACCTCGGGAATGAGCCTGCGGGTGTTGTAGGTGCCGGCCTGGACCGCTCCATAGGCGCCGGCCGAACCGACGGCCATCAGGTCGCCCGGCTTCGGCTTCGACATTTCGCGGTCAAGCGCCAGATAGTCGCCGGTCTCGCAGACGGGACCGACGACATCGGCCTTGATGCGGGGGGCGCTTGCCGCCTGCAGCACCACTGGCTTGATCTCGTGATAGGCCTCGTAAAGCGTCGGGCGGATGAGGTCGTTCATCGCGGCATCGACGATGACAAAGGTCTTGTCGCCGCCGTCCTTCACATAGATGACCTCGGTCACCAGGATGCCGGCATTGCCGACGATCAGGCGGCCGGGCTCGGTGACGATGCGGCAGTTGAGGCTCGCCAGCTGGTCCTTGACGATGCGCGCATAGGCATCCGGCTCCGGCGGCGGGTTGTTGTCGTCCTTGTAGGGAATGCCGAGGCCACCACCAACATCGACATGGTCGATCGAATGGCCATCGGCGCGCAGGTGCTCGACCAGTTCGCGCAGCAGGCGGAAGGCATCCTCAAAAGGCTGCAGATCGGTGATCTGGCTGCCGATATGCATGTCGATGCCGGAGACCTGGATGCCTTCCAGGGTTGCCGCGCGAGCATAGACCGCACGGGCGCGCTCGTAGGAAATGCCGAACTTGTTTTCCTTCTTGCCCGTCGAGATCTTGGCGTGGGTCTTGGCGTCGACATCAGGGTTGATGCGGAAGGAGACGTGCGCCTTTTTGCCGGCCTTGATGGCGCGCTGGTTCAGCACTTCCAGTTCCGGCTCGCTCTCGACGTTGAAGCAGTAGATGCCCGCTTCGAGTGCTAAATCCATTTCACTCGGGGTCTTGCCGACGCCTGAGAACATGATGCGGTTGGCCGGAATGCCGGCCGCCAGCGCCCGGCGCAACTCCCCTTCCGAGACCACATCGACACCAGCGCCGAGCTGGCCAAGCGTCTTCAGCACCGCCTGGTTGGAGTTGGCCTTCATCGCATAACAAACCAGCGCATCGACGCCGTCGAAGGCCTTGGCGAAGACCTTGTAGTGGCGCTCCAGCGTCGCCGTCGAATAGCAGTAGAAGGGCGTGCCTACCGCACGGGCGATCTCGGGGATGGCCACGTCTTCGGCGTGCAGGACGCCGTCGCGAAAGTCGAAATGGTTCACGGGAAAAGCCCTGTTACAGCAGCGGATCGAGGAGGAAGGGCTTGTCCGCTACCGGCGGCATCTTGCTCTCACGCTTGTTCTGCTGGTCAACAGGCGTGCTTGGCAGGTCGAGGTCGCCCTTGCGACCGCAGGCTGACAGAGCCAGCGAAGCGGCCAGCAGCATAGAGAGCGTGAGCGTCGTGCGTTTCAGCGAATTCACCATGACCCGGTCCATCGAAATGTTGTTCCTCTAGGCTCTAGCGAAAAAAGGGGCGCTTGTGCACCCCTGATCTCGTGATGTGTCCTGCAAGTGCCCGTGATCGGTTGTCCCGATCAGTTGCGGCCCCGCCACCAGGCGATCTGCTTCCTGACTTCCGACGGCGCCGTGCCGCCAAAACTCTTGCGGCTGGCAACCGAGGCTTCGACGGTCAGTACGTTGAAGACATCAGCGGTGATCGCGGCATTGATGCCCTGTAGTTCTTCCAGCGAAAGCTCGGCGAGATCGCAGCCCTTCTTCTCCGCCAGCGCCACGGCATGGCCCGTCGCATGATGGGCGTCGCGGAAGGGCAGGCCTGCTTCGCGCACCAGCCAGTCGGCGAGATCCGTTGCGGTCGAATACCCCGAGCCCGCAGCCGCCTTCATACGGTCGGTGCGGATGGTCATGTCGGTGACCATGCCTGTCATGGCGGCAATCGCCAGTTCCAGGCTTTCGGCGGCGTCGAAGACCTGTTCCTTGTCTTCCTGCATGTCCTTGGAATAGGCGAGCGGCAGTCCCTTCATCACGGTCAGAAGGGCGATCAGCGAGCCGTTGATGCGGCCGGTCTTGGCGCGCACCAGTTCGGCAGCATCCGGGTTCTTCTTCTGCGGCATGATCGAGGAGCCGGTGGAGAAGGCGTCCGACAGGCGGATGAAGCCGAATTGCGGCGTCGACCAGATGACGATCTCTTCCGCCAGCCGCGACAGATGAACGGCGGCAATCGAAGCGATGGACAGGAATTCCAGCGCGAAGTCGCGGTCGGATACGGTGTCGATCGAGTTGCGGGTCGGCTCGCGGAAACCGAGTGCCTGTGCCGTCATGTGGCGATCGATCGGATAGCCGGTGCCGGCAAGGGCTGCCGCCCCGATCGGGCTTTCGTCCAGGTGTTCGATGGCATGGCGGACGCGCTGGCGGTCGCGGCCGAACATCTCGACATAGGCCATGCAATGGTGCCCGAAGGTCACCGGCTGGGCGGTCTGGAGATGGGTAAAGCCAGGCATCACGGTGTCGGCATGTTCTTCGGCGCGGTTGAGGAAGGCAGCGATGAGGCCAGACAAGGCCGCTTCCGTCCTCTGCAGCTCTTCCTTCACCCAGAGGCGGAAGTCGAGCGCCACCTGGTCGTTGCGGGAGCGGGCCGTGTGCAGGCGGCCGGCAGCCGGGCCGATGAGGTCGGCGAGGCGGGCCTCGATGTTCATGTGAATGTCTTCGAGCTTGCGCGAGAAGACGAACTGTCCAGCCTCGATCTCTGACAGGATCGTGTCCAGGCCGTGAAGGATCTTGTCTTTATCTTCGGCCGAGATGATGCCTTGGTGCGCCAGCATGGTCGCATGCGCCTTTGAGCCGCGGATATCCTGGGCGTAAAGCTTCTTGTCGAAACCGATGGAGGCATTTATCTCCTCCATGATGGCCGAAGGGCCGGAGGCGAAGCGACCGCCCCACATCTGGTTGGAGGATTTGCTGTCTTTGGTGTCCTCGGCCATGGAATGCCCGTCCTGGAGAATGACATGACAGAAAAAAGACCGACTGGCCTCTTCCCCACCAAGCTGGTTGCGATCGCGGCGGTGGCCGGCATCGTCGCCGGCGCGGCTGCGGTATACGTGAGAGAGACCCTGTCTGGCAATGCCGAGACCGCGCAGACTGCAGGGCCCTGCGCCGGTTCGCTCGGCCAGGCGCGGGCGCTCGAACCTTTCTTCAAGGGCGATGTCGCCGCCATGGTGCCGATCGATGCGCCCCAGGCGGTCGAGGGTCTCTCCTTCACCGATGCCACTGGCAAGGCGATGAGCACCGCCGATTTTGCCGGCAAGACCACGCTGATCAATCTCTGGGCCACCTGGTGCGTGCCCTGCCGCGAAGAAATGCCCGCGCTCAACGGCTTGCAGAAGGCGCTCGGCAGCGACCGCTTCCAGGTCGTCGCGATCAATATCGATACGGGCGATGCGGAAAAGCCGAAGACCTTCCTCGACGAAAACGGCGTCGATGCCCTTGGCCTCTACCGCGACGGCTCGATGGGCGTGTTCAACACGCTAAAGAAACAGGGCCTCGCCTTCGGCCTGCCCGTCACCCTGCTCGTCGACGGCAAGGGCTGCCTGCTCGGCCACATGAACGGTCCGGCCGCCTGGGATAGCCCGGACGCGCGGGCACTGGTGACGGCTGCGACCGGCGCCTGAGACCCCGAACGCGGACCTCTAGACGACAGAACAGGTTGCGATATTCTCTTTCTGGTTGTGCGGCGTAAGCAGACGCGTTCTGCCAGACGCATCGGAGAGGATCGGCCACTCCGACCAGGGCGATGGCCTCGCCGCGCAACTGGAGTGTGAGCGATGTGGCGAAAACCATTGAGCATCACGTTTATGATACGAAAAACCCGCACGGGCTGGCAGGCTAGCGTGCGGGTCTCATTCGTAAAATAAACCAGAGGGGCGGGCGAAAGCTCGCCTCTCACTCCGCCAAGATAATCGCAAATGCCCGTTTCGGCAAGGCGATGGCCTCAGCGCGTGGGCACCGGCACTTCGCCGCGATAGTCATAGAAGCCGCGGCCGGACTTGCGTCCCAGCCAGCCGGCTTCGACATATTTCACCAGCAGCGGGCAGGGGCGGTACTTCGAGTCGGCCAGCCCATCATGCAGCACCTGCATGATCGACAGACAGGTATCGAGGCCGATGAAATCGGCGAGCTGCAGCGGGCCCATCGGATGGTTGGCGCCAAGCTTCATCGCCGTGTCGATCGCCTCGACGGAGCCAACGCCTTCATAGAGCGTATAGATCGCCTCGTTGATCATCGGCAGCAGGATGCGGTTGACGATGAAGGCCGGGAAATCTTCGGCCACCGTGATCGTCTTGTCGAGCGAAGAGACGAAAGTCTTGGCCGTCGAAAAGGTTTTTTCGTCGGTCGCGATGCCGCGCACCAGTTCGACGAGTTTCATGACCGGCACCGGGTTCATGAAATGAATGCCCATGAAGCGTTCCGGACGGTCGGTGGCCGAGGCCAGCCGGGTGATCGAGAGCGACGAGGTGTTGGTCGCGATCAGCGCTTCCGGCTTCAACACCGGGCAGATCGTGGCAAAAATCTTGCGCTTGACCGTCTCGTCCTCGGTCGCCGCTTCGATGACGAGGTCGGCTGCGGCGAGATCGTTGACGTCGGAGGAGCCGGAAATCAGCGCGAGGGCTGCCTTGCGATCCTCATCGGAGATCTTGCCGTTGGTCACCTGGCGGGCGAGGTTGCCGTTGATGGTGGCGAGCCCTGCCTCGATCCGTTCCTTGGAGAGGTCATAGATCGTCACCTTGTAGCCGGCGGCGGCCGAGACCTGCGCGATGCCACAGCCCATTTGGCCGGCACCGACGACACCCACATTGCTGATCCTGTCCGTCATCGCGCGTCTCCTCACCCGTTGTCTGTGCCGTTACCGACAAAAATGCCGGACCCGCTATCGCGGACCCGGCTGATTGATAGACCGAAGGGCGGTCCTTTTCCAGTCCTTTCGCACCTGCGAAGGACTTGGATCAAAGCGCCTTTTCGAGCTCCGGCAGGGCCTCGAAGATATCGGCAACGAGGCCGTAATCGGCGACCTGGAAGATCGGCGCTTCCTCGTCCTTGTTGATCGCGACGATCACCTT
>JARXAQ010000142.1 GCA_029865825.1 Rhizobium sp.
AGATTGCTGGTGTGAGACGCAAGCGCGAGTGAATCGGACGGCAGCGCGAAGTGATCAAGTCCGACTTCATCATAGCCGCCTGCCAAAATCATGGCGCGTGCGGCCATGGACTGCTGGAGCCGTTGCGTGCCATCCGGCAACCATTCGTCCTTGATCATCGTCTGGTGCTTCTTCATCCACGGCACGTGGGCGTAACCGAAGAGAGCAATGCGATCGGGCGAGAGAGACAGGATATCGCGCACGGTCTCGGCCAGCGTCTCCTCCGTCTGGTGCGGCAGGCCGTAAAGGATGTCGCAATTGACCGAATGCACGCCCCGCGCCCGCACGGCATCGACCACTGACTTTGTGTGTTCGAACGTCTGGATACGGTTGATCGCCCGTTGCACGTCAGGGTGGAAATCCTGAACACCCAGGCTGGCGCGCGTCATGCCGATGTCGGCCAGCGCATCGTAGCGCGGCTCGTCGAGATCGTTCGGGTCCATTTCGACGCTGATCTCGACGTCGTCCGAAAAATGAAAAGCCTGGCGAAGCGCCGCCATCAGGCCAATCAGATCTTCGGGCCGCAGCATGGTCGGAGAGCCACCGCCGAAATGCACAGCCGAGACGACGGCATTCCGCGACACAAGGCTTCCGACAGTTGAAATCTCTTTCTTCAACGATTCCAGATAAGTGGTAATGGGCTCATACTTCAGCGTATGCTTCGTATGACAGGCGCAGAACCAGCACAGCCGGTCGCAAAAGGGGATGTGCAGGTAGAGCGACACCCGCTCCTCACCCGTGATCGCCTGCAACCACTGCTGATAGACGCCGTTGTCGACACCCTCGTGAAAATGCGGCGCGGTCGGATAACTCGTGTAACGCGGCACGGCTCCGGAATACTTGGACAGGAGAGAATTCTGCATGATGGGAATGCCTCGAAACGATTCCGACTTTGCGACCAAAGATAGCGCTGCATCACAATGCAGCCTTTGACTTCGATCAATTTGCTGATACATTTCTTGCGTAGAGTTCATCGAAACTCAGAGGCCGAAAAGGCCATTGAGGTCGGGGTGTGTGCGAAAGTCGCCATCAGCCGACCTGACGGGATGCCATGATCATGGACACATTTCTCAAGCATCTGCCGGAAAGCGAAGCACCGGTGGTGTGTCGCTCTTGCGAAGCGCGCCATGGAGGGTTGTGTTCGGTGCTGACGGCAGCCCAGTTGGGCGAACTCAATCGCCACTCTATCCGTCGCCGAATCGACGCTGGCAATGAGGTGATCGGCCAGGGCGAAACCGTCGGCAGCTACAGCAACATCCTCAAGGGCGTGATCAAGCTGTCGAAGATGATGGCGGATGGCCGCCAGCAAATCGTCGGCCTGCAATTTGCCCCTGATTTCCTCGGCCGTCCCTTTCTCGGCGAAAGCACGATCACGGCGGAAGCCGCGACCGACACCGAGATCTGCACCTTTCCGCGCAACATCGTCGACCGCATGGTCGGCGAAGTGCCGGATATGGAGCGGAAGCTTCACAACCAGTCGCTCAAGGAACTGGATGAAGCCCGCGAGTGGATGCTGACGCTCGGCCGAAAAACGGCCCAGGAAAAAGTCGCCAACTTCCTCTACCTGATCGCGACTCACATCGATCCGGAAAGCACGCGGACACAGACCTTCGACCTGCCGCTGTCACGCGCCGATATCGCCGATTTCCTTGGCCTGACCATCGAGACCGTCAGCCGCCAGATGACCAAGCTGCGCAAGGAAGGCATCATCGTCATCGAGAACAACCGCCATGTCGTCGTGCCAAAAATCGAGCGGCTGCGCGACGCGGCCGGCATCGACTGACCGCTCCCACATTCACCCTCACCGCGTAATCGTGATCCGCGTGTTGCCCAGCCCGTTCTGCCGAGCGAGTGCGAAGAATTCGGCTGCATTGTCCGGATGCAGCCGCACACACCCATGCGAGGCCGGACGTCCGAGCCGCTTGAGATCGAACGTCGCGTGCACGGCATAACCGCCGTTAAAGAAGATCGCAAAAGGCATTGGCGCGTTGTCGTATTTGCGCGAGCGATGGTGCCGCGAAGCCCATTTGGCGCGCCAGGTGCCGGTCGGTGTCGAATAACCGGATCGGCCTGTCGACACTTTCCACCGGTGCTTGACGACCCCGTCTTCCGACACGATCATCGTCTGCGATGAAATGCTGATCCTGGCGACGAGTGAATTCGCCGCCGCAGTAAACGGCAAAGATGCCGCCATGACGAATGCTGTCAACGCTGCGATTGCCCGCATCAGTTCCCCCTGTCGGGCACCCCTGCCCGCACCCATCTTAGGACCCGGGCTGAAAAAGGAAACGCGATGCAGGAGTGCCGCCCAAAAAGGGTCAGGCGCGCCCTACGCGGCTAGCCTCAGGCGTTGCTGGCGAGGGCGAGAAATGCGGTCAGAGCAGCGAGCAGGCTGCAGGCCGTGTAGAAGACCACCACACCGGTTCGGATGTCGGCCGCTGTCGACAGGTTCCGTCCGGCGGCATGCATCATCGGTTCGCTGACCCGGACGCCGCCATAGATGCGCGGGCCTGCCAGCTGCAGGTCAAGCGCGCCAGCCATGGCCGATTCCGGCCAGCCGGAATTGGGCGAGCGATGCAGGCCGCTGTCGCGCAGGGCCGCCGAGAGCGACCGGCGACCGGCCGCCGCGCCAAGCCGCAACGCCGCCGCAAGCGCGATCAACCCGGCGGACAAGCGGGCGGCCGGCCAGTTGGCGAGATCATCGAGCCGCGCAGAGGCCCAGCCGAAATCGACGAAGCGTTCGTTCTTGTGGCCGATCATCGAATCGGCGGTGTTGAGCATCTTGTAAGCAAGGAGCCCCGGCAGACCGGCCACCGCATACCAGAAGACCGGTGCGACCACGCCATCGGCGAAATTCTCCGACAGGCTTTCGATCGCAGCCCGGCAGACGCCCGACTGGTCGAGCGTGTTCGGATCCCGCCCGACGATCATGGCAACCGCTTCTCGGCCACCGGCCAGTCCGGAACGTCCAAGGCCGTCGGCGACGGCAAGCACGTGGTCGCCGAGGCTTTTCTGGGCGAGGAAGACGGCGATGACAACGACCTCGACAGCCACCCCCGGCAGGCCAAGCCGTGATGTCGCGGCCGACAGCAGCGCTCCGGCCAGGACCGACAAGCCCAGCAAGACCAGAATGGTGACCACGCCATTCAGCCGCCGGCCGTCAGCTGTGAACGTCGTGCGATTGAGCCGATGTTCGAACAGATCGATGCCCTTGCCGAAGATCACGACGGGATGCGGCACCCGGCGCCACAGCCACGGTGGATCGCCGACGGCACGGTCGAGAACGAGAGCGAGGACGAGAAGGACAAGATGGATCATGGCTGAGGTTTACGCCACATCGCGAGTGCCTCGGCAAGCCGGCGGTCGCCCGAGGGGTCTGCGGCGAGACCGAAACGCAGCCAGTCCGGCCGATAATCGAATTTGCGGGTGAGGATATGGTGACGGCAGAGATGACTGTGCAGGTCCGCTGCCCACTCATCCTCGACCAGCGTCAGGAGACCGGCATCGCCGCGGATGGAAAGGCCCGCGCCGCGCAGCACCGCATGGAGCGCGTCGCAACGCGCAGCAATGCTGTCTTGAAGAGGCGAAACATCGGAGGTGAGCATGCGGGTGGCCAGCGACAGCGCCGGGCCGGACACGGCCCACGGACCGAGCCAGTCTGCGAATTGTGCCAAAATGCTGTGATCGGCGATGACAAATCCGAGCCGGATGCCCGCGAGACCGAAAAACTTGCCGAAAGAGCGAAAAATGATGAGGTTCGACTGCGCGCTGCCGGCCAGGCTGAGATCGGGGCGGGTGTCGCCGAACGCTTCGTCGACGACGAGATAACCACCCGAGCGACCAAGATCCTCAGCCAGTTGCGTGAGGCGCGACGTCGACTGCCGGCGGCCATCGGGATTGTTGGGATTGACGACGATGACGAGGTTATGAGCCTGCGTCACTGCGTCGAGATCTGCAATGCGATCGAGGGTGAAGCCGGCCTGCTCGAAGACACGGGCATATTCACCATAGGTCGGCGACAGGACAGCGATCCGCGCGCCGGGCTGCAAGAACCGTGGCAGCATCTGGATGACCGACTGCGTTCCGGGCACGGGCAAAGGCAATCGAAGGCCGGAGCGATAATACGACTGCGCGGCGAGCCGGGCCGCATGCTCCAATTCACGATCCGGCAGCCGGTGCCAGGCCCGCGGCGGGATCTCGGGCAGCGGCGGCGGGCAAGGATTGATGCCGGTCGACAGGTCGAGCCAGTCCTCTATCCGTCCGCCATAGATCGACGCCGCCGCCGCCAGACCGCCGCCATGGTCGATCGGTGCGCTCATGCAGCCTCTCCGATCCGGTCGATCAGATGCATGTAGGAGCCGCAGACATTGCCGTGGCGCAGACCGACTGTGCCGAGATCTGCGCCGATGGCGTCTTCTGCCTCGAACAGGCGCCCGGCCGACCCTTCGGAGACGACGGTCGAATAGTGGAATTCATGTGCCGTGAAGGCACCGGCAAAGAGATCGGGAGCCAGCGACCGCAGCCGGCGATAACCGAGATGCCGCCAGCGTTCGGCATAAGTGGTAACCAGCGGCAATAGGCCGAGCATGGCATGGCGATGCCCGTCGGCATCGACGAGGCCCTCGCCCAGCACCATGTAGCCGCCGCATTCGCCATAGATCCGCTGCCCGCGATCGACCGCATCGGCCATGCCGGACCTGAATGTCGAGGCGCTCGAAATGCGGCCGGCATGCAGTTCCGGATAACCGCCCGGCAGATAGACCGCGCCCGCATCTTGCGACGGCGCCTCGTCGGCAAGCGGCGAAAAGAACGAGACCTCCGCCCCCTGCCGCCGCCAACCCTCAAGCAGATGCGGATAGGAAAACGCAAAGGCGATATCACGGGCAACGGCGATGTGCTGGGCAAGCGGCGCAATGCCGGCAGCGTTCTCGATAAGCCCGGGCGTCGACCTGTCGCCTGCAAGCGCCAGCAGTGCCGCAAGATCGCACCCGGTTTCGACCGCCGTGGCAGCCGCCTCGATGAAGGTCTCGAGCCCGGCATGTTCGCCGGCCTGGACGAGACCGAGATGCCGTTCCGGCAGTTGCAGGTTCGGATCGGAGCGGACGACGCCGAACACCGTGAGGCCGGTCCCGTCGAGCGCCGCACGCAGCATGGCCTCGTGGCGGGCGCTGCCGACCTTGTTGAGGATGAGACCGGAGACCCGCACATCGGCCCTGAAGCGGGCAAATCCGGTGGCGATCGCCGCTACCGATTGTGACATTCGCCCGCAATCGATCACAAGCACGACGGGGATATCGAGCAGGGCGGCGAGATCGGCGGCAGCACCGGTGCCGTCCGCCGCGCCATCGAACAGACCCATCATCGCCTCGATGACGAGCAGCCCTTGATCGCTCGACCGCGCCGCCTGATCGCGCAGGAGCGTTGGGCGCATGGCCCACGGATCAAAATTGTGGCAGGTCTGGCCGGACGCAGCAGCATGGAAGGCGGGATCGATATAGTCGGGCCCGGCCTTGCCCGGCGAGACCTTGACACCCAGGCGGCGAAAAGCCCGCATCAAACCGAGCGTCACCACCGTCTTGCCGGAACCGGACGACGGCGCTGCGATCATCAGCCCGCTCATGCCGAGTCTTTCCGATCGACGGCAAAGGGATCGGGCAGCAGTTTGCGGCCCGCAAGGGCACCCAGCCAATCGAGCGAGGGGCGCAGGCGCACCACCTCGCCGATCACGACGATCGCGGGCGGCTCGATCCCGGCTGCAATCATATCCGCCTCGGCACGGCCAAGCGTCGTCTCCAGAACGGTCTGCTCTGCGGTCGCCGCATTGCAGACAAAGGCGACCGGCTCGTCGGTCCGCCGCCCGGCGGCCATCAGATTGGCGGCGATCTGACCCATGTGTTTCATCGCCATATACATGACGATGACAGGCGAACCGCGGCCGATTGCGTCCCAGTTGATCCGATCCGGCACGACGCCGGCCGAATCATGGCCGGTGAGAAAGGTGACGGCGTGGTTGACCTCGCGATGGGTGACCGGAATGCCGGCATAGGCGAGCCCGCCGATGCCGGCCGTGATGCCCGGCACAATGCGGAACGGCACGCCATGTTCGATCAGCGTCAACGCCTCCTCGCCACCCCGCCCGAAGACGAAGGGGTCGCCGCCCTTGAGGCGCAAAACCCGATGGCCGGCCTTGGCCAGTTCGACGAGGCGGAGCGAGATGTCACGCTGCTTGGCAGACGGCTTACCGCCGCGTTTGCCCGCATATTCGAGGATCGCTCCGGTGCGCGCGAGCTTCAGGCATTCTTCGTTGACCAGCGCATCGTGCACGATCACATCTGCGTCCGCCAGGCCGCGGGCCGCCAGCAGGGTGAGCAGCCCTGGATCACCAGGACCCGCGCCCGCAAGCCAGACATGGCCGGGCTCGATCGCCGGCAGGTGCATGGGCAGGGCAAGACGCGTCGTGTCACTCATGTCCATGGTCTAGGCCCCGTCAGAAAAAATT
>JARXAQ010000199.1 GCA_029865825.1 Rhizobium sp.
AGGCGCGCACGAAGCGGCTGATCTGGGAGACGTTGAAGAGCGTCAGCACCAGCACCGGCAGGAACATCTGCTTCACCTGGAGCACGAAGCTGTCCCAGCTGTTGACCACCAGCGTGGTGTCGTAGATCGACGGGAACCACTGCAGCCAGGAGGAGAAGACGACGATCAGCAGCACGCCGGTGAAGAAGGTCGGGACGGAATAGCCGACCATCGAGATGAAGGTGCCGATCTGGTCGAACCAGGAATACTGGCGGTAGGCGGAGATGACGCCGATCGGGATCGCCAGGAGAACGCCGAAGAGATAGGACAGGCCGACGACCCAGAGCGTCTGCGGCAGGCGCTGGACGATCAGGTCGACCACGGGGCTGCGGGTCGCCCAGGACAGGACGCGCATGCGCTCCCCGGTGCCGACGGTCAGGCCGGTGATCTGTTCGAAAATGTTGAGCGGTTCATTGATGAAGAACTGCTGCAGCCATTTGAGATAGCGGATGATGAAGGGTTGATCGAGGCCCATGGCCAAGCGGATCTGCTCGCGCACTTCCGGCGGGCTGGTCAGCGGCACGTCGCTCAGGGGATCGCTCGGAGCGAGATCGAGCAGGGCGAAAATAATGAAACTGATGGCCAGTAGCGTCGGGACTGCAAACAGCAGTCGCCGCACGGTGAAGGTGAACATCGGCTGGTCTCCAGACTGTCGGCAAAAATGCTGAGGCTGGGCCCACCGGTGAGGGCAGGCCCGGCGACAGGGGCATTACTTCGCGCGTGACCAGTCAGCGACGTTCCACAGTTCCGAGTCCCAGGCATTCATCTTGACTCCGACAAGCGTGTTGTTGACAGCCGAGGGCTGGCCACGATGGATGAGGGGGATCTGGGCGACGTCGTTGGAGAGCATGTCGTTCAGTTTCTTGGCGATCGCGGCGCGGTCTTCGAGCTTGCCGGTCTTGCCGAGTTCCTTCACGAGCGTGTCGTATTCCGGGTTGCAGTAGCGGACGATGTTTTCACCCTGCCAGCCATTGGCCGGGCTCGGGATCTTGTCGCACATCCAGGCGGCCATATACTTCTCGGGGTCGGTGCCGTCGAAGTTGTTGGTATACATCTGGATGTCGGCATAGAACTTCTGGAAGGTGTCCGGCGATGCCGGATCGCCACCGAAGAAGACGTTGGCGGAGACGTTGCGCAGTTCGACGGAAACGCCGATCTGGCTCCACATGTCCTTGACCAGCGCCTGGGTGCCCTGGCGGACGGAGTTGGTTGATGTCTGGTAGAGGAATGAGAGTTTGACGCCGTCCTTCTCGCGGATGCCGTCCGAGCCCATCTTCCAGCCGGCGTCTTCGAGCAGCTTGTTGGCGCCTTCGACATCCTGCTTCAGGCACCAGTCGACGGCGGTCGAGACATAGATATCCGGGGCCGGCAGGATGTTGCAGGTCGGCTTGCCGTTTTCGCCGTAACCGGCCTCGTCGATGATGTCGCGGTCGATGGCAATCGAGAGCGCGCGGCGGACGGCCGGGTCGGAGAGTGCGGGATGCGGGCCTGCCTCTTTGGTCGAGCGCTTGTCGCCGAGCGCGGGATCGACGCCATAGGGGTTCAAGTCGATACGCTCGACCTGCGTGCCGAAGGCGACTTCGATCTTGCCTTTGCCGGCGGCCATCATCTGGGCGAGGATCTCAGGCTCGACCTGCATGTTCCAGGCATAGTCGAATTCGCCGGTTTCGAGCACCGAGCGGGCAGCCGAGGCCGCATCGCCGCCACCCTTCAGGGTAACTGAGGCGAAGGCGGGCTTGGCGGCGTCGCGGTAATTGGGGTTGGCGGTGAAGGTCACAACGTCGTTCGGCTTGAATTCCTTGACGACGAAGGGGCCGGTACCAACAGGAGAGAAATTGGCCGAGGTGCATTCCGGTGCCTTGATGCCGAGGCAATCCTTGAACTGGGCGGCCTGGATTACCGGCGACTGACCGCCGACCATGGCGCTGTAGGGATAGGGCTTGGGCTCGGCGAAGGAAATCTTGATGGTGGAGGCGTCGACGGCCTCGACATTGCTCACGCCTTCGAAATAGGCGCCTTGCGCGCAGCCGCCATCCGGCGCGGTGCAGTATTTCCAGGTGAAGACCGCGTCATCTGCGGTGACGGCTGTGCCGTCGGACCATTTCAGGTCGGGCTTCAGCTTCCAGGTAATGCTTTTCAGGTCGGCCGCAACGCCGCCATTGTCGACGGTCGGGATCTCGGCAGCCAGCATCGGCACCAGCGCACCGGTTTCGTCGTAGCGGGCCAGCGGTTCGATGACCATCGATGCCGCATAGACTTCCTTGGTGCCCCCCGACAAATACGGGTTCATGGTCGAGACGGCCTGCCAGAAAATGATCTTCAGGTCGCCGTCTGTGCCGCGTTCGGCCATGGCGGGCGCGCCCGACAGGGCAAAGGCAGCCGCAGAGGCCGCCAGAATCCAGTTCCGTTTTTTCATTGTGCTCATTCCCCAGTTTTTGTTTTTCTCAGGTGCGGTCGTTGCCGCTACCCGCTTGAGATGTGGCCAGTGGATCGACGGAATGTCAACCGTCTATCTTATTGGAATGTCTCGAATAATTCGTGATTTCTGGCGATTTTAGGGGCGCATCAGGCTCTCCCGACAAGGATGCTCCTCGGTCGGGCTGGCTAAAATTTAGGCCATGTAAACACAAGCCTAATTTCCATGCAAGGTGGAAAATTCCGGCTTGCCAAAGCTCCAGATCGCGGAAAGAGTATGCGCCAAATCCTGCGGGGAACAACGACAAAAAGAGGTCTGTCATGCCGGTCATCAATCGCGCCAGCGAGCTTCAGCCGGAGGTCGCCGAATGGCGGCGGCACCTGCACCAAAATCCTGAATTGCTGTTCGATGTGCATGGCACGGCCGCCTTCGTCGCGGCCAAGCTTAAGGAATTCGGCTGTGACGTGGTGAAGACCGGGATCGGCCGCACGGGCGTTGTCGGGATCATCAAGGGCAGCCGCGGCGATGGTCCGGTGGTCGGCTTCCGGGCCGATATGGATGCCCTGCCGATCCACGAAATGTCCGGCAAGACCTGGGCCTCGAATACGCCTGGCAAGATGCATGCCTGCGGCCATGACGGGCATACTGCCATGCTTCTCGGGGCCGCGAAACATCTGGCGGAGACCCGCAATTTCAAGGGCTCGATCGCTGTCATCTTCCAGCCGGCGGAAGAGGGCGGCGGCGGTGCGCGCGAAATGGTGCGCGACGGGCTGATGGAGGATTTCGCCATCTCCGAGGTCTATGGCATGCACAACCATCCGGGCATGGCGGTCGGTACCTTTGCCACCCGCAAGGGCTCGATCATGGCAGCGGCCGATCAGTTCGACATCCAGATCAATGGCCGCAGCGGTCATGCCGCCCAGCCGCACAAATCGATCGATCCGGTGCTGGCGGCAGCCCAGGTGGTGGTGGCGCTGCAGTCCATCGCGGCGCGCGAGACCGATCCCTTGAAGTCGGTCGTGGTCACGGTCACCAAGATCCATGGCGGCGACGCCTATAATGTTATCCCCGACGGGGTGAAGCTGTCGGGCACGGTGCGCACGCTGCTGCCGGAACTGCGGGATATGGCCGAGACGCGGATCAAGGAGATTGCGACCGGGATTGCCATGGCCATGGGTGCGCAGGCGCAGGTGTCCTATCACCGCGGCTATCCGGTGACCATCAACCACGCCGCCGAGACCGCCTTTGCGCTCGACGTGATGCGCAATGTCGCCGGCGATCAGGCGGTCAGCGACGAGTTTCCGCCGGCCATGGGGGCGGAGGACTTTTCCTACATGCTGGAAGCCCGGCCCGGCTCCTTCGTCTTCATCGGCAATGGTGACACGGCCAACCTGCACAACTCGGCCTATGACTTCAACGACGAGGCGATCCCCTATGGCATCAGCTATTGGGTGACGCTGGCGGAGACGGCGCTCGCCGCCTGACCCATTCGACCAGATCTCGACGACATAAAAACAGGGGAACGGGATATGGCAGCGGTGGAACAGGGACAGACTGACAGCGTGACGCCCGTGCTTTCGGTGCGCGACCTGACCACCTCTTTCCGGGTCGGCCCGGACTGGCGGTCGGTGGTGCGCAAGATGAACCTCGACATCGCGCCGCGCGAAACGGTGGCGATCGTCGGCGAATCCGGCTCGGGCAAGAGCGTCACCTCGCTGTCCATCATGCGGCTCTTGCCGGAGTCGTCGAGCCGGATCGAGGGCAGCATCAAGCTTGAGGGGCGCGAACTGCTGACGCTCGACGGCGAGCAGATGCGCCAGGTGCGCGGTAACCAGATCTCGATGATCTTCCAGGAGCCGATGACCTCGCTCAATCCGATCTTCCCGATCGGCAAGCAGATCGCCGAGGCCATCACCTGCCACCGCGACATGTCCAATGCCGAGGCGAAGACAGAGGTGCTGCGGCTGCTCGACCGCGTGCGCATCCCGAATGCCGCTGGACGTTTCGACGAATATCCGCATCAGTTTTCCGGCGGCATGCGCCAACGCGTGATGATCGCCATGGCGCTCGCCTCCAAGCCCAAACTCCTGATCGCCGACGAGCCGACGACGGCGCTCGACGTCACCATCCAGGGCCAGATCCTCGACCTGATCAAGACGCTGCAGGACGAGGAGGGCATGGCCGTGCTCTTTATCACCCATGACATGGGTGTGGTGGCTGAGGTCGCCGACCGGACGATCGTGATGTTCCGGGGCGAGGCGGTGGAGACGGGCACGACCGATGCCATCTTCAATCGGGGCGCCCATCCCTATACGCGGGCGCTGCTGTCTGCCGTGCCGAAGCTCGGCTCGATGGGCGGCCGCGACAATCCGATGCGCTTCCCTGTCATCGACATCAAGACCGGCGAGACGCTGGTGGCGGAATCGGAAGCGGCGGGTGTCAACGGTGCCAGCCGGCCGCTGCTTGAGGTGAAGAACCTGACCACCCGTTTCGACATCCGCTCGGGGCTGCTCGGGCGGCGCAGTGGCGCCGTGCATGCGGTGGAGAACGTCTCTTTCGATCTGCGTCCCGGCGAGACCTTGTCGCTGGTCGGCGAATCCGGCTGCGGCAAGTCAACCACCGGGCGTTCGATCACGCGGTTGGTGGAGCCAACTTCGGGCCAGATCTCGCTCGACGGCTATGATGTCGGGCGGCTCGACCAATCTTCTTTGCGCAAGATGCGGCGCAGCATCCAGATGGTGTTTCAGGACCCCTTCGCCAGCCTCGATCCGCGCATGAGCGTCGGCCAGGCGGTGATGGAGCCGTTCATCGAACATCAGTTGGGGACGAAGGCGCAGGCGCGGGAGAAAGCGGCCGACCTTCTGGAGCGCGTGGGTCTGTCTGCCGAGATGATGCCGCGTTACCCGCACGAATTTTCGGGCGGCCAGCGGCAGCGCATCGCGATTGCCCGCTCGCTGATGCTCGATCCGAAGATCATCGTGGCTGATGAGGCGGTCTCGGCGCTCGACGTGTCGATCAAGGCGCAGGTGTGCAATCTGCTTCTCGACCTGCAGCAGAGTTTCAATCTGGCTTACCTGTTCATCAGCCATGACATGGCGGTGGTGGAGCGGGTGAGCCACCGGGTAGCGGTCATGTATCTCGGCGAGATCGTCGAAATCGGCCCGCGCCAGGCGGTGTTCGACAATCCGCAGCATCCCTATACGAAAAAGCTGATGGCGGCGGTGCCGGTGCCCGATCCGTCACGGCGCAGGCTGAAGCGCAATCTCGCCACCGACGAGATCAAGAGCCCGATCCGGCCGCTCGGCTTTCAGCCGCCGGTGCGCCAGTACCACGAGGTGGCGGACGGGCATCTGGTGCAGCTGTAGCGGCTGGCGCCCCTGACGTCTAAAGCCCTTAAGTCGATGGGGCGTTGTCGAAGCTCAGAAGCGTGATGCGGGCGTTCCACTGATACTTGGTCGCGTCGATGATTTCAGGTCGCGGATGCGCGAAGCCGTGAAACAGCAGGGCGTAACACCGGGTCACGGTCTGTCCGGATGGGATGATCTGTTCGTCGCGCAGATAACCGCGATAGACGACGGTCTGCTGGCCCTGGGGCATGCCGATCAGATCGAAGGACAGGCGCGTCACCGCCCGGTCTGCGCTATTGGTAAAGGTGACGGCCACCGGCAACGCGGGATCGACGCAGATCTTGGGGTCGGCCACGGCGCTCACCGAGACCGCCGCCCTTTCATTGCTCTGCCGCTGCGAGTCTTCCTCGGTGAAGAACCAGACGACGGCGGCCGCAAGCACGATCACGGTGGCAAAGCCGAGCGCCAGCTTGCGATTGCGCAGGAGAAGCAGGGCGAGAAGCGCCAGGGCGGCTGCGATCCAGACCATCAGGTCGATACTGTCGAGAAATATGCCTTCATCCCATTCAAGATAAGGTTCTTGGTGTGAAAGACAACGGCGGTCTTGCGGATGTCACGCCTTCGTCATGCCTATCTCTAACCTTTGGTCAGACAGCCGCCTTCACCAGACGCGCCCGCGGCCTTGCCACTTTGCGCAGCGGCACTGTGACGACGACCGGCGGTGCTGACGTCAGCGCCTTGACGACCGTTTGCGACAGGGTCTCGCAGACAAAATCGGCACCGATCTCGGACGGTTCGATGCGGGGATTGTCGATGCCGTTGGCGAGCGGAATGAATATGCCCACCCGGACATCGGCGCGCAGACGCTTGATGCGGCGGACGAGCAGGCGTGTGTGGGATTTCGAGCTGCCGTTCAGGAAGGCGATGACGACCGTCTCGACACCTTCAAGCTGCGGCGGCACGGTCGCCCGGGCGATCAGATCGGCATGGGTGCCGGTCGTGACCGTTGCGCCCTGAACCTCCAGGACCTGGGCCAGCATGGCGGCTGCCGCGTCGTCCATCGCGCCCCGCCCACCGAGGCACAGCACCGAACGGCCTTGGCCGTCGGGCAGTTCGTCGAGATTGCCCGCGTCCAAATTCTCGCGGTCGTCGAGAAGAGGCATGTCCTCGTTCTCCTCTTCCTCGGCAATATCGGAGAGGTTGTCGACGAGGGCGCGACAGTTCGCGGCAAACATGTGCAGTTGCGTGTCGCTCATGACGCCGCGCTGACGGTCGATCTCCGCCAGCAGCAGCGCCGGCAGGCCGACCTTTTCGTAATAGTCAGCGAGATACTGCTCTTCGAGATATTCCTCGGCATTGTCGGTGGCTTCGCTCGGATCGCCGGCCAGCAGTCGCTGGTAGAGCTTTTCATGCGGTTCGAGCACGGCTTCATTGCCGAGCAGCACGTCGAGGAAGGCAAATTGTGGCACATGGCGGCCGAGCACCACAAGGCAGACGGTGAGCGGTGTCGACAGCATCAGCCCGAGCGGTCCCCAGAGCCAGGACCAGAAGATCGCGGAGATGATCACAGCGAGCGGGGAGAGCCCGGTATGGGCGCCGTAAAGCCAGGGTTCGATGATGTTGTTGCTGATCAGCTCGATGGTGGCGAAGAGGGCGGCAACCCAGAGCACCAGTGACCAGCCGGGCGCAATGGCAAGCGCCAGAAAGAGCGGCAACACCATCCCGATGACGGGTCCGATATAGGGCACGAACCGCAGGACCAGCGTCAGCAGGCCCCAGAGCAGGGCGTTGGGTATGCCGAGAATCCAGAGGCCGAGCGTGATCGGCACCGCATACATGGTGTTCACCACCAATTGCATCAGCAGATATTTACCGACCCGGCGGCCGGCATCCTGGAGGGCCGCCGTCGTTCGGTGCAGGTCGCCGAGGCCGACCAGGCGTATAAAGCGATCGCGCAGATCCTCACGCTCCAACAGCATGAAGATGACCAGCACGACGACGAGGCCGGCCGTGGCAAAGGGGGCGATCAAAGGGAGGATCAGATTGCCGAGGGTCTGGATCGGATTGCTGCGGGTGATGATCTCGACCGGCATGGGATCGCGGACGACGGAGGGCGGGGCGGTCGCGGCCTCCTGGCTTTCCACCGCGCGGATCTGCAATTCCGAACCAACGCGCTCGGCTATCCTGCTCAGATGTTCGATGACGCCGTTGCCGGAACCTGCATCGCGCAGGGCCTGAACCTTTTCGACGATGTTGCGCTGATAGGTCGGGATATTGGAGGCGAGGTTCGTGACCTGCGTCGCCACGAGAAAGCTGAACAGGGCAATGGCGGAAAAGGCGCAGACAACGGCGAAGACGACGGCGGCGATCTTGGGCACGGATCGCTTGCGGAGAAAGGAGACGATCGGGGCGAGCGCAAAGGTCAGCAGCAAAGCGAGCGCCAGCGGCACGAGAATGTCCTGGCCGACCTTCAAGATGACAGCGACGCCGATCAGGATGAGGATCGTGCGGCCGGTGAATTTCGTGCTCGCTGTCGCGTCGCTTGCATGTGGTGTCATGCCGAGCGTGTCGATTGCGCCCGCTTTCGGATTGTCCATGATCTGTTCTGTCCCCTGCCGCATCGCGTGTCAGCCCTTTGGCCAAGTGTCGCGCATGCCTGCGGCATAACGGTTCTGGACCGATTTTGATCCGTCACAAACCGCATCGAGTGAGAGATCGGACGAAGGGGTAAGCTCCTGCCTTGGAGTTGCCGCTTGCCTCGGTTATCCAAGAGGTTCAAGTCTAGCGAAAGCCCTCTCATCGACAGGTGTCCGCATGTTGATTTCCCTCTACCAGATGCAGCCGATCCCAGGCGACATTCCCGGCAATATCGGCAAGATCGCCCAGGCTGCGATGGCCGCTGCCGAAATGGGCGCCGAACTGCTGGTCACGCCGGAACTGGGGACCAGCGGTTATGCCCAGGGGCCGGCCTTCGAGGAGCTGGCCGAGGGGCGGGATGGTTCGATCATCGGGGCGCTGAGCGAGATCGCGGCTGATTGCGGGCTTGCCATCTGCGCGGGCTTTCCGGAGCGGGACGGCAATCAAGTGTTCAATTCGGCCGTGCTGGTCCGGCCTGATGGCACGGCCGAATTCTACCGCAAGAGCCATCTCTATGGCGACGCCGAACGGGCGGCCTTTGCGCCTGGTGACGAGGCACCGCATGTCTTTGATCTCGGCGGCATCAAGGCCGGCATGCTGATCTGCTATGATGTGGAATTCCCCGAAAACGTGCGTTCGCTGGCGCTGGCCGGTGCCGAACTTGTCATCGTGCCGACGGCGCTGCCGGAGGGCATCATCAGCCGGCGGATCGCCGATACTGTTGTGCCGGCGCGGGCGCTGGAGAATGGCGTCTTCCTCGTCTATGCCGATCTCTGCGGCACGGAGAACGATCTGTCCTATGGCGGCCGCTCGGTGATCCTGGCGCCTGATGGCGACGAGCTGGCGCGAGCCGGTATGCGCGAGACACTGCTGGTGGCGGAGATAGATACGGCGGCTTACGCCGAGGCGAAAGCGCAGAACCCGTATTTCACCGACCGCCGGCCGGCGCTCTATCGCCTCGGCTAATCCCACACGCGACAGCACCGATTGCAGCGGGGCACCATCGCACCTACATCATGGCCCACGTTCGAAGGAGGCCCTGATGATTTTCGATGCCGCTGCGCTCTCTGCGCGCAATCTCTTTGCGCCGGAAACGCGCTCCGTGTTCTGGAAGACGCTGGGCCTCACGGTCCTCGTGCTGATCGGTTTGTGGTTCGGGTTGCGCGAAAGCTTCATGGCTTTCGTCATGCCCTTCATCGAAGGTTTTGTGCCCGATCTTCCGGCCTGGGCGGGGTGGCTGACCTTCGTCTTCGGCATTCTTGCCAGCATCGGGCTGGCGCTCGGACTGGCGCTGCTGCTGTCTCCCGTCACCGCGATCATCGCCGGTCTCTTCCTCGATGACGTCGCCGAGGTGGTCGAGAAGCGGGACTATCCCAACGACCCGCCGGGCACCGCCATGCCTATGGGGCAGGCGATCATTGCCTCGATCAAGTTCTTCGGCGTCGTCATCGTCGGCAACCTGTTCGCGCTGATGCTGCTGTTCATTCCCGGCGTCAACATCCTCGC
Organism: Rhizobium sp.; assembly: GCA_029865825.1. Taxonomy (GTDB): domain Bacteria; phylum Pseudomonadota; class Alphaproteobacteria; order Rhizobiales; family Rhizobiaceae; genus Allorhizobium. The sequence goes on from JARXAQ010000199.1 coordinate 9,946, forward strand.
CTTCTTCCTGGTCAACGGCTATCTGCTCGGCCGTGAATTCTTCGAATTCGCCGCCATGCGCTTCCGTTCGGTGGAGGAGGCGAAGCTCTACCGATCCCGGCACTCAACGACAGTGTTCCTCGCCGGCCTGGTGATCGCGGGTTTCCTGGCGGTGCCGATCCTCAATCTGCTGACGCCGCTTTTTGCTGCCGGCCTCATGGTGCATCTGCACAAGGCGCTGACGGCAAGGGATGGCGCAGCCTCACTGCGGCAGCGCTGAAGGCTCGTATTGAGCCGCGAATGTGGCGCTCGGCGCGATGGGCTTGATCACGTCGATCAACACGCCGTTCGGGTCTGCGGTGATGAAATGTCGCTGGCCGAAGTCCTCGTCCCTGAGGTCGAGGACTATCGGCAGACCGGCTTGTTTCAGTCGGGTGTAGATTGCGTCGACGTCATCCACCTCGAAGTTCAATAGGACGCCGGAGGCCTGTCCGCGATAAACGGCGGGGATCGTCTCGTGCTGCCCATCGAGGATGGCCAGTGTGACCTTGTCGTCTTCGGTCGATTGCAAATGGATGTACCAATCCGAGGAGAAGAGCGGCTCGAAGTGAAAGTGGCGCTGATAGAAGTCAGCCGTTCCCCTGACGTCGCCGGTCATGAGCACGGGGTAATAACTTGTCGTTCTCATCTCTTTTCCTCCGCTGCAAGTTAACATACAAACAGAATGTATGGATTTTTTAACATACATACTGTTTGTATGCAAAGGGGTGTCATGGCACGCAATACAAGGGAAGGCACAGAGGCGACCCGCCTGGCGCTGATTTCGGCCGCTCGAGGCCTTTTCGTGGAAAAGGGGTATGGGGAGACGGCAACACCCGACATCGTGGCTGCGGCCGGGGTCACGCGCGGTGCGCTCTATCATCACTTCGAGGATAAGAAGGCGCTGTTCCGGGCCGTGATCGAGCAAGAGGCTGCGGCCGTGTCAATCGAGATCGACCGGACATTTGCGCTTGACGAAACGCCACGCGATGCCTTGCTTTCGGGAACGTCGGCCTATTTCGCCGCAATGGCCGAACCGGGGCGTGCGCGGCTGATGGTGCTGGAGGCGCCAGTTGTGTTGGGCGTCGAGGCTGCGACTGCGATCGACCGCGACAATGCCGAGAGCCGGCTGCAGCAGGGGGTCGCGGATTGCCTTGGGGCAAAGGCATCAGACGATCAGGTGGTTGCCCTTGCCCACCTTCTCTCCGCTGCTTTCGATCGCACCGTCCTGGAGATCGAGCGCGGTGGCGACCGCGCGCTCTATGAGGCCGCCATCGCCCTGCTGATTGACGGTCTCATCCCTCCGCAGCCGTGATCGCCTGCGGCGGCAGTTCGACGAGCGGGGCCGGCACATCCACGGACTTTTCCGGTGACTTGCAGATGTCGGCAATGACGCAGCGCTCGCATTCGGGACGCCTTGCCTTGCAACAATAGCGGCCGTGCAGGATCAGCCAGTGATGGGCGTGAAAGAGGTACTGCTCGGGGATGATCCGCATCAGGATGTCCTCGATCTCGTCCGGCGTCTTGCCGGGTGCGAGCTTGATGCGATTGCCGATCCTCAGGATATGCGTGTCGACGGCCATGGTCGGAATGCCGAAGGCCATGGACATCACGACATTGGCAGTCTTTCGGCCGACGCCGGGCAGTGTCACCAGCTCTTCACGGGTGCGCGGGACTTCGCTGCCGAAGTCATCGACCAGCTTCTGGCTGAGCGCGATGACGTTCTTCGCCTTGTTGCGGAAAAGCCCGATCGTCTTGATGTAATCGCGGACCTTTTCCTCGCCCAAAGCCAGCATCTTTTCCGGTGTGTCTGCCACCTTGAAGAGGGCGCGCGTCGCCTTATTTACGCCTGCATCGGTCGCCTGGGCGGAGAGCGCCACGGCGACCACCAGCGTGAACGGATTGACGTGTTCCAGCTCGCCCTTTGGCTCCGGCCTCTGGATCGAGAAGCGACGGAAAATCTCTTCCAGCTCGGCGCGGGAATAGGCCGTGCGACGGCGTGCCGCTGGCTTGCGACGGCTCGCCGGATTTGACTTTTTCAAGGTTTCGGTGCTGGATTTCGGCTTCGGATCGGTCATGCAAAATCTATAGTCGGGTGCGATCATGGAAGGCAATGTGGAGCAGGCTGCGGACCAGCCAATTTTCGCAGCGGAGCTGACGCCCTATCGGTCGCTCGGCCCTAAAGGGTATCGCGTGCTGTTTGCGATCACTGGGACTGTCTGCGCGGTGCATGCGGCTTTCTTCATGGCAACCGGCGCCTGGCCGATCGGGCTGTTCTTCGGGCTCGATTTTGTGCTGCTCTACGGTGCCTTCTGGCTGAATTATCGGGCAGCGCGCGCCCGCGAGGAAGTCACGGTGTCGCGCACGAACCTTTCCATCCGCAAGTTCACCCCGGCGGGCCGGATGACCGAGCACCGGTTCAAGACGCTCTGGGCGCGCTTCTTCGTCAAACGCCACGAGGAGTTCGGGATCACCTCGATGACGGTGGCCGGCGAAGGGCGGATCACCGATATCGGCTCCTTCCTCAACCCCGATGATCGCGAGAGTTTTTCGAAGGCATTTAAGGGCGCGCTTGCGACCGCCAAGCAGCGGATCTGACAGGCCGCACCTCTCGGCAAGAAACGGGTGGCATAAGCTAGCTGACCGTGATGAAGTCCACTGCAGACCTTGAGGATTTCGCCATGACACTCGCGCAGCAGATCGACCTTTCCCGCACCACGGACATCACCCCCGATGGCTCGGACTACGAGACCGTGCGCCAGGTGATCGAGATGCTGACGCTCGACTACCAGAGCCAGCCCTCTCTGGAGGCCATCGCCGAGCGGCTCGACCAGTCGCCAACGCAACTGCAGAAGACGTTTACGCGCTGGGCAGGGCTCAGCCCAAAAGCCTTCCTGCAGGCCGTGACGCTCGACCATGCCAAGCGGCTGCTCGGCCGCGAAGAATTGCCGCTGCTGGAGACCTCGCTCGAACTCGGCCTCTCCGGTCCCGGCCGCCTGCATGACCTCTTCGTCACCCACGAGGCGATGAGCCCCGGCGAATGGAAGGCGCGCGGAGCCGGTCTCACCATCCGCTATGGCTACCACCCGTCACCCTTCGGGCTGGCGCTTGTGATGATCACCGAGCGTGGGCTGGCGGGCCTGGCCTTTGCCGATGCGGGTGGCGAGGTCGCCTGTTTCGAGGATATGGCTGAGCGCTGGCCGAATGCGCATTACGTCGAGGACATGGTTTCGACCGCGCCCTATGCCGCGCGTGTCTTCCATCCCGAGCGCTGGTCTGCAGAGGAGCCGCTGCGCGTGGTCCTAATCGGGTCAGACTTCCAGATCCGCGTCTGGGAAAGCTTGCTGGAAATCCCGCTCGGCCGTGCCGTCACCTATTCGGACATCGCCCAGAAAATCGGCCAGCCAACCGCCAGCCGCGCCGTGGGTGCCGCCGTCGGTCGCAACCCGATCTCGTTTGTCGTGCCGTGCCACCGGGCACTCGGCAAGAGCGGCGCGCTGACCGGGTATCACTGGGGGCTGACGCGCAAGCGGGCGATGCTCGGCTGGGAGGCGGGGAAGCGGTGAGGACCGCGCGCGGCCGGACAGCGCTGACCGTTGGGATCACCGCTTCGTTCGCGCCTTCTCGATCCTGAGAATGTTTTCCGGCGTGTCCTTGTCACTGCGCTGCCAGGGCAATTCTTCCTGCGCTGAGGGGCGGAGCAGGGCTGTGACCGTCTCGTTGCAGCTGAGAACGTCGTAGCCGGCGCGTGCTGCGAGTGCCCGCAAGGTGCCCTCGGAAAAATCGGTGACATGCGCGAGGTGAAAGTAGGATTTCAAATCATAGCTGTAGGCGCCTTCGCCCACCAGATTGAGGCCCGGCACCTCGATGAAGAGGTAGTCGTCTGCGGTCATCAGCGACTTGATCTGCTTGAGCGATGCAAGCGGATCATGGGTGTGTTCCAGCACATGCGAGAGGATGAAGAGGCGCGGACCAGCGGGTAGTTGCGTTGGGAATTCGGAGACTTCCAGATCGAGCTTCAGCTGTTCCCTGCCATAGCGGATCGCCTCCACATCGAGGTCACATCCCTGAACGCTGCGGCAATGGGGCTTAAATGTCTCGATGATGCCACCCGACGAGCAACCCAGCTCGATGACGGCCAGATCCTGCAGCTTAGATGCGACCTCGGTCTTTTGCAGGTATTCGAGAAAGCGCTTTCCCTTCTCTCGCTGCTCGCGGACAAGCCCGCTGTGGTCGACATCGTTGCGCTTCGTATAAAGGCGGCGATAGTGGTCGCGATAAAAGACGTTGAGGAAGTCCTTCTTTACCGCCGGGCTTGTCTGAACCAGACCGCATTGGTCGCAGATCTGCTTGTCGAGATCAAAGCCATAACGATCGCCTTCGCAGATGAGAGTGAAGGTCTTGCCTCCACACAGAACGCAGGGGCGGTCTTCCAGGCCAAATTCCTGATAGAGCTTACGCACCGCATTAATGCTCTTTGAGCGACTGCTGGTTAGTCGCCGCAGGAATGCGAAAGTTCTGCCGTAGCGGAAATGACGAAGAAGACGCTGAGCCAAAGTACAATTCCCTGGGCAATGACGATGTCCTCCTCCTAATCGGACCATTTGATCCCGTCAAACGCTCTCTCGCTGGCCAGCCTGTGCAAATCCCGGGCCGCCGATCCCGCCGGGGGGGCGCTAAAGGGGGAACACGGTGCTTTCCGTATTTGCGCCTCTGTAAGATGATGGGCCATGCGCAACACGGTTCAACTTCCTGACGACATCAGCCGACGGATCGATAGTCTGGTCGAATCCGGCCGCTTCGATCATGCAAATGATGTGCTTCGCGAAGGACTTCGGCTCGTCGAGGAGAAGGCCGCTGGTGAAGCGGCCAAACTTGAGGCCTTACGACAAGCGGCCGACGTAGGCTTCGCAGACCTGGAACAGGGGCGATTTACCGATGTACCGGTCGAGAAGCTGACTGACCATATCGCAAGGATCGGTCGAAAAGCGATCTCACACACCGGGTCTCGTGCGAGAGATTGGGTGGTCGCAACTATATCGCGAGTGTACGACTAAGGTGGTGCTGGGAGAGCCGCTGATGTCATATCTTGAGCCTGTATATCTGAATGAAAAAATGCTCTTGAACTGCGCTGCCTACGTTTTGAAAGGCGTGTCGTTGGAGACAGAGGTTTCGAGTTCGAGTTCGAATCAAAAAAAGGCGAATGTTGCCCTCGGCTTCAAGTTTCTCACCGATTTGATTTCACCAATATCCGCAGGGGCAGAAATCGATCATCTAAGTGGAACGACGTCGAAAACTGCCCGTCGATACACGCTGGGCGGCCTCCACATGACTTTGGTAGATAGCCTGACGGATGATGGTAGGCTAAAAGAATTCAAAGTGTATAAGCAGCCATTAGATGCTGATTTTGTTCAGCTTGATGTCATGCTTAGGCCAATTGACATATTCGCGATTATAGAAGCTCTTAAGATATCTAGGCCATTGATCGCACAGTTTCTGCAAAACTTCGGCGATAAAATTAATGCGCGAGTTTTCGATAAAGCGTTTCTGAAAGAGATGGGTAAGTACGAGTCCCTGTTGGCAACGTTGCTATCGAAGTTGGAGGAGGACTACCTGACGTCTGGCCTCTTGGAGATGGTGATGATTGATCCAGAAACAGGCGCGAAGATCGGGATCGTTGATGTTGACGTTGCCGATCTGAATGCCAACTCCGTAAAGTCAAAGCTGACAGATGGGCGTTTCAAGATCATTGGTAAGGTATCTCGATCTGTATCAGTGGAACAATCTATGAGTTTGGTTCAACGTACGATACTGTCTTCTGTTATGGAGATCGTAGATAAGGTCGCCACAGTCGGTGGACAGGCAGATTAATACAGCAATGGCATTCGGGGTGCTCGAGCCGTAGTTGAGAAGGTTTGCCAACTCTCGCTGCCGGGACCTGCCGTCAGGGTGATGGCAATGTCTATCTGCCTTTGAGGCTCTAACCCGCCAGCCCCAACAATTCCCTTGCCGCGGCTTCATCCGTGATCAGCGTATTGCAGCCAATCCGCCTAATCGTCGCGCGGATGGCCTTGGCGCGGTGCGCGCCGCCCGAAGACAGCACGATGTGCTTTGCCTTCTTCAGCGTGTCCAAATCGACCGACATCACCCGTTCGTTGATCGGATGGGCGACCGAGTTTCCCTCGGCGTCGAGGAAGTTGAACATGGTGTCGCAGACGCAGCCGACGTCGACGAGTTCGCTCAGGGTCTGGTGGCTGATGAAGCCTTCCGAGAGTGAGGTGGAGTGCGGGCCGATGTCGCCGCAGGAGACGATGGCCAGGTCGAGGTTTTCGGCGAGGTCGTAGATGGTCTTCAGGCCGCATTCTTCGATCAGGGCACGCTTGGTGGTGACGGAATCCACCAGGAGTGGGGCCAGGAACATGTAGCATTCCGCGCCGAGCTGGCTTGCCAGCCGCCAGGTGTAGTCGATCGGGTTGGTCTGGTGGACGGCGACGATGCCGCCGAGCAGGGAGACCACCTTGCAGTTTTCCCGACGCGGCGGGCGGAAGCCCGAGAGCGAGGCGGTCATGGTGCGGCCCCAGCCGACGCCGATGGTCATGTCGTCGGTGATGGCCTCGGTGAGGAACTGGCCGAGCGCCAAGCCAACGGCTTTGGCGATGGCGCCGGCGTCCTGGCCATCGGGTGAGGGGACGACGACCGCCTCGTCGAGGCCATAGGCCTTTTCCAGCCGGACAGCGAGATCGACGCAGTCGGCGATGCCGTCGCTGATCCAGATCTGCACCTCGGCGCGCTTCCGCGCCTCGTCCAGCATGCGGATGACGGTCGAGCGGCTGATGCCCAGCCGGTCGGCCACGTCCTTCTGCGTCAGGCCCTCATTGTAATAGAGCCAGGCCGCGCGGATGCGCAGCGCCGCCGCGTCCGAATAGGTCGAGTGGGTGTCGCGTCTGAGCTTCGCCAAGATTTCTCTCGTTTGTGGGAACTTCCAGACCCTACTATCCGTTCGGTTGATACTTATGTCAAATTCAAAGGACATATGTCTTGACTTTGCCATGTTCCAATGGCGATAGTCCGGGCAACAAGACCGGTGGTCCGCCATCGGTCGCCAACTCTTTTCGCGCAGCCGAAGGATGAGCCGATGACTTCGAAACTCGAACAGCTTCGTTCCATGACGACCGTGGTCGCCGATACCGGTGACATCGAGGCCGTCCGCCGCCTGAAGCCGGTCGATTGCACCACCAACCCGTCGATCGTCTTGAAGGCGCTCGGCACCGATGCCTTCAAGGATGCCTTCCAGGAGGCGATTACCTGGGGCAAGGCCCGTGGGGGGCAGGACGATGCCGTGATCGGCGCAATTGCCGACCGCATGGCGATCTCCGTCGGTGCGGCTTTGGCCGAGCTGGTCCCGGGTCGCGTGTCGACCGAAGTCGACGCCGACCTCTCCTTCGACACCAAGGCGTCGATCGACAAGGCGCATCAGATCGTTGCCGGCTACAAGGAGCGCGGCATCGAGAAGGATCGCATCCTGATCAAGCTCGCCTCTACCTGGGAAGGCATTCGTGCGGCCGAAGTGCTGCAAAAGGAAGGTATCGACTGCAATCTGACGCTGCTCTTCTCCCAGGCACAGGCGATCGCTTGCGCCGAAGCCAAGGTCTTCCTGATTTCGCCTTTCGTCGGCCGGATCCTCGACTGGTACAAGAAGTCGACGGGTCAGGATTACACCTCTGAGACCGATCCGGGCGTCGTCTCTGTCCGCTCGATCTACAACTATTACAAGGCGAACGGCATCGGCACGATCGTCATGGGCGCCTCGTTCCGCAATGCCGGCGAAATCGAAGCGCTGGCCGGTTGCGACCGCCTGACGATCAGCCCGCAGCTGCTCGACGAGCTGAATGCGGCTGAGGGCACGCTGACCCGCGCCTTGTCACCCGACACGGTCAAGGCAGAGCCGCTGGTTTCGCTCGACGAAAAGGCCTTCCGTTGGGCGATGAACGAGGATGCCATGGCGACCGAAAAGCTCGCCGAAGGCATTCGCGGCTTCGCCAAGGATCTCGGCACGCTGCGCGGCCAGATCGCCAAGGCGCTCGCTGCCTGATCGGGCAACGCGTTCTCCTTCTTTTGATTTCAAGATGGCCGTGGCGTTTGCTGCGGCCATTTTTCGTTTATGGGCCTGCTGTCTGAAGCGGGATGACAGCGGCTGCGGCGCCGCCGGATTCCATCATATGTCCGCTGCCGGAGCGCACCACGACGGCATTCGATGCCAGAGGCAGGCCCGCTTCCTTGAACGCGGTCAGCAGGAGTTTCATCGCTTCCCGCTTGATGAAGCTGGGTTTGCCTGGACGGGCGGTGAACTTGAAGCGGACCACCATTGAGGTCTCGTTCACGTCATGGATGCCCTGCATCTTGACGGGCACGAGGAAGGTGTCGCCGAATTCGGGATGATCGAGCAGGCCAAGACCAACCTTCTTGGCGATCTTGCGGATCATCTCGAGGTCGGCATCGCGCTCAAAGCGTAGCTCGAACTTGATGGTGCCCCAGTCGCGGCTGAAGTTGGTCACGGAACTGATCTGCCCGAACGGGACGGTGTGGATCGGGCCGTTATGGTGGCGAAGCCGAACCGAACGCAAAGAGATCTGCTCGACGGTGCCGACCAGTTTGCCGGTATCGATGTATTCGCCGATGCGGAAGGCGTCTTCGGCGAGAAAGAAGATGCCCGAGACCACGTCCTTTACCAGCGTCTGCGAGCCGAAGGACAAGGCGAGGCCGAGAACGCCGAAGCCGGCAATCAGCGGCGCGATATCGACGCCGGCGGTCGAGATGATCACCAGTCCGGCGATTGCGATGACGGCGCCCAGGATGAGATTTCTGACCACGGGAAGGATGGTGCTGATGCGGCTCGTCTCGACCTTGACCTCGTCTTCATGGCCGGGAAGGGCGGGCGCATTGGTGGGCGCCACGGCATCGAAGTAGCGCAGCAGGAAGCTGCAGATCGTCCAGCTGACGATGAGGGCAAAGCTCAATCGTTCCAGCCAGATCAGCCAGGTGGTGATCAGCGTGGAGGCTCCCATCATCAGCGGTTGCCACAGCTGGACGATGGTGTGCAGACCCAGCAGCCAGACCGCACCGGCCAGAGGGGTCCCGAGGCTTTTGAGAACAATCCCGACAAAATCCCGGCCCTGCTGTTCTTCCCGCTTCCTCGCCATCGCGCCCAGAAGCGTGACGATGGCGCGGTCCAGAACCGGGATCATGATCATCAGGAACTGGGTTGTGCCAGCAGCCTTTGCCCAGACGGTGTTCTGCGAGGTGCCCGCAACCAGGAGCCCGACCACCCAGATGAGGATGGCGGAGACAATGTAGAAGTTGGCGAGTAAATTGCCGATCACCCTGCGGGCATGGCCCCCTTCCTTCCCTGTGAAGGCATTGGCGATATCCCGGCGGCCAGCAATGAACCACCAGAGCTTCAAGATCGTCAGGATCGAGACCGTCAGGAAAAGCCAGCTGTCCGCTGCGGTCGTCTCGACCATGCGCACATCGGCAAGCCGCACCGAATTGGCAATGAAGACGTTCAGGATCCCGTAGGCGAGAAGCATGCGGAAATGCCAATGCGGGCGGGCGATATCGAGAAGCGGTGGTCTTTCCTCGCCATTCGACTTGAACAGGAAGCGCCCTGCTGCCGCATAGATCAGCCCCCCGGTCAGGATCGCCAGCAGCGAGCCGGCCACCTGTTTCGTGAATGTGCTCGTCACGGAAATCTGGTGCAGCACGATATAGGCGGCGGCCACGAAGGACAGGATGGCGATCACATCGCAGACCAGACGCAGGGACGCAATGAAGAAGACTTGCCTCGGATTGAACCGCCGTGACAGGCGCGCGAGGGCGGCGCGAACGGGATAGGCTGTCGCGAGGCCGGCCATGGCAGACAGGAGAGCCGCAAAACCGGCGCGCGAAGGACCCTGTTCTTCAGCCTGCAGGATCTGCCAGCTGGATTGGAAGGCCGCCGGCAGGCCGGTGAAGCCGTTGATCGCCCGCCGGATTCCCAGTTCGAAGGAGGAGACCAGATCGCCGAACATCCACATGTCGTCCATCGCAACGACCGATTCTGCCGGTATCGGCAACGGTGTCGGTGCTGGCGTCGCGTTGGCCGTGTCTGCGGCTTGCGGCTCGGCCTCGACCTGCAGGATAACCTGCCGCCCCGACTGTTCGGCCGCGCGAATGGCGGCGTCGATATCGGCGGCATCTTGACCGGGCTTGACGAGGATGGTCACCGGAGAGGGCGCTGCAGTCTGGGCGAGAGCCGAAGAGGCAAGGACGAAGAGGAATGCCGCTGCGACCACGGCTCTGGCAAAAATTGCCGTCAGAGATTGGGCGGCCGTTGCCGCGCTCAAAAATAAGTTCATTCCGTTTGATGCCCCTGCCTGCCGCAGACTCTGCTGCCCCGGCGCATATGATGCATCAGGTCCAAGTCGAAACACAACGGTGGGCTTGGCGCGGGCGGCAAAGCGTTTTGCCTCCGCGGCAACCGCCTCCGGATGATCGGCCTGACCTGGATCTGGGGATTGGATGATGGCGAGACGGGATGCTGCTGCGGCCAAAATTCATTCATGCCAAACTGATATGAGCTTTGAGGGAGAATCGACATGGCATTCATCACCGGCGGGTGCGTGTGCGGGCGCGTGCGGATCGAGGCGGAGGGCGAACCGTATCGTGTCGGGCTCTGCCACTGCTTCGATTGCCGCAAACATCACGGCGCGCTTTTCCACGCCTCGGCGATCTATCCGGAGGCCCATGTTCGCGTCACCGGCGAAACTCGGCACTACCGAGACCGCCACTTCTGTCCCAACTGCGGCTCTCCCGTGTTTGGGCGTAGCGGTGAAGAGGTGGAGGTCAATCTCGGCTCCATCGACGCCATCGATGCCTTCCGCCCCACCTACGAGCTTTGGACGATCCGCCGGGAAGAGTGGCTGCCGGTTTTTCCCGTCGAGCACCGCTACGAGCGAGATCGGTTGGGCGAGGGCCGTCGGGAGGATTGAGCGCGGTGCCCGCCAGCCCACATCAGAGGGAACTGGCGGTTACGGTCGCCGTGGCCCGCCAAACGGATCAATGAAGATCTCCGGAGTGAGCGGCGCATTGCGCTCCTCCTGCGGCGGGGCAAAGCCTGTTTCCTCCAGCAGGAAGCGGCCGTCGACCCAGCCGGAGATGCGCGGGCGGTCGACGGTTGCGATCCGGCACCAGTAGCCGCCACGGCTGTCTTTGCAGGAGAGCCGCTCGATCGGCGTTCCCTCGTCGAGGGCGTGGATGATGCGGAATTTGGGGCCGGCGCCGGAGTAGACGGCCAGTCTCTGACCGGGCGGCAGGCCGCGCACATGCCAGAGATAGGCGTCCATCAACGGCGTATTGTTCCCGCCAAGGTTCGGAGCGGGGATGACCTGCGGGTCCTGGGCATTGGCGGGCATGGCAAGGAATGAGGCCAGACACAGGACGGCGGATGCCGCGCTGGCTGTCTTCCGGCTCCAGCGTTCGCCTTTCCAATTCATACGCATGCGGCTCTCCCTGATTCCGCCTATGATACGAAGGAGAGCGATGGGGTGCCACCGGTTTGACCCGTCAGGGTAAATAAGGGCCTCAATTCGTCTTATACCCTCGTCCTCCGGCGAACCCGAGGACGAGGGTGAGGGCGTGCAGAGCGTTACAGTCTCAATGCGCAATCATCACGTGGCGCACGGCCGTGTAGTCTTCCAGCGCATAGACCGACATGTCCGTGCCGTAGCCAGACTGCTTCATGCCGCCATGGGGCATTTCGTTGCAGAGCATGAAGTGGGTGTTGATCCAGGTGCAGCCGTAGCGCAGCTTGGCGGCGGTCTGCATGGCGCGGGAGATGTCCTTGGTCCAGACCGAGGATGCCAGGCCATAGTCACTGTCGTTCGCCCAGGTGACGGCATCGCCGACATCCTTGAAGCGGGTCACCGAGACGACGGGGCCGAAGACTTCGCGGCGGACGATTTCGTCGTCCTGGGTGGCGCCGGCAATCACCGTCGGGGTGTAGAAGAAGCCCTTGTCGGAGCCGATCTTGCCGCCGGCGACAATCTCCATGTGCTTGTGTTCGGCAGCGCGCGTCACGAAGCTTTCGACGCGGTCGCGCTGGCGCTTGGAGATCAGCGGACCGATCTCGTTTTCGGTGTCGTCGGCCTGGTTGAACTTGATGGTCGAGACGGCGGAGGCGAGGTCTGCGACGAAGCGGTCATAGACCTTGTCGGCGGCGTAGATGCGGCAGGCGGCGGTGCAGTCCTGGCCGGCATTGTAATAGCCGAAGGTGCGGATCGCCTGGACGACCGCATCGACATCGGCATCGTCATAGATGATCACAGGGGCCTTGCCGCCGAGCTCAAGATGGGTGCGCTTGACGGTCTTGGCGGCGGCGTTCAGCACCTTCTTGCCGGTCGCGATATCACCCGTGATCGAGACCATCGCGATTTTCGGATGGTTGATCAGCGCGTTGCCGACGCTTTCGCCACGACCGAGCACGACATTGACCACGCCTTCCGGCAGGGTTTCGGCCATGGTGCGGGCGAGTTTCAGGGCTGAGAGTGGCGTCTGTTCCGAGGGCTTGAAGACGACCGTGTTGCCGCCGGCGAGCGCCGGGGCCAGCTTCCAGGCCATCATCATCAGCGGGTAGTTCCACGGCGCAATCGAGCCAATGATGCCGACGGCGTCGCGGCGGATCATCGAGGTGAAGCCCGGCAGATATTCACCTGACGCGGGCGCCTGCAGCGTGCGGATGGCACCGGCAAAGAAGCGGTAGCAATCGACGATCGCCGGGATCTCGTCATTCAGCACGGCGTTGATCGGCTTGCCGCAGTTGAGGCTTTCGAGCGCAGCAAAACCGGCGGCGTCCTTCTCGATCGCGTCGGCGATGGCGAGCAGATAGGCAGAGCGCTGGCCAGGTGTGGTCGAGGACCAGCTGTCGAAGGCCTTGTCGGCAGCGTCGACGGCGGCGTCGACCTGGGCGAGCGAGGCTTCCGGCAACTCGACGATCATCTCGCCTGTCTTTGGGTTGAGGATCTTCTCGTCCGTCTCGGTGCCGGCTTCGAATTTCGAGCCGATCAGCATCTGGGTGTCCATGTCGTTCTCCCTCATTGTTCTCAATGGTCTATTTGCCGCTGCCGGCCACCTGGTCGGTATCACGGGTCAGATAATAGGCGGCCAGGATTGGTAGGAATGTCACGATGACCACGACCATGGCCACGACATTGGTGACCGGGCGCTGGCGCGGGCGGATCAGTTCTTCGAGCATCCAGATCGGCAACGTCGTCTGCTGGCCGGCGGTGAAGGTCGTGACGATGACCTCGTCGAAGGACAAAGCGAAGGCGAGCATGCCGCCGGCGAGCAGCGCCGTTGCGATATTCGGCAGGATGATGTGGCGGAAGGTCTGGAACCCATCGGCGCCGAGATCCATCGAGGCCTCGATCAGTGAACCCGAGGTGCGGCGGAAGCGGGCGACGGCGTTGTTGTAGACGACGACGACGCAGAAGGTGGCGTGGCCGAGGATGATCGTCCAGACCGAGAAGGGGATCTCGGCGAGCGAGAAGGCGGAGCGCAGCGCAATGCCGGTGATGATGCCGGGCAGTGCAATCGGCAGGATGACGAGCAGCGAGACTACCTCGCGGCCGAAGAACTTGGTTCGCGCAACGGCTGCAGCCGCCAGCGTGCCGAGGACAAGCGCGATCAGGGTCGCGATGCTGGCGACGCGGACCGACAAGCCCAGCGCTTCCCAGATGTCCGGACGGTTCCAGGCGACGGCGAACCATTTTGTGGTGAAGCCCGGCGGCGGCCACTGAAAGCTCTTTTCCTCGGTCGTGAAGGCATAAACGAAGATCAGCAGGATCGGGAGATGCAGAAAGGCGAGGCCGAGGCCGGCGGCGAGTTTCAGCGGGATGCCTGCGGATTGGGGACGGTCAGAGCGCATCGAAGGCCCCCAGGCGTTTGGCGATGGTGAGATAGATGCCCATGATGACGATCGGAACGACCGAAAAGGCGGCGGCAAGCGGAATGTTGCCGGCCGTGCCCTGCTGGGCATAGACGGCCTGGCCGATGAAGAGGCGGGAGGTGCCGACGATCTGCGGGATGATGTAGTCGCCGAGCGTCAGCGAGAAGGTGAAGATCGATCCGGCCACGATGCCGGGCAGCGACAGCGGCAAAAGCACGTGGCGAAAAGTCTGGCGCGCATCGGCGCCGAGATCGCCCGAGGCTTCGATCAGGTTGCCGGGCACGCGCTCCAGCGAGGCCTGGATCGGCAGGATCATGAAGGGCAGCCAGACATAGACGAAGACGATGAAGGTGCCGATATAGCTGATCGACAGCGAGCTTCCGCCGATGACCGGGATTGCCAGGATGGCATCGAGCAGCCAGGTCAGATGCAGCTTCTCGAAGATCCAGGTGAGGATACCTTCCTTCGCAAGGATCAGCTTCCAGGCATAGACCTTGACGAGATAACTCGACCAGAGCGGCAGCATGATGCCGAGATAGAAGACGGCCTTCCATTTCCCTTGCGCGTAACGGGCGGCGTAATAGGCGATGGGGAAGGCGAGCGCCACCGAGGCGACA